>CBAAAE010000222.1:0-1929 GCA_964658845.1 uncultured Novosphingobium sp. | reverse complement strand
CGCTACGTTACCGTCGCCTACTTCGCCGTTCTGCTGCCGGTCTTCGCTGCTTTGAAGGCGAGGGATCTGCCCGCGTTTCCTGCCGAAGCCACGCGCCGCGTTGCGACCGCTGCGCTGCTCCTGTTTGCGGTGCTCACGCTTAGCGAATGGCTGCGTGAAGACCTGGCAAATCGGCGCGATGAGAGCGTTGCCGGACAGGTGCCTGCGTGGCGCAGCACAAATATCTACGGTGCTGCCGAGGGGTTGGGGCGCATGGGCGTGAAGCCGGGAGATGAAATCGCCTGCATCGGAACGGGTGCCTGCCTTTACGATCCTTACTGGGCCAGGCTAGCGGGCGCGCGGGTTCTAACCGAGATTTACGACCCGTTGCCAGACCACCTGGTAGATCGTCTGGATGCGTCGCCGAATCGACAGCAGGCCTACGATGTCGTCCGCCAACAGGGTGCGCGCGTGCTGGTTGGCATGTTCGATCCAGGTGAGATGAATGCGTCGCACCCGGCGGCCGCAGGCTGGGAGCGGCTGGGAGAAACGAACTTCTACGCACGTCGATTGCAGTAATGGACCGCATGGAAGATGGGATGAGTACCGCAGTGGAATCGATCGAACTTACTGTCGTGATGCCCTGCCTGAACGAGGCGGAGACGCTCGCGGTCTGCGTTGACAAGGCGCATGCGGCGCTGCGTGCAAACGATATCCGCGGCGAAGTCGTCGTTGCGGATAACGGCTCGACGGACGGCTCGCAGGAGATTGCAGCGGCCCATGGGGCGCGCGTTGTGCCGGTGCCGTTGCGCGGCTACGGAGCGGCGCTGGATGCGGGCATCACTGCGGCGCACGGCCGGTACATCCTGATGGCGGACGCGGACGACAGCTACGACTTTGCTCACATTCCACGTTTCCTGGCAGAGTTGCGTAATGGGGCGGACCTGGTGATGGGCAACCGCTTTGCGGGCGGCATCGGGCCGGGCGCCATGCCGTTTCTGCACAGGTACCTCGGCAATCCAGTCCTGAGCTGGATGGGCCGGACGCTCTTTCAGGCGCCCATCAGCGACTTTCATTGCGGCATGCGCGCGTTCTCGCGAACCGCATACCAGCAGCTTGGACTGCGCACGACAGGCATGGAGTTTGCCAGCGAGATGGTGGTGAAGTCGTCCCTGCTGAAACAGCGCATGGTCGAGGTGCCCACCACCCTGCAGAAAGACGGCCGCAGCCGTCCGCCGCACCTCAAGACGTGGCGGGACGGCTGGCGGCATTTCCGCTTTCTGCTGATGTATTCGCCGCGATGGCTCTTCCTTATTCCCGGCGTCTTTTTGATGGTGGGCGGCTTCGCGCTGATGGCGTGGCTATTGCCGGCGGAGCGTCCGCTGGGACACGTCAACCTTGGCGTGGACACCCTGGCGTACGCGGCGGCAGCGGTTCTGCTGGGGTTTCAGCTTGTCTTTTTCGGGATCGCGGCGAAGGTCTTCGCCACCACCGAAGGCCTGCTGCCTGAGGACGAGAATTTCAACCGCTGGTTCCACTACGTGACCCTTGAAACCGGCCTGATTGCGGGCGTGCTGCTGGTGCTGGTGGGGCTTGGCATCGCGCTGTCATCGGTGATGAGTTGGGCGCACACGGGTTACGGTCCGCTGCCGCCGGTCGCGATGATGCGACGCACCCTGCCGGCTATGCTCTGTCTCATGCTTGGAACGGAGATCGGGTTTGCAAGCTTCTTTCTGAGCCTGCTCGGGCTGCGCCGCCGGTGACCGGATCCGCACAGGCAACGCCTGCCCCCGGGTTACACTAACCCGCAGATGGCCGCGTCCATGTACATCGTCGTTGAGGGAGAAGACCCGGGGTTCGACATCTATGTCAACGGCCGGGCGCTCGCTCGTAATGAAGACGCGCTCGAACGCATGGCAATCCGGCTGGGTGTGCGGCCCCTGATCGATT
>CBAAAE010000221.1:0-2940 GCA_964658845.1 uncultured Novosphingobium sp. | reverse complement strand
ACGGCTCGCTCAAGACAATGGCTTGCACAGACGACGGACGGGAGACGGCTCAGGAAGACAGCTAAAGGGTGTACGGCGAAATAAACAAACGTATCCCGGCGACACCCTTCGCGCCCGCATCCAGGCACGCCTGCGCGTTTGCAGCATCCACGCCACCGAGTGCGAACACCGGCACATCCCCCGCCGCAATGCACGCTTCGGCCAACCGTTCCAGCCCGACGCCCGGCACGACCACTTCCCCGTCCAGACGCTTTTCGAAGACTGGCGCAAACAGGATCATGTCGGCAAACTCGCTTGCGCGACGTACGTCGTCCATGGTGTGGCATGACGCGCTTACGATCAGGCCGTGGTGCGAGTTCGCACCCTGCGACAGTTGGGACGAGGGCAAATGTACGCCGTCGACGCCAGCCCACTGCGCCAGCGATGGAGTGCCGCTGAGCAGCAACTGCGTCTCGCCTCCTGCGGCTCGTATCGCAGCAGCCAGCTCACGAGCCAGGGCCACGCGGGTACCCTCGGGCAAATCCTTTTCGCGGAACTGCAGGTACTCCACGCCCTCGCGAGACAACCGGGCCGCCTGCGCTACCAGCGCGGCAAGCTGCTCCTGTTCATCACCGGGAAACATACGTCGGTCTGTAATGGCGTTACGCAGCATCGCCTCTCAACCATACGGGTTTGCGCTGGCGCGTGCAGGATGAGGGGACCGCCGCCGAAGCGTTCGCAGCCCACGCCGCATCCCATGGAGAACGCACGACCGGGAGAAGAACCTTTGAGCCCTATGCAGGATCAGCAGCCGACGGCGCCGCAGCATCGCGAAAAGGAACAGCAACAGGCAGAGACGATGCCCGGCGAAAACAGGGCCGGCACGTCCGCGGCGGATCTTGCCATTTCGTTCCAGAACCACATCATTCACACGGTGGGCCGGCCGCTCGAGATTTCCAGCGTGCTGGACCAGTACCACGCCCTCTCCGCCGTGGTACGCGACCGGTTGATGGATGGGTGGCTGGAGACCATCAAGAGTTACAGGCAGCACGACGTCCGTGTGGTGAGCTACCTCAGTGCGGAGTACCTGCTGGGGCCGCACCTTGAGAACGATCTGCTCAATCTGGATCTGACTTCGCAGTGCGAAGAAGCACTGAAGAGCCTTGGCCTTGACCTGAAGACCCTGGCCGCGGAAGAGCCGGAGCCCGGCCTGGGGAACGGCGGCCTGGGCCGGTTGGCCGCCTGCTTTCTCGATTCACTCTCCACGCTGAACACGCCGGTCATCGGCTATGGCCTGCGCTATGAGTTCGGCATATTCCGCCAGGAGATCGAGAAGGGCTGGCAGGTGGAGAAGTCCGACAAGTGGCTGCAGTATGGCAATCCGTGGGAGATTGCAGCCGCGATGTCGGTCGACGTGGGCCTATTCGGTCACGCGGAAGCCTGGACGGACGAGACCGGTGCGCTCCGCCGTAAGTGGGTGCCGGGCCGGTGGGTCAAAGCCATCCCATACGACACCCCCATCCCCGGCTACAAGACGCGCACGGTCAACCGGCTGCGGCTTTGGAAGGCGGAAGCGGAAGATTCCTTCGACTTGAGCGCCTTCAATGCCGGCGATTACATGGGCGCGGTGCGGCAGAAGATGGAGTCCGAAACCATCAGCAAGGTGCTGTATCCGCCCGACGAAAAGATTGAAGGCAAGCGTCTTCGATTGATGCAGCAATTCTTCTTCACATCCGCTTCGCTGCAGGACATGATCCGGCTGCACCTGAGCCTTGAGAAGCCGCTCAGCGACTTCCATGAGAAATGGACGATCCAACTGAACGACACGCACCCATCCATCGGGATCGCGGAGCTGATGCGGCTGTTGATGGACGAGCACGCCATGCCCTGGAATGAGGCCTGGCATGTGACGCAATCCACCTTCGGCTACACCAACCACACGCTGCTGCCGGAGGCGCTGGAGCGCTGGCCCCTGGAGCTGTTCGGCAACCTGCTGCCACGGCATCTCGAGATCATCTACGAGATCAATCAGCGCTTTCTGGACGACATGCGGCAACGCTATCCGAACGACGACGCCCGCATGCGCCGCATGAGCATCATCGGCGAAGACGGAGGGCGCAGCGTGCAGATGGCCCACCTCGCGGTGGTTGGCAGCAAGGCCGTGAACGGCGTCGCGGAGCTGCATACGGAGCTGCTGGAGAAGGACACGCTGCACGATTACTTCGAGGCGTTCCCCGAGCGGTTCAGCAACAAAACAAACGGCGTGACACCGCGGCGATGGCTGATGCTGTCGAACCCGGACCTGACAGGACTGATCAACGAGAGCATCGGCGAAGGCTGGCACAAGGATCTGTACGGTCTGCGCGCACTTGAGAAATTTGCGGATGAAAAGGGCTTTCTCGAGCGCTGGCGCAAGACGCAGGAAAGCTCCAAGGGCAGGCTGGCCGCCTACATCAAGGACACAATGGACCTCGTCGTAGACCCTGCGTCCATGTTCGACGTGCAGGTGAAGCGCCTGCATGAATACAAGCGCCAGCACCTGAACGCGCTGCATATCCTGTCGCTCTACTGCGGCGTGAAAAACGGCACCCTGAAGAACCTGACGCCGCGCACCTTCCTCTTCGGCGGCAAGGCTGCGCCCAGCTACACCATGGCAAAGCTCATCATCAAGCTGGTGTGCAGTGTGGGCGATCTGGTGAACCACGATCCCGACACGCGCGACCTGATGAAGGTCATCTTCCTGCCGAACTACTCCGTTTCGCTGGGCCAGAAGATCTACCCGGCCGCCGACCTGTCTGAGCAGATCTCCACGGCCGGCAAGGAAGCCAGCGGCACCGGCTGCATGAAGTTCATGATGAACGGCGCCGTCGCCATCGGCACGCTGGACGGCGCAAACATCGAAATCCGCGAGGAAGCAGGTGCGGAGAACTTCTTCCTCTTCGGCCTGACCGCTCCGGAGAT
>CBAAAE010000220.1:0-2998 GCA_964658845.1 uncultured Novosphingobium sp. | reverse complement strand
ATGAGCAACGACCGCCGCGCGAAGCTGGTGCATGGCAATGCCGAGCGCGTCCTGAAGCTCGCACCGCAGGACGCATAGCTGCCTGTCGTTGCCTTGCTGCAAAGCGTTCGCGTATCGTCAGACACGTCACAGGCTTGTCCGCTGCGACGGAGGTCTCTTATGCATCTCAACCGGCGCGAGTTCAGCGCGGCCATCGCTGCCATTGCTGCGTTTCCCGGTGCTGCCGTCCGAGCCATGGAGGTTCGTGGCGTCGAACTGGGCCTGCAGACGTACACCTTCCACGAGGTGCGCGTCGGCGGCCTGGCCGCGGTCGACGAGATGATCTCTGCCATGCACAAACTGAACGTGAACCTGTGCGAGCTATGGTCGCCACAGATCGAGCCGTTCCCACTGCCCGCGGGCTACTGGGCCAAGTTTGCGCCCACTGGAACGCCGATCCCAGAGAAGCCAACGCCGGAAGCGATGAAGGGGCAGCGCGATGCCCTGCGCGCCTGGCGTATCAACCCGCCCGCCGGTCAGCTTGAGGCCATTCGTAGCAAGTTCAAAACTGCCGGCATCCGCGTCTTTGCCTATAACTACAGCTTCCAGCCGTCCATGACAGACGAGGAGATCGACGCGGGCTTCGTGCACGCAAAGGCGCTTGGTCTGGACCTGATCACCACGTCCAGCAAGCTCTGGGACGCGCAGCGCGTCGTGCCGTTCGCGCAGAAGCACAACATGCGGGTGGCTTTCCACGGTCATACCAATAAGGATCCAAAGGATGTCTCGGGCCCGGAGAGCTTTCGCACGGTGCTGGCCATGAGCCCGCTGTACCGGGTCAACCTGGATGTAGCGCATTTCGCCGCGGGTGGTAATGATTCGATCGCTTTTATCAAGGAACATCACGCGAAGATCACCAACCTGCACCTGCATGATCGCAAGGCCGACGATGGCGCCAGCGTACCCTTCGGCGAAGGCGTCGCGCCGGCACGCGACGTGCTGCGGTTGGTCCGCGATCAGGGCTGGAAGATCCCGATTTTCTACGAACTGGAATACGTCGGCGGCAATGGGCGCGATGTGGTCGCGGAGACGTCGCGCGAACTTGCTTACGAACGGGAGATCTTGGCGTCGTAAGTCAGCGAATAAACAGGAAGGCCGCGGGATTTGGCGCGGCCTTCCTGTTATGTGCCAACGACGTTACTGCGCTGGCGCGAGCGTTGCCAGGTCGATCACAAAACGGTACCGAACGTCGCTCTTCAGCATGCGCTCATATGCCTCGTTGACCTTGTCGATGGGTGTGATCTCGATGTCGCTGACGATGTTTTTCTCGCCACAGAAGTCGAGCATCTCCTGCGTTTCCTTGATGGAGCCGATCATGGATCCGGCAATTGACTTGCGGCCGACAATGACGCCAAAAGCGTTGAAGTGCGAATTATCTTCGGGCGCTCCCACAAGCACCAGGCTGCCATCCTTCTTCAGCATCTGCAGGTACGGCCCAAAGTCCATAGACACGCCGACCGTGCTGATGATGAGGTCGAAGGTGCCGGCCAGCGGCTTGATGGATTCGGGATCGCTCATGGCGTAGAAGTCGTCTGCGCCGAGGCGCTTTGCGTCGTCGCATTTCTTCATGCTCTGGCTGAACACCGTGGTGTGCGCGCCGAGTGCGTGCGACAGCTTGACGCCCATGTGGCCCAGGCCGCCAAGGCCCACGATGCCGACCTTCTTGCCCGGTCCCGCGCCCCAGTGCTTCAAAGGCGAGTAGAGCGTAATACCGGCGCACAGCAAGGGCGAAGCAGCATCCAGCGACAGGTTCTCCGGGATGCGCAGGACGTAGTTCTCGTCCACGACGATCTTGTCGGAGTAGCCGCCGTAAGTCGGCGTGCCATCCTTTTCGCGGCCGTTGTAGGTCGCATTCATGCCCACCAGGCAGTAGTTATCGTCGCCGGCAACGCACTCCGAACATTGGCGGCAGCTATCAACAAAACAACCTACGCCGACATGGTCGCCAACCTTGTACTTCGTGACGCCACTGCCGATCGCCGTTACGACGCCTGCAATCTCGTGACCCGGGACCATGGGGAAGATGCTGCCGCCCCATTCGTCGCGCGCCTGGTGAATGTCGGAGTGGCAGATGCCGCAGAACTTGATGTCGATGGCGACGTCAGCTTCGCGGAGGTCGCGGCGGTCAAATGAGAAGGGTGCAAGTGGTGCCTTTGCTGCTTGCGCGGCGTATCCCGATGCCTGGGGCATGTGTGTGTTCTCTCCTGGTAGTTGGGTCAATGATTCTCCCAGATGGCGCCTAACGCGTCTCACATCATGGGGGTACCGGAGTTTGATGAGCCGCGGATGCGACGAGATTCTCACCCGGGCAAAGTGGCGGCTCACGCTATCGTGCGCGCCCGCTCCACAGGCCGGCGACACCGAACAGGTATGGCTTCCATGCTGCTTCGTCAAATCCCGCAGCGCGCATCATGCCGCAGAAGACCTGTGGAGCAGGGAATTGCTCCACACTCGCGGGCAGGTAGGCATAGGAGGTTCCGCTGCCTGACAGCACCCCGCCGATGCGTGGCAGCACGTGCCGGAAGTAGAGCCGATATGCCGATCCAAGCAGCCCGGGCGGCTCACTGAAGTCGAGAATGCCGATTTCCCCGCCGGGCTTCAGGACGCGGCGGATTTCGCGGAGGCCTGCCGTGTAATCGGCAAGATTGCGAAAGCCGAAGGCGCTGACGACCAGGTCCTGCGAGGCGTCTGCCAGCGGCAGGGCGAGAGCATCGGCTTCGATAAACTCAACCGGTTTGCCGGCGAGCTTCGCCCGTCCGCGCTCGATCATCTCGTGCGAAAAATCAATGGCCAGCAGCGGCTCTGCGCCCATTGCAGGACGGCGTGCCAGCAGCGCCGCGGTCATGTCCGCGGTGCCGCAGCACAGGTCCAGAACGCGCGCCTCGGGGCGCTTCAACACCGCATCAAATCGGCGCGCCGCGCGGTGCCACCACACGTGATCCATGCCCAGGCTCAGGAT
>CBAAAE010000219.1:0-3014 GCA_964658845.1 uncultured Novosphingobium sp. | reverse complement strand
CTGCGTCGCAGTGATGCTTACCCAGGCACCGATGTGGGCCCGTGCTCGGAGCTCTCACCTTTGCAGGAGTCCTCCGGCTTTCAGTCGATTTTTCGCGCAGCCGCCAGAAAGAGCGGGCGCGGGCGCTGGTCGAGCTCTTTATTTCCGCGGACAAAAAACTCTTGCACTCGGGTACAGGCCGGGTCTACTGTCTGCGTAACATCTTTACGCAGGATGCTTCGCTATCACGTTGCTACTTCATTCTCTGGGGTCCGCATCATGGCAAACGATATTCTTCTAGAGGGTCCGGGGCATCCCGACTGGGTAGTCGTTCAGTCGCCAGTGCTCAAGCTGGAGGGTCACGATGTTCTCATCGACTCGTCCGAACGCCGCAAGTCAAACACGCCCTTTCGTCGTGCCCTGGTGCATGACCAGGGCGACGGCCTTACTGTTAACTTTGCGAACGATTACCCAGGCGGAGTTTTATTGAACGGCGTGGTCGCTATCAGTCCAAACCCGCCGGCACAGCCTTTGCACATCGGTGGTCTCCCGACCGTTCTTCCTGCTGTTGCGGTGCACGGCGACATCACCTACGAGACCACGGGGTTTGCGCTCGTCGGCGGCGGAACCCCGCGTGTGACTGTCTCGATCACCCACGAGATAAATGCCCTCCATGGATTGATCGACGATCTCACAGCACGCGTCGCGGCGTTGGAGAAGAAGTAGTTCGGGAGGTTCGCCATGGCCATTGGCCTTCGCTCGCTCATGCCTGCCGGCTCACTTTCTGTTCGCAGCCTGCTGAACTCCACCGGCACTGCGGATGGTAGTACACGGCGGCAGGCGGCCCGCATTTTGATTGACCGCAAACACGTTGCAACCGGCGGTCTCACCGGTCCGATCGGCCTTCCCTTTGGCGTGCTCCAGGACGCGGGGCCGCCTGGCGCCTATGTCAAGGACTACACCGGCGGCACGATTCAGTTGGCAGACTTTTCCGACGGACCGCAGGGAAAGCAGGGCTACCGCGCTGACATCACCTTTGTTGGCTTCCGCGTAAGTGATACCAACGATACAAGCTCCGATGAGCCATACTTCATCCTCGGTGTCACGGGTTCCAATACCGACGCCAACGTGAACATGCGGACGAACATTGCCGTTGCGTCCGTCAAGTCCGGCAACAACGTCATCCTGCAACAGACCATCGCGACGGCTGCCCAGCCGCCTTTCACACTTAGCGTCGTCGGCATGGATCACGACTCGGGCGATCCGGACGAAGCTGCCGGCAAGGTCGAACAAAGCCTCAAAGACGCGGCGGCAAAGATCACGCTGGCGCTACCGCTAGTCGGCATTCCACCGGCCGTTGGCGCCTACGCCACCACCTTCCTCAGCATTTTTGGAGATTGGATCGGCAAAGGCCTTTCCGCGCTCTTCGGCATGGGTGACGATGTCGTTGGCCAGTCCGCGCAACACTTCTTCGACTACGACGCGAACACAAAGACGTGGGTGACTCCACCGGAAATCCCCAATCCGGATTTCACCGTGGACCACAACGTTGAGATCCGATTGAATAACGGCGGCGACGGCGGAGGCGATTACACTGCCTTCTTCAAGGTTCAGCTCTTCCTCGTCAACGACGTCGTCGTGTAAAGCGCCTCGATACGGAGAGGCCACAATTGGTCCTTAGGCCGCAATGCTTCCATCCAGATTGTCGAACTCATCCAGGGCATGTTCCCGGCATGCCAGGTAAATCCTTCTGGTACCAGGAAGATGGTTACGGCCACGGACGATCAGGCTTCCGGTGCGGGCTTATGGCAACGGTGCGTAGGATTCACTATCCTCACCCGGCTTCAGGGCCATTTGCAGCATGCCGATCAGTGTCGCCAGAAAGCTCTCCTGCTTACGTTGACGATACATCTGGCTCCTGCTCCACGTTGTGATCGTTAGCCGACCGTCAGCCGGGCGACGAGTTTCCATCCTGCCTCGGACCGCTAAAGTGCGACCTTTGACCGAAGCTCGCGCTCGAAGGTAAGAGCCCGCCACCGCTTAGATAGACTTGTTCAAGGAGCATCCCTTCATAACCATGACACAAGCCCGAGGGAGTGCCGCGTCTCCCTCTACGACGATGGCGGCTGCACTCGCGGCTGCTTGCTTCTTGGCCGTGCTGTTCCCGTGTCCTGTCGCGCGTGCGCAGCGGGTTCCCTCCGCACCGGATCACCCCTGGAAGGCACCGGCAGGCCTTTCCGCGGAGCAGCGCTCTGCCACTCAGCAGGATCCGCGCACCCAGATCGAGCCGGCCCATCCCTACACGCTCCCCGAGCTCATCGACCTGGCCGAGCGCCATAACCCGTCGACCCGCGCTGCCTGGCAAAGTGCTCGCGCTGCGGGCGACCGCGTGGGTATTGCGCGCGCCGATCTGCTTCCATCGATCTCAGCGGTCGTTCTCACTAATACCAGCCGCTCGGGCGTGCTGTTCAACCAGGCCTTCGTTCGCCAGACTCTCGGGCTCTATGAACCGATGCTGCAGGTCAACTACCTGCTGCTGGACTTCGGCGACCGCTCCGCTCGCATCAGCCAGGCGCGTGAACAGCTGCTCTCCGCAAATCTCACCTTTAACCGCACTCATCTCGATATCCTGTTCGATACGTCGCGCCGCTTCTACCAGGTGCTGAATGCGATCGGTCAGCGCGATGCTGCGGCCATTACGTTTGACAACGCCGAGACGGTTCGCAAGGCCGTTGAAGCTCGTCTCGCGGTCGGTCTTGCGACCCTGCCTGACGCGCTCGAAGCGCGAGCTGCAGCGGCGCAGGCCAACTTCTCCCTGCAGGCTGCTATCGGCGATGTTGATACCAGCCGCGGTCAACTGCTTTCGCTGCTTGGCGCTGCGCCCGCTGCCCCGCTCACGGTGCAGCCTCTCGAACAGATTCCGACGCCGGACCACATGGAGATTGACCTGCCGGGTTCTACGGAGCGCGCCCTTGCACAGCGCCCTGAAATCGGCCAGCTTGTTGCCGATCGCGATGCCGCGCGCACCGAAATAC
>CBAAAE010000218.1:0-3205 GCA_964658845.1 uncultured Novosphingobium sp. | reverse complement strand
GATTTTCCCATCTTCTCGTGCGTGCGCCTGCAGCCGCAGGAGATGCTGGACCGGCTGGGCTAGACTTGGCCGCTCCACGCAAAGCAGCGAAGAAGGCGATGGCTCCGGCTGCGGCAAAGGGCGTGCGCGCCCGGCAGATCGCCGCAAGCGAGCCGGTGGCGCCAAAGCGAGCCTCCGGACGGACGAAGAAGCCGCTGGCGCCCGAGCGCATCGCGGGCATTCTCGACGCGCTGAACAAGACCTACCCGGATGCGGTCTGTGCCCTGCACCACACCAACGCATGGGAACTTACCGTGGCCACCATCCTCTCGGCACAGTGCACGGACGCCCGCGTGAACATGGTGACGCCCGCCCTCTTCCACGCCTACCCCACGCCAAAAGCCATGGCGCAGGCCATGCCTGAGGCGATCCAGCCGATCATCGGATCGCTCAGCTTCTTCCGCCAGAAATCGAAATCGCTGGTAGGCGCCGCAAAGGTCGTCGCAGAGGAGTTTGGCGGGCACGTGCCGCAGACCATGGACGAGATGTTGCGGATCCCGGGTGCCGCGCGCAAGACGAGCAATGTCGTCCTTGGATCGTGGTATGGCGTCGCGTCCGGCATCGTGGTGGACACCCACGTGCTCCGGCTTTCACGCAGGCTCGAACTGACGCAGAACGACGATCCCGTAAAGGTTGAGCGAGACCTGATGGCGATTATCCCTCAGGATCGCTGGATCGACTTCGCGCACCAGATGATCCACCACGGCCGGCAAATATGCGAGGCACGCAAACCGAAGTGCGCCGACTGTTCGCTCGAAACACTCTGCAACTCCAGCGATAAAACGTGGGCCTCGCACTAACACGGTCGTACCTAAACCTGGAGCCGGGTGCCCATTCATGCCACCCCATCGCCTGAGTGGATTGTTGCTCCAAGCGCAACGTTTCGAAAGCAATCCGCGCCGGGCGCGGACCACCCACTCGTCACAATGAAGCTGTGTATGAATGGGGCACCCAGCTGATAGCTTCGACCGCCATCGCGACTTACTCAACCCTGCCGTCATCCTGAGCGGAGTGAAAGATCCCCACTCATTCATGCTGAAGGCAAGACCGAAGGCCTTCTCGCAAGGAAATCAGAGGCGTGTCCCGTGAGCGATCCGTAGCGGGATCCTTCGCTTCGCCCAGGATGACGAGGGTCAGTCCCACCTAGTGCGTCATGGCGTACAGCACGTAGTTCACGCCAATCTTGGTTCCAAGCGCAGAATACTTCACCGGATAACGTGGATCGTCGAGAAACTCCCACGAATCACCCAGATCGGAGTTCAGCGAGAACGCCACCATGATTCGGCCCTTGTCGTCGTAAATACCTTTCCATCGCGCGACGTAGCCGTCCTTCTTGTGGCCGGTGTTCAGGTGTTCGGAGCCCGGCACCTGGAAGCGTTCGTCCAGGTCAAACAGCATGTGGAAGATGGGATCACTGTCGGGAATGTCGACCAGTTCGCGGTCAGGGAAGACCATCTTCATGGTGTGTTCGAAGAAGGCCTGCTCCTGCGAACCGTGACAGTCGTCGGCCATGAAGAAGCCCCCGCGCAGCAGGTAATCGCGCAGCTTGTCGGCCTCCTTTTGCGTAAGACCCCACTCCCCCACCTGCACGGCGTACAGCCAGGGCCAGTTGTAGATTTCGTCCCCATCGTCAAGGCTGACGGACTGCTCCACCGAGCGCGAATCCACGCGCGTCAGACGGTGCATCGCATTCGCCAGGGCGCGGTCGGCGCGGGGATAGTCCTGCGTCCAGAGCGACAACCCCTCTTGCCAGGGCCCGTCAAAACGCCCGGCATAGCCATCAAGCGGGCCGGGAGGGTACATCAGCCGGGCAAAAGTCCACTCGCCCGGTCGCTGCCAGTCTGGCGGCAGCGGAAAGTGCCCACCATATTCCACTGAGGGGTACTCGCGGAAGGCGCGTTGTGCGTACACTGCGACGATGAGGACGCCGGCAAGGAGGCCTGCGATCGCTGCTTTGGTCCAACCCGCCATCCAAGCTCCGTTCTGAGGTTAGACGGCGATTGTGGCGCAGAGGCAGCGCGAGAAACGGATCACCATGGATAGCAGCAACAGAAAGGGGAGGCAGCATGGCTGCCTCCCCTCTTACTCGCAAAATCGTCGACTACATGCCGGAAGGCGGCGTGCCGCCGTCGTGGCCGGGACCACCGGGTCCCCGATGCCCAAAGGCATGGTCCGGTGCCTGCTGTACCGTGTAGCCATCCGGCACCTTGAACAGCGATGCGTCCGGCTCTGCCTTGGTCAGCGACGTGGCAACCGTAGTGCGCGTGCCGTGAAAGGGGTCGACATCGCTGCGGCTGAGCTCGATCTTCAAGTCCGGAGAAGTCCACTCCTCGTGCGTCGAGACGACCGGTGCGGAATTCCCCATCTCGCCCGCTGGGATGGTGCGCGTGATGCGCTTGCCTGTAGCAACCACACCGTCAATCGTCTTCGATCCGAGGTCGGTCTCGACTACGTTCTTGTCCTTGTGCCGCTCGTGCGTGCCAGTCGTGGAGGCGGTGCTGTCCGTCGATGGGCCAGCGGGCGGGGGACCACCGGGACCGCGCCGCCCTGCACCACCCTGACCGGGCTGAGGAAGCGCATGAACGACGGCGATTTTGTCAGCCACGCGAAGCTGGGTGACGGTGTGTGCCACGGGATCAAGGATGACGATCATGGTACGCGGCGTGCTGTCGGAACCGTGCGCTGGCATCGTTACTTCTTCGCGGGTGCGGCCAAGCGAATCCCGCGTTGCGACACGGGTGCTGGTGTGATTCAGAACCGTGCCATCCTGCAGCTTCTCAGTGGATGTGCTGGTGAACGTGGCCGAGTAGGGCTCATTAGTGACGGGCGTACGCATACCACCTAAACCCATTGCCCCGGGTCCGCGACCCATCGGGCCGCCCGGCCCACCCTGCGCGAAAGCCGGAATGGCAGCAAGCAAAACAGAGGCGGATAACACACGTTTCAGGAGCACAGCAATCACCTCAAGGAAAACTACGTTGCATCTTCAGACGAGACTTCAAGATAAAAGTGACGCAAGCCGTGTGGAATTTCTTCAGCCGGAGGATGAATCCGGTTTTCCCGCCGCTTAGCGGCCTTGCTGCGATGGCTGGGCACGCTCCGTGTACCCGGCGGGCGGCTGGAACAACGAAGGATCAGGCTCGCCACGCGAAATGGATTGCACCGA
>CBAAAE010000217.1:0-3245 GCA_964658845.1 uncultured Novosphingobium sp. | reverse complement strand
GTCTTCGCCGAGAATGTAGTCTTTGTAAAAAAGCACCATCGGCTTGAGATAAGGTTTGGCTGACTCGGCCTGACCATAGCCGGTGACGCCCTGGTCGGTCGTGATCCGGATCACCGGGTTGCGCCCGATGATGGCGCACCGCAGGTCCGTGATCTTGATTTTTACTCCACCCGCTTTTGACGTTGTGCTGCCGGCACGTTGCGCTGGCAGCGCCGTCGCAGCGGCCGCGCCCAGCAAGGATCCGACAAAGCCTCTTCGAGTCTGTTTGTTCATGGTTAGGCGCGACGATAAGCGTCGGCTCTGTCGCCTGTCAAACACTTCGGTTGCAACACTGCTGCTCGCAAGCTACTTCTTGAGGGCCTGCTTCAGCGGCCCGAGTTCGCCATCGGTGGGTGGTGCTTTCAGGTCCAGCAACTTTACGATGAAGCTGTAGACATCGAGATTCGGAAAGACCGGCACGGACACACCTTTGCGGATGTCCGGCCCGTTGGCGACGAACAGCGCCTTCATGGCGGTGAGCTTCGTTGGATCGTAGCCGTGATCGCCCGCGTCCTCGCGCGGCTTGGATGCGTGCAGATGCGCGATGTACGGACCGTTCGGTATCAGCACCGGATCGCCAATCCGCGGGTTCCCTGAGTACTTAAGGTGCTCGGGCACGTCCGTCTGCCGGTAGACGCTGAAACGCGGATCGGGATGCGACAGGAACTCGCGATACACCTTTTCGGTTTCGGCCTCGTTCTCCGGGTACAGCGACCATTCGACCACCTTGGTGTGCGACAGATCGGCATACTGATCCAACTGGATCCAGTTGTTATCGTTCAGGATCATGCCATGGTCTGCTACCACGACCAGGTCCACCGGCAGGCCGGTCGCATCCAGCTGCTGCCGCAGGTCGCCGATCACACCGTCCATCTCGTGCACGGCCTCAGTCTCCTGCGCGGAGTCGGGCCCATACCAGTGCCCTGCATGGTCGACCGTGGGCATGTAGAACGCGATGAAATGCGGGCGTTGCTCCTCGGGCAGCTTCAACCACGCGACGATCTGGTCGATACCCACATGGCCGTCGAGCTGATCCTCAAATTTCGCATAGCTGTTAGGGCGGTGCCCTGCCACTTCGGCCTCCGACCCCGGCCACATGAACACGGCAGAACGCATGCCCTGCTGCTCGGCCAGCGACCACAGCGGCGTGCCACCGTACCAGGTGCCGTCGCCGTTCGTCTCTGTGTTCTTGTACTCGTACGTCTGTTTGCGCGCGGGATCGTAGAAGCTGTTGCGGACGATGCCGTGATGCTCCGGCAGCAGCCCATTCACAAGCGTCCAGTGATTTGGGAAAGTCAGCGAAGGATAAGACGGCAGCATACCGTCGTAAGCGCGGGCGCCATCCTTTGCAAGCTGCTGCAGGTGTGCCGCGCCGTGCTCTTCGGGATAGTCATAGCGGAAGCCATCCAGCGACACCAGCACCACGTAATGCTGCTTCATCGCGTGCGCGTTATTGGGCGCGCCGCCCGTGTTCACAATCAGGTCAGGCTGCGGCCTGGCCGACCCATACGCCGGGTGCTGCTGCGCCGGCAGGCATACGCCAAAGACAGACAAAGCAGAGAGCGCAAGTGCACGAAGCGTCAGGGACAAAGCAACAGCTCCTTCAACGTGTGGGTCGTGCCCTTTGGTTCGATGAGAACATCGGCGGGAGAGGCATCAGTCTTCGGCCTTGTCGTCCTCGGTCAACATCTGCAGGCATAACGGCGGCTCCAGCATGGTGGGCATTTTCGCGATCAGCTTGACCGCAGCGTCGACGGTCGAGGTCAGGCAGGGCTCGGTCGTGACCACAAAAGGCAGCGCCTCTTTCGGGTAGCCGGGACGCTGTAGGATGCTGTCGATGTTCGCGCCTACCTTCGTCAACGCACCGCTGATAGCGGAGACGATGCCGGGCTTGTCGCGCACCAGAAAGCGCAGGTAGTACGGTGCCATGAACTCGCCTGTGACGCTGCACTTGCGGACCGGCAGTGCCACCGAGTTCGATCCGTGCACCACCGCCAGCAGATCGCTGACCATGGCGACCGCGGTAGGATTGCCGCCCGCACCGTGCCCGCTGAAGACTACGTCGCCGCCGAAATCGCCCGTGGTCACGACCATGTTCTGCGTACCGTGCGACCACGCAATGGGCGAAGTCTTCGGCACGAGCATGGGACCGACGCGGGCGTGAACGGTTCTGCCGCGTAATTCGGCGCGTGCAATCTGACGTACCGTGCAACCCAGCTCGCGCGCGTACTGGAAGTCGATTGCGCCTACGGATCGAATCGTCTGCGCCGGCACCTCGTCAGGATTGATGCCGGCCTGCATCGCCGCGCGTACCAGGATGCAGAGCTTCGCGCGCGCGTCGAAGCCATCGACGTCGGCAGTCGGATCGGCCTCGGCATAACCCGCCGCCTGCGCCTGCCCCAGCACGTCGGCGTACTCCGCACCCTGCTCCATGTGCGAGAGGATGAAGTTACACGTGCCGTTCAGGATGCCGGAGAGCCGCGTAATGCGATCCCCCTGCAGGCCGTGCAGCGTGGCCGGCAGCACCGGGACGCCGCCCGCGACCGCAGCGTTGTAGACCAGCACGCAACCCTTCGCGCGCGCCAGTCGGGCCAGCGCTTCTCCCTTGTAGGCGATCAACTGCTTGTTCGCGGTGACCACGTGCTTGCCGCTGGTCAGCGCGCGTTTCAGCCAGTTCTCAATGGGGTCTATGCCGCCGATGGCTTCGACGATCAGGTCAACATCGCCCCCCAGTATGTCTTCAATGCGGTCGGTCCAGAGAATGTCTTTGCCAAGTCCCTTGGCGCTCGCGCCGGTGCGCTTGCGCTCGACATTGCGATTGAAGATATGCGTCAGCTCGATGCCAGCGAAATGCTGCGCGCGCAGCAACTGTGCGACTGCGGAACCAACCGTGCCAAACCCGAGGATCGCCACGCGCGTGATCTTGTTGCCAGGGCCTGCCGCTGTCTTCGCCATCGTTAGTAGTCGATCCTTTCCGTGCTCTTCGTCCACGCTTCGAACGACGCGATCGCCTCATCTCCCAGCAGCTGCGCGGTGGGGATGCGCCGCTCGCTTACAGGTCGCCTCACCTCGTCATAGAGGAAGCTGTCGTCGAAGCCTGCTGCCGCTGCGTCGATTGCGGAGTTGCCGTAAAAGATGGACCGGCAGCGCGCCCAGTACAGCGCGGCCAGGCACATGGGGCAGGGCTCGCAGGAGGTGTACACGTC
>CBAAAE010000216.1:0-3283 GCA_964658845.1 uncultured Novosphingobium sp. | reverse complement strand
GATGGGGCAGAAAGTGAGATAGTTCGCTACGCTGCGGATGACACGACGCTGCCGGAGTAGAAGTCTGGCAGGGGAACGACAAAGGTAACCCGGCGCATGATCCAAGTGTTGCGCCCCAGCCCATTCTGTTGCATAATCATGAAAGTGCCTGAGCCTCCACGCGTGTCCTGTACCGCTGGTCCTCAAGCACATCGTAGTCCGGCAGTCGAAACGAAGCGCGTGAGCGTGGAAGAGCGAAAGCAGGCTGCGTCTACTACCACGGCCGAACGGCTCATTCCCCGCAGCAGTTGAGTAACAGCAATTCGGGATGGGTTCAGCGTGAAAATTGCGCTGCGGACAAAGGGCGGGGCCCTCGTTGCAGTTGGCTGCAGGCGGAAACGCCGAAAGCTGAAGTACAACGTCGAGGCATGCCCGCTGGGCTAGAAGAATCCATCAGCCCGCTTTGTCCAATGGTTCGAGCGGTGGGAGACAAGGAAAAGGAAATGGCACGTAAGATTTCGAAGAATCTGGCAAAGGCGCGGGCATCTGTTGAGTCCCGCCCCTACACCCTGACCGACGCGGTTCCCCTTCTGCAGAAGATTCGCTACGCGAAGTTCGACGAGAACGTCGACCTGACCCTGCGCCTTGGCGTGGACACCCGTCACGCCGACCAGATGGTTCGCGGCACGGTCATTTTGCCACATGGCCTGGGCAAGACCAAGAAGGTTGCGGTCATCTCGTCGGCAGAGAATCAGCGCCTGGCGACAGAAGCCGGCGCAGACATTGTCGGCGGCGAAGAGCTGGTCGAGAAGATCCAGAAGGAATCCTGGACCGACTTTGACGCCCTGATCGCGACCCCGGACATGATGCGTTCCATCGGTCGTCTCGGCAAGGTGCTTGGCCCGCGCGGCCTGATGCCGAATCCGAAGACCGGCACGGTGACTACCGACGTCGCGGCTGCAGTTAAGGAAATCAAAGCCGGTAAGGTCGAGTTCCGCGCGGATAAAACAGCGTTGGTGCACGTTCCTGTGGGCAAGAGCTCGTTCGACGCGCAGAAGCTGGTGGAAAACGCCATGACCGTCATCGGATCGATCATGAAGGCTAAGCCTTCCGCTGCCAAGGGCAAGTACATCAAGGGCATGTATCTTTCGTCCACGATGGGCCCTGGCATAGAACTCGACCAGGCCGTTGCAGACGTCGCCGGCAAGGCATAACGCCGTCGGGATCCGCCGCACTGCGGCTTGAGATTTGCGGCTGGGCACGCGCCCAGTGAGGATTGAACCATGGCATTGACCAGACAGAAGAAGCTCCAGAAGGTAGCGGCGCTCGCAGGCGATCTGCAGACCGCAACCGCTGCCATCATCGGCACCTTTACCGCCATGACGGCGGCCAAGGATATTGACCTGCGCAAGACTGTTCGCGAAGCAGGCGGCAAGTACAGCGTGTTAAAGAACAAGCTTGCTCCCAAGGCAGGCGCGGGTACGCAGATCGAAGGCGCGCTTGGCGGCCTGAAGGGCGTCAGTTCCATTGCCTACACCTCGGGCGACCCCGTCGCGCTGGCCAAGGCGCTGGCCGCCTGGGTCAAGGACAACGCACAGTTCACCTTCAAGCTCGGCATTGTCGACGGCAAGGTTCTGGACGTTTCCGAAGTCAACGAACTGGCCACCATGCCAGGCAAGGACGAACTGTTCGCGAAGCTGCTCTGGCTGATCAATGCCCCTGCAACCCGCCTTGCCGTCGTCCTGAACGCCACCGGCCGCAACCTTGCGGTGGTCGTCGATCAGGCCGTACAGCAGGAGAAGTTCACAGCCGCAGCGGCACCAGTAGAAGTGTCTGCATCTATCGAAGCTCCGGCGACGGAAGCAGCGGCCACCGAGACTCTGGCCGCGACAGCCGTGACAACGGAAACAGCCGCAACCGGCGTTCCCGAGGACACGGCAGCCAACAGCGATGCCGATCCGGCCCAGCCGGAAGACGGCGCGGACTCGCAGGCAGCATCCGCCGCAACCGAGCCGCCGGTCGAGGGGTAAATTTTCTCGCCTCCAGCCCCTTAACCCGGGCCGAGGCAAAGTTCGCTCCATCGTTCTTTGGGGTGCGCAGTCTGGGCGCATCGGAAACCCCAACGAGCAGGAAGAGCAGCCGGAGCAGTTGGAACGCTTCGGAGACGTAATCCGCAACAGGCTTTAGCAACAACCAGATCGAATCAAACGGAGAATTACCATGGCAGACATGCAGCAGTTGGAAGACCAGATCGTTAGCCTGAGCCTGCTCGAGGCTTCAGCGCTTGTGAAGAAGCTTGAAGAGCGCCTCGGCGTTTCGGCAGCGGCAGCCGGTGTCGCGGCAGCTCCTGCGGCAGGCGGCGGCGCGGCAGCGCCCGTTGTAGAAGAGAAGACCGAGTTCACCGTAATTCTCAAGGACTTCGGCGCGAACAAGATCAACACCATCAAGGCCGTCCGCGAAGTCACTTCGCTGGGTCTCAAGGAAGCCAAGGACCTGGTCGATGGCGCTCCCAAGCCCATCAAGGAGAACGTCTCGAAGGACGAGGCGGCTGCAATCGCCAAGAAGTTCGACGGCGTCGCGACGGTCGAAATCAAGTAGTTACGGACCTGGCGACTCCCGGCAAACGTGCCGGGGGTCGCTTTTCCGTGTTCCAGCTTGCATTTCGATCCTGGAAACGGTATTCTTTGGATTGACTCTGATCGTTCTGCGTGAGGCGTGCGTAACGGCGTGGCGGTCAGGTTATCTAAACATTCGAACTTCTCCCGGCTCACATGAGAGCCGGCCACGGTAGACCTCGGGCGGCGGGGGTTTGCAGTGCAGTCTGGCTTCACGAGCGGCAGCAACCCTGAGGCGGGGCAAACCTCAAAGGGCGGCGTATATTTCTACATTCAGAGCATCAGTGCAAAAGCCGGATCTTGCGCTCACGGGCCTTCTTGTCCCTGTGAGCATCTTCGCGTCTGCGGCAGCAATGCCGCAAAGGACGCATCTATTCGGTCCCAACACTTAAAGCAGCAGCAAGGCACAAGCTTCGTTCTATCACTGGGCATCCCGCCCAATCTTCAAGGCGCGCGCAGGAACTCTCACCGAGGTAGAGTCCCGGCAAAAGACAAGCGTCACATCACCTCACGGAATAGCCGCCCACACGGCATGTTCCGGCACTGACAGCAGTTACCGCATGTGATGCGGCTGGCTCGCTGGCAGAAGCCTCGACACGAACAAGGGGAGTCTACAACGTATGGCAAGCAATAACGAAACGCGCGCCCTTCGCAGCCGTCTCGATTTTTCGAAGATCCCAACCGCAATC
>CBAAAE010000215.1:0-3367 GCA_964658845.1 uncultured Novosphingobium sp. | reverse complement strand
ATATCCGCCGAGAGCAACGTCTGGGTTTCAAGTTCAAACAGCGAACCGCCTGCATTGCCAAGAAACATACGCAGATTGCGGTCACTCAATCTTCCATGCCCCTCTGCGATATAGCTTGGTACCGAAACAGCAGAACGGCGCATCTGCGACGTCAGCCCGAAACGTTCATCGGAAGGAAAGCGTTCGGTCAGCAGATACACCGTCCGGACCAGCGCCATAGCTTTCTGCCACGCGATGAGATCGCGATAGTTGCGGGTACGTGGACCACGCTGACTCGCTGACTCGCTCCCCTGCTGACCTGCTGCTTGTGTCATACGAACTGGCTCAGGAACCGCATGTCGCCGGAGTAGAACTGCCCGATGTCGCCGACGCCGTACTTCATCATGGCGATGCGTTCCACGCCCATGCCGAAGGCGAAGCCGCTGATCTTCTTCGTGTCGTATGCGGGTTCCAGGCCGTTCTCGATGCGGCGTGCGTCGACCGCTGCGAAGACCGCGGGATCAACCATGCCGCAGCCCAGCAGCTCGATCCATCCCGAGTGCTTGCACTTGCGGCAGCCCTTGCCGCCGCAGAACGGACAGGAGATCTGCACGTCCGCGCTCGGCTCTGTGAAGGGGAAAAATGATGGGAAAAAGCGGGTTTTCACGCTCGATCCGAAAAACGCCTTCATGGCGTGATCGAGCGTGCCCTTCAGATCGCTAAAGGTGATGTCGGTGTCTACGCAGAGCCCTTCCACCTGGTGGAAGATCGGCGAATGCGTCGCATCGCTTTCATCATTACGGTGCACCTTGCCGGGGATCACAATCCGCAGCGGCGGCGCGTTTGCAACCATGCTGCGAATCTGCACGGGCGAGGTATGCGTGCGCATCAGCAGACGCTCGCGCAGCGGCTTGCCCTCCTGGTCCGCCACGACGAGCGTGTCCTGAGTGTCACGGGCCGGATGATTCGGCGGAAAGTTCAACGCCTCGAAATTGTAGAAGTCGCTCTCGACCTCAGGCCCCACACCGACGGAGTAGCCAAGCGCCGCAAAGACCGCGGTCATCTCGCGCATGGTGCGTGTCAGCGGATGCTCCACGCCAACGCCACGGCGCAGGCCAGGCAGCGACAGGTCCAGGCCTTGAGCGGATGAACTTTTCGCAAGCGAAGGCTCACCTGCCAGCGCAGCTTCAATCTCACCTTTCAACGTGTTGAAGCGCATTCCCAGTGACTTCTTCGCTTCGGGTGGAGCGGTCTTCAGCCAGGTCTCACTCAGCAGCTTGAGTCGTCCCTGCTTACGGCCCAGCCACTCGAGCCGGAAGTGCTCCTGCGCCTGGGCGTTGGTCAAACCAGATGTGGCGGCACGTACCTCTTCGCTCAGCGCGCGAAAGGCGCCATCGAGCGAGGCGTCGTCAAACGCGTTCAGGGGTGTGATCGTTTCCGTCATGGTGCGTCTGTTCAGGATAAATGAACGGCAAGCGATGCCGCTCCCTCGCTCACCCGCCCGAGCCTGTTCTAGAGTGCGGACCAGACAATCAGACCGCACACCAACCCGAGCAGCCAGCTTCGCCGGTCGGTGATGGCGTAGACCACGGGATCCTCGTGCAGCTCGCCTCGGCTGGCCAGCAGCCATACCCGGCTGATCCAGAGGATCACAACCGGTACCAGCAGCCACAGTCGGACAGTATGCAGGTACAGGTGTGCTGCATCCAGGTTGGAGATGTACATGGTCAGCACGACCACGCTGGCAAAGGCGCTGGCTGTGCCGAAAGTACGCAACTGTTCCATGTCGCTGGTCCGGTAGCCGCGCCCGCTTGCTTCCGTGCGACCGTTCGCGATCAGCAGTTCGAGCTCCGAGAAGCGCTTGACGTAAGCCAGGGACAGGAAGAAGAAGATGGAGAATGCGCCCAACCAGGCCGACACCACGATGCCGGCTGCTGCCGATCCGGCTATGATCCGCACCGTGTACAAGCCGCTCAGGACGATCACGTCGACCAGCGCGAGCCGCTTCAGAACGAACGAGTAAGACAGGGTGGTAACGGTGTAGACGCCCAGCCACAAGAGGAAGCGGTGCGGGGATGGCAGACTGGCATGGCTCCCGCCAGGACCCGCAAGATAGGTGTAGGCATGTGGCAGCAGCAGCGATAACCCAAGCGCGATGGCGAAGAAGCCGGCAACCACGGCGACGCCGGCCTGCGGCGAAAGATCGCCCGCGGCAAAAGGGCGAAGTCGCTTGCGCGGATGCCGCCGGTCTGCCTCGATGTCCAGCAGATCGTTGATGATGTATGTCGCACTGGCACAGAAAGAAAGGGACAGGAAGGCAAGCAGCGACACCAGGACGCTACGCTGCGAGAAGTCATGCGCCAGGACGGTGGGCAGAAACACAAGCACGTTCTTTGCCCACTGGTGCAGACGAATCGCCTTCAGCAACACCTTCCCTGCCGGCCTGCGGTCGATGAACTCACGATGCAGAACCGTGTTGTCGCGACGCAGCGCCGCCTGCAGCTTGCGATGCGGATTCGCCGCCATGGGCGTGATGCTTGCCTGCAGCAGGGTGCGGTCCGGCATGGCATTGCCGATGTAGGTGAAGCCGTCAGGGAAGCGCTCCTGAAACGCTTTCAGCTTGTTTGCGCCGGCGAGGTTATGTGTTCCATCTGACGCAAAGACGCCATCAAAAAGGCCGACATGCGCCGCCACCTGCTCCGCAAATGCCCGGTCCGCGGCAGTCGCCAGGTAGATGTGCCGGCCGCGAGCGCGTTCCTCGCGAAGATAGGCCAGCAGCGGACCGTTATAAGGCAGGTGCTCGACTTCCACGACCGCCCGGTTGGTGACCTCGCGCTTGAAGCCGGCGCGGCCCTTCCGCAGCCAGCCGAGCCAATGCAGCGGAGACGCGGGCTGCTGGCGCACAAGCAGCATGATCGAATCCACCAGCGTGTCGCTCTTGACCAGCGTGCCGTCCAGGTCGACGCATAGCGGAGGGTCTACGGCACCAGCCATCGCGTAACCGGTCTTACGGTCACGGGTGTCCGGCATGACGCCATAATCCTCAAGGCTTTCGGGCATTCTATCTCCGGTGCGATCACGTGTCAGCCGCTCTTGAACATCATGGGTGGGCGACCTACGCAACCTCTTCGGATGCGGAAACTACAAGCAAAGAGGCAAGATAACTTTGCGTGCTGGTGAAATACCTCGAAACCTCGCAGGGGCCTCATCCGTCAATGCCTGTAGTCTAGACGTGTCCGTGGGTTTGTCTCAAGACAACCGCACTCATTTCACAAGATAAGAATCAGGACGGTCCGCCGCAGATCATGTTGCCACTTTCCAGCGAGCACGCTGCCACTTCCTCGCCCGAGACTCCGGCGCTACCGGAGCACGCATCACCCTCCTCGAC
>CBAAAE010000214.1:0-3368 GCA_964658845.1 uncultured Novosphingobium sp. | reverse complement strand
GATCATCTTTACGGACGACTCCTCAGACGACCAACAGGCGTCCATGACTCCACATCCGACCATGGACGAGCAGACCGCCGCGCTGACCAACAACGAAGCATTCACCGACCTGGACAGCGACGAGATCAGCCCCGGTTCGCTCTTCGCCAGCGGCCTGATCGCGGCCGGCGGCATCATGGGCCTGCTGGGCGTCGCCATCCGCCTGTATGAGTCGACCGTGGAGAAGACCATGCCACGCTTCAGCGAACATAACCCGCTTTACCATGACCCGGTGAGCGTACTCATGTTTGCCCTGCTGGCGTTCGCGCTGTACTACTTCGCGCGCAAGCCGCTGGAGATGGACAAACCGTGACGGCGTGGCACTGGACCGTTCTGAAGGACAGCCTGACCCTGGCCATCGCGGCCACGGCGGCGTTCGTCGGTCTGCGCACCTACGTCCGCAACATGCGAACCAGGCGCGCGGAGTTCCTGACCAGCCTGCACAAGAACTTCTTCGTCGACGACACCTACAAGGCCACCCGCGCCATCCTCGACGACGAATCGCCGGAGGGAGAGGCCTCGCGCGAGAAGCTGGTGACAGGCCAGGACGCCGCATTCACCGACTTCCTCAACTTCTTTGAGCTGACCGCTTACTTTGCCGTTCTGGGCGCGTTCAAGCAGGAAGACGTCATGGCGCTGCTGGGCTATTACCTTCGCGTCCTGAAACGGTCCGGGCCCGTCTACCGGTATATCTGCGATCGCCGCAACGATTTTGAGCATCTACAGGGACTGCTTGCTAAACTGGAGCCATGAAGGAAGGCCTCTTCATCTACGGCACGCTGCACCCGGACCGCGCACCCAGTGAAATCCGGGGCGTGGTAGAACGCATGACGCCGATCGGCCGCGGCACCGTGAAGGGCGAGCTTCACGACCTTGGCGAATATCCGGCGCTGACAAACCACAAACGCCGGCCTGTCTCTGGCGCGCTGTTTGCTTTACCGGACGATCCAGATGCCTTGCGCAAGCTGGACGCGTATGAAGAGTTTGACCCGCAAAATCCAGAGACCAGCCTGTTCCGCCGCCGCAGGCGTCTTGTCACCCTGCAGGACGGCCGCAAGCAGCGCCACTGGGTCTACGTCTACAACCGCGAACTGCCGGTAGCCAGTTGAGCTACGACGCGGACCGTCCGTCTGCCGTGAACGAAACCGGCAGCCTGTTCCGACGCACCACCGTTCTTTTCACCCGCTATCCCATTCTCTGGGTGGCACCGCTGCTGGCCGACGTGCTGCGATCCCTGGTGCAGTGGTTCAGCCGGCCGTTGACGCGCGCGGCCCTGATCGCGGTCGCCCCCCGATCCGTCCTCGGAGGCAGTGTCGCAGGCGTGCCCAGTCCCGCGAAGATGGCCATGATCGGCGGCGGTATCGGCTTCTGCGTCACTGCGCTCGGCCTGCTGCTGTACCTTTATGCGCTTGGCGTCGTCGCAAAGGCTCTCATTCCTTCCGCAAGCCTCGCCTCGCGCAAACCGGAGCTCGACTTCGAGATCCCCGAAGGTCTCGGCACCGCCTGGCTGCGAGCCAGCCTGCTGGCCGCCGTGTTCCTGCTCTATTCCATCACCTTCGTGAGCAGCATCCTGCTGCCCTGGGCAGGACGGACCCACCTGAAGCCAGGTGCGATCCAGGCCCTGCTGTTCGCGTGCATCGTGCCTGTGCTGCTGCTGGTGCTGTACCTTTCCATAGGTTTTCTTCGCCGGTACGTTCTCGGCGTGCAGGGCCAGCCGTTGTCACACATCGGTTCGCGGATGCCGTATTTCCTGCTGCTGGTGGCCGCCGCAGTGGCCAGCAACCTCGCCGCTTTCGGGATCGCCTCCCTGACGCGCACCAAGATGGCGCCCGCCGTCACGCAGACCCTTTCCTTCCTGATCCTGCAGATACTTATCTCCGCCGCCACGGCGTTCCCTTACGCCTACGCGATGACCGGCCTCTCACTCTCACCCGACACCGCAACCCGCCCTGACCAGTCTTCTTGAGTAGGTTCACTTAATAGCAAGTCATCCTGAGCGAAGCGAAGGATCCCTATGCTACCGACTCACGGCAAGACTTGAAGCGTTCCGCTGCGAAAGGTCCAAGCCGTCTTCCCACCACGTGCAGCAGCGGGTTCCTTCGTCGCTCCGCTCCTCAGGATGGACGGTGCTCAAGAGCGAAGGCGGCCAGATCCTACTAGCTCCCTTTCGGCTTCTTCATCTTCGCCCGGCGACAGACCGGACAACGGAATTTTCGTTTGCCGTGATAGATGTGACCCTTGATCTCCTTCATCGCAACACGGCAACGTTTGCAGGTCATGCTGCTCCTCGCCGGGTTTTAGCCTTCGCTCTCAGAAAGGGCAGACTGAAAGGGCATGCCATCACATCCCGCGGGCTTTGAAGGGGCATGGCTTCAGCCATGCCATTCACAATCACCTTTCGATCCACGGCTTTAGCCGCTGGGGTGAACCCCTCAGCGCGATCACATTTCCCCGAGAGTCACTTTGCTTCAAGAGTCGTAAAGGAGAAAGCAGGTGCACTTTACCGTCGAACCGAAAGAAAAGCACCCAGCGCCACCACCATGCCGACGACAATCAGGACCAGCAGCGCCCCGATAAAGTACGCGGCACGCCGCTCGCCTTCCGGGGTTGGCTGGGTGATGCCGAACGTGTTGATGAACGAGCGCGCGATCAGCAGCAGAAATCCCATATCTTCCTCAGTGTGACACGTCTGTCAAACGGGCTGCTTTGCGGCGGCGTTCGGCTTGGCCAGATCGCACGCCCGCCACAGGTACCAGCTCGCCACGGAGCACCACGGGTGCCACTTTCTCGCGCGCTTTTCCATCTCTGCGGGCTTTGGCAGGTCAGCCGGCGTGACCTTGTCGGTCGGCTTCAGCTTGCCGAAGGTCAGCGCAAATCCCTTGCGAACACCATAGTCGCTGACCGGCAGAACGTCCGGCCGACCGAGCCGGAAGATCAGCATCATTTCCACCGTCCATCGGCCGATCCCGCGCACCTGCGTCAGGTGTTCAATGATGGCGTCGTCACTCATGCGGCGGATCCTGGCCAGTGTCGGCACAGTGCCGTCGATCGTCTTCGCTGCAAGATCACGGAGGGCGAGCGTCTTGTTCGCCGACAATCCCGCAGCCCGCAACTGAGAAGTCGGGCAGTCCAGCAGGTGTTCCGGCGAAGGATGCACGCCGATGCCCGCAATCTCGGCAAACCCCTCGATCATACGCTTGTGGATCGCCGCAGCCGCCTTGCCATGCAGTTGCTGGTAGATGATCGACTCGGCAAGCGCCTCAAACGGCGAAAGCGACCCGGAAATGCGCATCAGGTAGGGACCGGCACGCCCGATCAGCTGGCCCAGT
>CBAAAE010000213.1:0-3377 GCA_964658845.1 uncultured Novosphingobium sp. | reverse complement strand
GGAAGGCAGCAGATGCCGCCTGTGGCTGTAGCTGACAGAGCAGCTTTCGCCGGTAAAGGGCGCGATGCTGTTTGACCGGGGAGATCTGATGAGGTACATCGTAGAGCGCGCGGCCTTGAGCCGAGGCGTTGAGATGAGCTGCCGCGATCTACTGCGCGGCGCATGGGTGTTTGTGTTCGTGAGTGGGATGCTGGCTGGGCTGGCGTGTGCGCCGGCTGCGCATGCGAGTTTGTTCGCCGATGTATCCGGCATTGTGCATGATCTGCAGCATCGTCCGCTGCCGGCGGCGTCGGTTGTGTTGAAGGCACACGGATCGGAGTTTGCGATGCGTGCGCAGACGGATGCGAGCGGTGACTTTCACTTTGCCGCGGTGCCGTTTGGGGACTACTCGCTGGTGGTGAGCCATAGCGGGTTTGCTGACGTGAGCGAAAGCATCACGGTGACTTCAGGGTCGTCGCCCGTGTTGCATGTGGCGTTGCCGGTGGCCGGGGTGCGCGAGACGGTCAACGTAGGCGCTGATACGGATCAGACGGATGTGAGCACAGTGACACCGACGGTGATGCTGGGTGAGCGAGACATTGATGCGACACCCGGTGCGGATCGCGCCAACTCGCTGGCCATGATTACGGATTACGTGCCGGGCGCGTATATGGCGCATGACATGCTGCACATGCGGGGCGGCCACCAGGTGAGCTGGCTGCTGGATGGGGTGGAGATCCCGAATACAAACATCGCGTCCAACCTGGGGCCGCAGATTGATCCGCGCGACATTGCGTATCTGCAGGTGGACCGTGGGAGCTATGGCGCGGATCTTGGTGACCGAACCTATGGCGTGTTCGACGTGAATCCGAAGAGCGGGTTCGAGCGGGGTCGTGAAGGCGAAGTACGGGTCACGGCGGGAAGCGCGCTCGAGACGGATGATCAGCTTTCGTTTGGCGATCATTCGCAGCGGGCGGCGTATTACATGAGCCTGCATGGCAATCGAAGTGACTATGGGCTGGCGCCGCCGGTGGAGCAGGCTGTGCATGATGCGGAGAATGGTTATGGCGGGTTCGGATCGTTCACATTCAACCGTGATGCGAAGGATCAGCTTCGCCTTTTGACGCAGTGGCGCAGGGATTTTTTCCAGATACCGTACGACCCTGAAGGGAACGACTACGAAAATCAGCTATACGACTCGAGCGGCTTGCGCGATACGCAGGGTGAGACCGACGGGGTTGTGGCGTTTACGTGGACGCACAGCTTGTCTCCTCAGGCTGTCGTGACGATGTCGCCCTTCTATCACTACAACTCAGCCAACTACGAACCCAATTCGAATGACTCCCCTGCGGCGACGACCTCGGATCGAGCATCGCAGTACGCCGGCGTACAGGCAGGGTTGAGCGGCGAAATTGTGCGGAATCATCTGGATGCCGGGCTCTATGCGTGGGGTCAGCACGACGGTGATGACTATGCGGTGGCCTTCCATGATGGAAGCTACGCGAATCTTCGTGAAACGGACAAAGCGGCGGGCGGCCTGGTGGAAGAGTACATCTCTGACAACTACAAACCGAACGCCTATCTTACGTTGACTGCTGGACTGCGAGAGAGCTGGTTCAGCGGCTCGGGGCTGACGGAGAGGGCGACGTTTCCGCGCGTGGGTGCGGCGTTACGCGTGCCGCGACTGCATTGGGTGTTCCGGGCTTTCTATGGGCACTTCTTCCAGCCAGCCCCGCTGGTGACTGTGTCAGACGCCTTGCTGGGATATGCGAAGAGCAGCAACACCGGCTTCGCACCGTTGCACGGGGAGCGTGATGAAGAGCACCAGTTTGGGGTGCAGATCCCTTACAAGGGATGGCTGCTGGATGCCGACACATTCCAAACCGAGGCATCGAATTACCTCGATCACTCCAATATTGGTGAGTCGAGCATTTATCTTCCGGTCACGATAGCGGGGGTGCTTGTGCAGGGATGGGAGTTGACGTTGCACTCGCCGCGGCTATGGAAATGGGGGCAGATGCATTTGGCGTATTCGAACCAGATAGCGAAGCAATGCGGGCCGATTACGGGTGGGCCTGGAACTTCCCCCGTGATCGCGCCGCGATGCGATCCTGCGGCCGGGTACACACCGCTGGACCATGACCAGCGCAACACGTTGAACGCGGGTGGAGATGTGGCACTGCCACTGCGGTTGAGCGCTTCGACGAATGTCTACTATGGGTCGGGTTTTTCGAATGGATATCCGGGTCCGCCGTCGCCCTATGATGGCGGCTATCTACCATCGCACACGACGTTCGATCTAAGGCTGGCACGAAACTTTGGAGAGAATGTGAGTGTGGCGGTGGATGCGAGTAATGTGGCGAACCGGCGAGTGTTATTGGACAACAGCCTGACGTTTGGAGGATTCCACGAGAACGATCCGCGGCAAATCTATGGTGAGCTGCGGTATCGATTTCACTTCTGAGATGGTGGCCTGCAAAGCCGAAGCGGCGCTCTTTGCGAGCGCCGCTTTCGGGTTAGGTGCTATGAATTCAGGCTGCGGTGGTTTCGGCCGCGGGCTGTTCCTCGGGCTGGTCGCTCTTGACGTTGACCTGCACGTGGGCGGTGACGTCGCGGAACAGACGGATGGGGACGTGGAACTCGCCGACGGTCTTGAGCGGCTCGTCGAGCTGGATCCGGCGACGCTCGACCTGATGGCCCTGCGCTTCGAGCGCGTGGGCGATATCAGCGGAGGTGACGGAGCCGAACAGCTGGCCTTCGCCGCCCGCTTTGCGCTCAAAGCTAAGGATGACGGTGTTGAGCGTGGTGGCAACCTGCTCAGCTTCGGCCTTCTCTTTGGCGGCCTTGCGGATGGCGGATTGTTTCATCTGCTCGATGACGTTCTTGTTGGCTGCCGTGGCCTCGATGGCGAACTTCTTCGGCAGCAGGAAGTTGCGGCCGTAGCCGTCCGCAACCTTGACCACATCGCCGCGATGGCCGAGGGTCTCGATGTCCTGCTTAAGGATTACTTCCATGGTTTGTCTCCAACAGCATTCGGTAGAACGCTGTCCGTTCGTGAAGGGACTGGCAGAAACGCAGAGTCCCTTCGGGGATGACGACTAAAGAGCAAAGGCGCTAGTACTTGGCGGCGTAGGCCAGCAGCGCGATGGCGCGTGCCTGCTTGATGGCGCGGGTCAGCTTGCGCTGGAAGGGCGCCGAGGTGCCGGTGAGGCGGCGCGGAATGATCTTGCCGCGGTCCGAGACGAACTGCTGCAGCAGGCGCACGTCGCGATAGCTGATGGAGTCGATCTTCTCCACGGTGAACTTGCAGACTTTTTTGCGACGGAAGAACTTGCGGTTGCCGCCGGCACCGCCTGGGCCACCGCCGCCGGGACCGCCGGCAGGACGGGGACCGCGCG
>CBAAAE010000212.1:0-3380 GCA_964658845.1 uncultured Novosphingobium sp. | reverse complement strand
TCAGGATCTGGCCGTCGCGCTCGATGATCTGCGCCTTGATCTCGCCGACCTTCTCATTGAGAAGGATTTCGTGCGGCAGCTTGCCATCGATGATCTGCTGGCGGATCTCAGGAATGCAGCGGGGGCAGAGTGAATCCGTCGTGCGAGGCCAGCCAAGTGGCGGCTTCTCCTTCTGGTAGCTCTTCAGCAGGGGCTTGTCCGACCATCTGGGCGTGAATGACGCGTTAGGGCTGATGCTGTTGAGCTTCTCAAACACCGCCCATCCGGCCTTTGCGATCAGCGTGAGGGACTTTTCTGCGAGCTTCGTTGCCTTCGGCATGCTTTCTCCTGGTGAAAAATCCTGCCTTCCGGCAGGAGCGCTACGACTTGAAGATTAGGATGTCCTGATCCTGTTGTGCGCTTCTATCTATTCGGTACGAACCCGCATGGTTACAGGGGTTTGCGTCTCTCAGAGGCTACAGCCACCCGCATCGTCCAACCACCAGGATTGACGCAACTGCAACAATCGGGATTGAACGGCGGATGGATGCAGCGAACGGCAAAGTGCTGAAACTGTGCAGACACACAGAAGCCGGGCATGATGCCCGGCTTCTGGCGTGATATAGCGTCCATTTACTTGCGGAGGTGAACGATGCGCAACGCGTCATCGAGAAACTCGTTTACTTCCATACCGATGGCCGCGCCGCCGATGGACCCTGCGTAGTTCTTGAAGGTCTCCTTGGCGCCGGTATCGCGATCGGGGTAGTACAGATTGTTCATGCCGGCGGCCACCCCATAACCCAGCAGCAGGGGTGCGTTCAGGCGGGTATTGCCCGCATCGGAGCGCGTAAGGATCACACGGGTTCCGGCGTACACCACCCGATTCAGGAGTTTGTGCTGACGGCCAAGCTCGTAGTAGCGCGGATCATCGTGAAAGACGGGCGCGAACAGGGAATCCGTCGCAAGTGTCTGAATCGTGCTGCGCAGAGCGGCGACACCCTCCCGCTTACCGAAGGCTTCCCTGTTGGTCCCGTAATGTGGCGCAGAATCCACCAGGTGCGAGTACCCGGCGGAGACGGTGATACCCACCAGGGCAAAGGGGCTGAAAGCGTCCTTGAAGCCGTAGACCACCTTGTTCCCAGCCGTTAGTGGGATCGATGTCTGGCCGGGCAGAACGATGCCCGCATACTTCGGGGCAACGCTGCTTCGATTGCTGCCCGCAGTGGGTGCAACACCAGCCTGATCACCAGAGCGATCCATGGAGGAGGAGACGGTAAAGCTGGGCGCATCGGGCAGCGTCATCACAACAATGGTGGGCGCGGGGGAAAAATCCAGCACTGCCATTTGAATTGGTGCCGGGGGCACGGTGCTAACCTGCGCAAACAGAGCGGGAGCGGATAACACCGCCATCAGTGCAAGAAAACGGGGCATGGAGGTCCTTTGGGGTAACATCAGGCACCAAGAAAAGGCCCTGACTACCTCGTTTGAGTCTCGCGGGTGCACCCAAGTTGCAAAAATGCCGTGTACCTTTCGTGAGGGTGGCGCGGACTCTTGCCGTCTCGACGGTTACTACACAGGCACCATGTGGCACATTCGTCCAAACTTCAGATTTCTTAGCGTCTTTACTAGAGCAGGGTACGCATAAGTGGAAGCGTGAGCGCCACAGGGGTGATTTTTCATGTCTGACTGGAACGCAAAGATGCAGGAAGCAGCGGATCGCACCGAGTCGGAGGTGCGCCGCTTGATTACATACATGAACGACGAAGTGGTTCCGGATGTTCGGAAACACAGCTCCACGGCACTTCGCACAGTAGCGGAGCAGTTGCGCACGCTGGCGCAGAACCTGGACGATCGCAAGTAAGGACCTCGCGCGTGAGCAGTCTGCCGGCAACGGAGATCGGTGTACGGAAGACTCGACTCCTCCGCTGTTTCGCAGCAGGCGGAGCACTCATGCTTGCCGGGCTAACGAGCGGCTGCCACCACAAGACGCAGGTCAGCCGCCGCTACCCGCCGGCACCTCCCGCCGCCCGCGGAACCGGCGGATCAGATACCGCTCGTCGAACGCCCTACGCCGTTCCACTGCCGCTTGGGCCGGTCGACGACAATGCCATCGCATCCGGCCGGCTGGCTTCGACCCAGATCGGCCTGGCGAGCTGGTACGGGCCGCCCTATGCCAATCATGCCGGCGCAAATGGGCAGATTTACGATCAGAACGCGATGACTGCGGCGCATCGCACGCTGCCCATGGGAACCCTCGTGCAGGTGACAAACCTGTCCACGAACCAGGCCGTAACGGTCAGGATCACGGATCGGGGACCGTTCGTGCATGGTCGCGTGCTGGATCTTTCACTGGCCGCGGCCAAGGCGTCCGGCCTGTATCGGATGGGTGTCGGGCAGGTAAGAATCGATGTCGTGGAGGCGCGGGCGGGCGACCTGTCCGGTGGCCGTTGGTGTGTGCAGATCGGCGCATTTCTCGACCGCAACAATGCTTACCGATTGCGGTCGGATCTGCAGCGGCGATATGCACCGAACGCGAAAGTGATCGAATTCGAGGGACCCACCGGCCACTGGGTCCGCATTAATCCGATTAGTGCGGACCGCACCCTCGCCGCACAGATCGCACAGGCTGTCCGAACCGCGGAACCGGATGCGCTGGCTTACGTGGTGCGGCTGGATTAGCTGCGCAAACTCATAGATCTTCTCTACGAACTCGGTCACCGGCCCGACCTGGACTCGCTACACTTCTGACATGCCTGCCATGACCATCTTTGGCCGTATCCTCGCCGGTGAAATCCCCTGCCGCAAAGTGTTTGAAGACGACCTGTGCCTCGCCTTTCACGACGTTGCGCCGGTTGCACCCGTGCACATCCTCGTGATTCCGAAACGTGAGATCGCGTCGCTTGCGCACGTCGATCAGACTGACGCCGAAACCCTCGGGCACCTGCTGCATCGTGCCGCGGAGATCGGCAAGGAGCTCGCGCCGGGCGGTTTCCGGATCGTGATCAACAATGGAGCCGATGGCGGACAGACGGTCGACCATCTGCACCTGCACGTGCTCGGCGGACGCCACATGACGTGGCCGCCAGGATAGTTACGCGTCCGCGTACGGCAGGGTCTCAGCGCGTTTCAATTGACTGAAGATGGAACGTGATCGTGCCCCAAAAGAGCTTTGCGCGAATCTGCACCGGCAGGTGACGCGCGTCGTCGGAGTACCAGATGGTGATGGTGCCGCGATTCTTCACCACACCCGCGTCTGCGGTGGGCTGCACGCGGATGGTGCTGAAGGTACCGGCCGGGGTCTTGACCTCTTCGCGCGCTTCGACCTTCATGGTCACGCTCACGGTGCGCATGGCGTCGGCCAGCGGCATCTTGAAGTCCTGACCTACCGTCAGGTTCTGCGA
>CBAAAE010000211.1:1659-3491 GCA_964658845.1 uncultured Novosphingobium sp. | reverse complement strand
GGGGCGGGCGGGGGTTGCGCCGAGGTCGACGGCCGCTCGCAGCAGCCAGTCGAGGACCACGGGCGAGCCGTGCGTCGCAATTTCCACCACGTCTTCGCCGGTGTAGCTGTGCGGTGCCGCGAAGAAGGTCAGCAGGGCGTCGTCAATCCGCGATCCCGCCGCATCGTGCAGGATGCCGTAGTGCGCGACGCGGGGTTTGACTGGTTGCGTACCGGGCACAAGTTGCTGCGCGATCGCGAGCGCCTGCGTGCCGGAGAGTCGCACCACGCCGATACCGCCGCGTCCGGGCGGCGTGGCGATTGCGGCGATGGTGGTGTCGTCGAGCAGCGGCTCCGGCGGACTCATGCCCTGATTCTATGGACTTGTCGTCGGCCTGGCTCAGGCTCGATGTACTTGAATGGAAGGGGAGCGTTCGCGCTTTGCACGAAGCCCACTCATCGGCTTTGCGTATGAATGGGCACCCGGCATTTCGTTCGAGCAGTGGCTTAGCGGCGGCGGAAGCGTTTGCGGATATCGTCGGCGCGCGAGTCGCGTTCGCGGGCCTGCCAGTTTTCGGGGTAAAGGACCACGAAGCGTGAAGGCCCTTCGCCGCTGGATTCGGTGCGCAGGCCCTCTTCCCGTTTCAGCACGAGGTGCAGCATGCGGCGTTCGCGCGAGCTCATCGGATCGAACGAGTAAGGCTTGCTGGTCTCGCGCACCGCTGCGATGCCGGCCTTCGCAGTGGCGAGCAATTCCCGGTTGCGTGCCGCCTTGAAGCCGTCCGCGTCGAATGAGATGCGATCGTGCTCGTCCGGCTGAAGCCGCAGAATCTGTGCACAGACGTGTTCCAGGGCGCGCAGCACTTCGCCATCACGGGCGGTGAGCAAGCCTGCATCCGGACCGCTGATCTCCACGTATATCAAACGTTCTTCCAGGCCGTCCGGGTCGGCCGCGCCTGCGCCCGCCGTAATGCGGAAGCGCAGCCGCAGGCCCCCGGTGGTGGTCAGCAACTTCAGGAAGTCAGAGGTCTGCTGTGCGGCGGTCTTCAGGTCCTGCATCGTTACCGTTTCCCCTGGATGGTTTTTCCCTGCGGCGCGCCGGTCTTGCGGCGTGCGCGTTTGGCAGCGATCTCCCGCATCTCGCGGCCTTCCTTCGTCTGGTTCATGCCGTACTGCGCGCCGATCATCAGCAGGTTACCGACGCACCAGTAGAGCGCCAGGCCGGCCGAGTAATTCCACGTGATGTAGCCGGAAAAGACCGGCATCATGAACGCCATCATCTTCTGCTGCTGCGGGTCGACGCCGGGTGCGGGCATGTAGAACTGCACCAGGAACTGCGACACCACCATGATGATGGGTAGCACGTGATAGGGGTCAGCCGAGGTCAGGTCGTGCAGCCAGAACCAGTGCGCCTCTCGCAGTTCAACCACTTTCGGCAGCATGCCCAGCATGGCGAACAGTAGTGGAAACGTCAGCAGCGTGGGGATGCAGCCGCCAAACATGTTCACGCCGTTTTCCTTCTGCAGCGCCATGATTTCCGTGTTCATGTCGGCGCGCTTCGGGTCCGTCACCTTGTACTTGGCATAACGCGCCTTGATGGCGTCCATCTGCGGCTGGATGCGCTGCATTTTGAGGCCGCTCCGCATGGTCTGGTAGCGGAAGGGCAGCATTACGACGTTCAGCAGGATGGTCAGGACCACGATCGCCCATCCCCAGTTGCTGGCGATGTGGTCATGAATGCTGTTCAGCAGCCAGAACAGGAACTTTGCGATGGGACCCCAGAAGCCGAAGTCGACCACCGCATCCAGCGTGGCGGATGAGCCGGAAATCTTGATCTTCTTCAGTTCGTCGACG
>CBAAAE010000211.1:0-1649 GCA_964658845.1 uncultured Novosphingobium sp. | reverse complement strand
CCGGTGGTTTTACCCTTGTCTGCACCCGCCCGCGTCAGTTTCTGAACGTCAATCGTATTGTGCAGGGTCACAGCAGTGCTGGTGTCAGCGTCTTCCGGCAGGAAGACCGCGGCAAAGTAGCCGTCTGCCGTGCCTGCGTAATCCAGCGGCGCATTCAGCGTGTCGCCGCCGCTGATCTTCTTGAATTCAATATGATCGGCCTTGCCGTTGCGCATGGTTTCGATGCGCGATCCGTTGTAGTCCAGCACCTGCTCCTGGTCGCCAAAACCGGCGGGCCAGCTCAGCAGCGCACGCACGGGACCGCCGTTTACCTTCACGCTGCTCTCGGCATGGATGACGTAGGTGTCGTCGAAGGTAAAGGTTTTTGTCGCCTGCACGTTGCCCTGCTGAAAGGTGAACGTGAGCGACTGCGGCGCGGCCAGGTTGCCCGTCGCGGACGGTACGAACAGCGCACCACGCAGGCCGGTGTTCAGGCTGCCGTCATACGTGTAGAGCGACAGCGGATAGCCGAACTGCCTGGCCGCTGCGTCGTTCACCAGGTCCAGCGGCGCGCCATAGCGATCCTTGTAGTGCTTAAGCACCCAGCTGCGAACCTCCGCGCCCTTGTTGCTGAACTGAATCTTGTAGAGCGAGTTCTCGACCGTGGTGGTCTGCTCGGCGCTGGCAGTGACGGCGGGCATCGCGGGGGCTGCAGCGGTCTGCACGGCATTCGCGTTGAAGGCAGCGGTGTGGCCGGTGGGCTGCGGTGGAGCAGCTGGACCGCCAGGCGCGGCGGGGGGCTGTGTCTGCGCGGTGGGCGATTGCAGCGGCTGCGTCTTCTTGCTGCGGTAGAACTGCAGCCCGGCAAAGACGCCGAGCATAACGACCATCATGATCAGGAAGGTAGTGTTGCTGGTACCACTGCCACCCTGGTTGGGATTCTTAATCTCTGCCACGTTTTCCTGTCTGGGTCTCTGAAGGTACGCACGCGGTGCGCGCCGGTTCATCCGCAATCAATGGTAAATGGCCGGGGTGTTTCCAGCGTCATCCGGAGGAGCATCGCGCCGAATGCCTGCCCTGAGGGATCGAAGGGGATCCCGCCGGTGCGTGACGCTGCGGGGCTTTCGAGGGTTTCTGGCTGAAAGGCTCATGGCAGTCCGCGTACATCTGGCTGTGTAGGGGTCCTTCGCTTCAGGATGACGTGCCTTTGCTCGGAACGACGATGCCTTTGCTCAGGATGCCGGTTCAGGCCGTGGAGTGCCCGGGATCCGCATGCCGTCCGGTGCGGCCAGCGTCGCATAGCTCAGCGCACCCAGCAACGTTACCGCGCTGCATGTGGCGAAGGCCAGCGTGAAAGAATGCGTCCGGTCGACAATGATGCCGGTGATCACCGGGGCCGCCGAAGCGATCACAAAGCTGGCGAAGTTTTGCAGGGCACCGAGCGCTGCCGTCAGGTGAGGCGGACTAACGGCCTGCACATAGCCCCACCCGCTGGTGCCGCCAAACTGGATGCAGAAAAACGCACAACTGATGCTGAGAACCGCTCCAAGGGTAGAACTGCTGTGCGCCGCAAACAGGGAAGCAGCCGCGCTGAGCACCATCCCGAGCACGATCTGACCCCGGTGAATTGAGGTAAGGCGCAAGCCGCGCGCAACCAGCGCATCAGCGAT
>CBAAAE010000210.1:0-3544 GCA_964658845.1 uncultured Novosphingobium sp. | reverse complement strand
TGCGAACCTCGCGTGACGCCTTCTTCACACGGCGCGTATAGGTGTACACGATGGCGAACAGGATAGGCACGACCGCAAGCGCGATCAGGGTAAGCTGCCAGTTGAGGTAGAACAGCACCCCAATCATGCCGACGATAGTTGCAATGTCGACCAGGATGCTGAGCAGGCCGGAGACGATAAAATCCTGGATGGAGTCAATGTCAGTGGTGACACGGCTGATCAGATCGCCGGTCTTGCTGGTGTCATGGTAGGACAGCGATAGCCGGTGGACCTGCGCGTACAGCGTACGGCGCAGGTCATGCGTGACCCACTGACCGACGCTGGTCGTGGTGTACTTTTCCCAGTACGAGCAGCACGCGTCCACCACCGCAATGACCAGCACAGCAACGCACGCGAACAGTAGAATCTGCCGCGGCTCGGTACCGGCTGTGCGCTTGATGAGGGCAAACAGCCAGCCGTGCGAAGCCCTGTGGCCGATCACGTTGTCCAGCACGATCTTCAGCGGCCAGGGCGCGGCTACATCCGCGACGCTTTCACCGGCAATCGCCACCAGTCCAAGGATCAACGCGCGCCGGTGCGGACGCAGCAGGTCCTTGATGGTGACGCGTCGGTTCGGCGGCAGAGTCTTGTCCGGCATGGTTCGACGATCTCCACTTCCGTACCGACGGTGCCTCGCGGCAGTTGTCTAATGTTTCAGATGCAGTCGCTGACGAATGTCACCGCTGAACTCCCGAAGCTGCTGGGTTGCGGCACGCGTCGCCAGGCTGGTAAGCGCGCCCGTTATGCTGTGTTGCACGTTCCGGTCGATCTCCGGATAGTAGGCGTTCGTAAGAGCCGTGCTCGATGCGATCGCCGACATCAACGCCCAGTTGGGAGCCTGGCTGCCGTTATCCTTTCGAGTCACAACGACACGCGACGCCGCATACAGCACCCGGTGTCTGAAGGTGTACTGCGGACCCAGCACGTAATACCTGGGATCGTCATGAAACAGGTTGGAGTAGATCCCGTAATTGAAGATGGATTGAGAGGTCTGCCGCAGCGCCGAGGCGCCCAGACGCTCACCGAAGGCGCCGCTGTCCGTGCCGTAGTGAGGGCGGCTGTTGTTCAGGTTTCCGAACGCAGCTGAGATCACCGGCGACGCCAGCGAGCCCAGCGTAAGCTGCTTGCGGATGCCCATCTGGAATTTGTCGCCTGCGCTCAGCGGCACGGCGGTCTGTCCCGGCTTGATGTCGATGGCGTACTTCAGTGCGGTCTCGGTAACTGAGGGATTCGGCGCGGCTTGCGCGGTCTGCGGCACGTAGCCGTCAACGGAACTGCTTGAGGATCGCAACGCGCTCGGTGCGTCGGGCAAGGACGCAGCAGCCAGAGTGGTTGTGGCCGGCGACTCCGCAACGGACCCCGTCTGAGCCTTGCTGGCGAACGATGAAAGCAGCAGACCGGCAAAGGCGGTAAGAAAGCGTGAAGAGAGCGTATGCAGAATGGGGTTCTCCTTCAGTCCTGAAGCGAGGGGCATGGCAACTGCCGTTTGATAAACGATCGGGGTGTATATCCATTAGACGTGACAGCAGGGCAGACCAGACGTTTTGTTTTTCCCGGTCCACTTGGCCGCATACGGCTTATCGAAACCTTCCTAACTCGGGCCGCTGAGCACTGAAGAACATGAAAACGGTGCCGATAACTCAAAGTATGACTGTGCCCGAAAGCGCGAACCGAGCTCTGGCTACCTCCGGCTTCGTTGGCGGATTGCTTGCCCGCGTTCGGCAGGGTGCTGCCTCGCCCAGGTTCTCATTGAGGCGCGATGCAGGTTCCCTCAACTTCCTGGCGCTGCTTTCGGCGCAGTGGCTGGCGGCCGTCGTGGTCGGCCTCCATGTCAGACACGTGATCAGGAGCGGCTCTCCCCTCGGGCATTGGTTGTTGCTGGATGTGATCCTGATCGCTTCTACTGTCCTTTCCTGCGCCTTTGCAACCCAGCTTTGGAGATGGGGGCTGCTGGGCGGCCAGGTAGGCGATCTGCTTTACCGCGCACTCCACGACTCCTGCACTGGTCTGCCCAATCGCGCCGCCATCGAGGTCACACTCGAGGAGTGGATCGAGAAAGATGAGGCTGTAAGCTGCCTGTTCATCGAAGTAGATAAGGTGTGCGCCACAGAGCACGTCCCGGATGGTGCCAGCGCGGAGTCCCTTGCCAAGTCAGTGCCTTTGCGGCTGCAGCGTTCTGTTTCCAATGAGGATCTGCTTGGCTGCATGGGCACGAACCGCTTTGTCCTGCTCGTGAACCGGCCTCACACCAGGGCGGATTTGGCAATGATGGCAAGAAATATCATCGCTGCCATGGCGCAGCCCGTGCCCGCAGACGAGCAACCGTTTACCGCATCGGTCAGCATCGGTATCTCGAGCTTTCCTGCGGACGCGAGCGGTCAGCGGACACTGTTGGCTGCCGCCAAGCATGCCATGAGTACCTCCAGGAATGAAGAGCCGAATCACTTCCGTTTTGCGGATCACGTATGCGCCCTTGCAGACCGGCGTAACAGCATGCTTTCCGGCAAACTGCAGCGCGCACTGCGCGACGACGTACTGCAACTTGTCTATCAGCCCATCTACGGCAAGAGCCAGCAGATCGTGGCCCTTGAGGCACTGGCCCGCTGGCGCGATCTGGAAGAAGGGCCGATCTCACCAAACGAATTCGTTCCCGTCGCTGAGGCCAACGGCATGATCGGTCCGCTATCCGACTGGGTGCTGCGCCAGGCGTGCACACAGATGGCCGAGTGGATTTCGCTTGGCTTTCCGCTCGAGCGCGTTGCAGTGAACGTGTCGGTGAAACAGGTTTGGCGCAGCGACTTTGTCGCCACCGTGCAGCGCATCCTGCAGGAGACCGAACTGAACGCCTCGAACCTCGAACTCGAACTGACGGAGGGTGCCCTGGCAACCGACTTCGAACGGGTGAAGCAGAACCTGCAGTCGCTTCGCCAGCTTGGCGTCCGCATCTCGATCGACGACTTCGGGGTAGGCTACTCTTCCCTGAGCCGTGTGCGGGAGCTGAACGCCGATGTCCTCAAGATCGACCGGGTTTTCGTGCAGGGCGCGAATGCATCGCACAGCGGTGCTGCCATGGTACAGGCCATCATCGACATGGCGCACAGCTTGAACCTGTCGGTCATCGCGGAAGGCGTCGAAACTAGAGACCAGCTTGACTTGCTGCGGCGCATGTCGTGCGACGAAATCCAGGGCTTCTTCCTGTCACGGCCGCAGGCTGCAGAAGTGCTTACGGCCGAACTGCGAGCCGCACACGCGCCCGCATCGCATGTCGACAGCCGCATGCAGCTGAACCCCCGGGTCGCCTGAGTGGAGTTACCTAAAAAGCCCCGCGAACTCCGCGGGGCTTTCTGGTGTGCTTCGATTCCTGCTACAGCGAACTCATGTTGTGCAGAAATTCCTGGTTGTTCCTTGTCTTCTGCAGCTTGTCCGTCAGTAGTTCCATGGCTTCGACCGGCGACAACGGGTTCAACACCTTTCGCAGTATCCACGTGCGCTGCAGGTCTTCCTT
>CBAAAE010000209.1:0-3699 GCA_964658845.1 uncultured Novosphingobium sp. | reverse complement strand
TGTTGGCATCGGAGACCTGCACGTCAGGCGGCAGAACAGTGATGCCCATCTCGCGGCATTCACTGATGTACTTCACCACGTTCTCCGGCTTGGACGTTTCGCTGGTGAGCAGCGCTGCCATGAACTCGACAGGGTAGTGCGTCTTGAGCCAGGCCGTGTGGTAGGCCAGCAACGCGTAGGCCGACGAGTGCGACTTGTTGAAACCGTATCCCGCGAACTGCAGGATCAGATCGAAGAGCGCGCCAGCCTTTTCCTTGGGATGCCTGCGTTCGGCGGCACCGGCCATGAACAGGTCGCGCTGCAGGCCCATCTCTTCCATGTTTTTCTTGCCCATGGCACGGCGCAGCAGGTCGGCGCCGCCGAGCGAATAGCCCGCGATGACGGAGGAAATCTGCATGACCTGTTCCTGGTAGACGATGACGCCGAGCGTCTCCTTCAGCAGGCCTTCGAGTTCCGGCAGCATATATTCAACGGCCCGACGGCCCCACTTGCGCTCGATGAAGTCGTCGATCATGCCGCCCTGGATGGGCCCGGGGCGATAGAGCGCGTTGAGCGCAGTCAGGTCTTCGATGGTGGTTGGCTTATAGCGCCGAAGCACGTCGCGCATGCCGCCCGATTCGAACTGGAAGACGCCTGACGTCAGGGCCTTGTGGAAGACCTTTTCATACGTCACCTGGTCGTCCAGCGGGATGGTCGCGAGGTCGACCGTCGTGCCTTGCGTCGACACGATGAGCTTCAGGCAATCATCGATGACGGTCAGCGTCGTCAGGCCGAGGAAGTCCATCTTCAGCAGGCCCATCTTTTCGATGGACTTCATGTCGTACGCGGTGACCAGGTCGTCGGTCTTGGTCAGTGTGACAGGCACCAGCTCCGTTAGAGGCTGCGGCGCGATGACGACGCCGGCAGCATGCACGCCGGCTCCGCGGACGAGGCCTTCGAGCTTCATCGCGGCATCGATCACTTCGCGGATCGGCCCGTTCGACTCGTACGCCGAAGCCAGCGGCGGCGAGTCCTTCAGAGCCTGCTCAATGGTGATACCGATGGTTGCTGGGATCATCTTCGCGATGCGGTCGACTTCGCCGTAGGGCATCTCGAGCGCGCGACCGACGTCCTTGATCGCAGCCTTCGCGGCCATGGTGTTAAAGGTGATGATCTGCGCGACCTGGTCGGCGCCGTACTTGCGCTTGACGTACTCGATCACCTCGCCGCGGCGATTCATGCAGAAGTCGATATCGATATCGGGCATGCTGACGCGCTCGGGATTTAGAAAACGCTCGAACAGCAGTTCATTCTGCAGCGGATCGACGTCCGTGATCTCCATGACATACGCGACAAGCGAACCGGCGGCAGACCCACGGCCCGGACCGACCGGGATGTTCTGCTCCCGGGCGTAGCGGATAAAGTCCCACACGATCATGAAATAGCCGGGAAACTTCATCGACTTGATGCAGTCCAGCTCACGCTGGAGACGTGCCTCGTAATCAGAGATCTGGTATCGCAGCAAGCCTCGTGTGCGCAAGTGCATCACGGCGGTGTCAAGCCGCTTGCGCAAACCCTCACGGCAGACCTGCTCGAAGAAGTCATCGAGCGACATACCGTCAGGCACCGGGAAGGCTGGAAACGGATCCTTCACCTTCGTCAGTTTCGCGTTGCAGCGATCGACGAACTGCATGGTGCGCGTGCAGACTTCCTCGTGCCCGGCGAAGGTGCGATGCATCTCCTCCGCCGACTTGATGAAGAACTCCTGCGTGTCGAACTTGAAACGGTTCGGGTCATTCATCGACCCAGCCGTCTGCACGCACAGCAGGATCTCGTGTGCCCGGCTGTCGTCGCCGGCAACGTAGTGCGAATCGTTCGTAGCGATCAGGGGGATGTCGAGCTCGCGCTCCATCTTGAAGAGCGCATCGCACACGGCCCGGTCGGGCTCAAGGCCGTGGTCCTGCATTTCGAGGAAGAAGTTTCCCTTGCCGAACATCTCCTCGAAGACGCCAGCGGTCCGCTTGGCTTCGTCGTACTTGCCGGCCATCAGTTGCTGGTTCACTTCACCAGCCAGGCAGCCGCTAAAGCCGATCAGGCCTTCGGTGTGCTTTGCTAAAAAGTCCTTAGAAACACGTGGTTTACGGTAGAAACCATGAACCGCCGCTTCACTAGTAAGCCGGATCAGGTTGCGGTATCCCTCGTCTGTTTCGGCAAGCACCAGGAAGTGGTTGTAACCGCCGCTCATCTCGCGGTGATTGTCGGTCTGCGACAGGTACAGCTCGCAGCCGATAATGGGCTTGATGCCCCTTTTCTGCATGGCGTCGACGAAGTGCACGGCACCGTAGATGTTGCCGTGGTCGGTCATCGCGGCGGCGGTCTGGCCCAGTTTACTGACGTGCGCAGCCAGCTTGTCAACGTCGCAGGCGCCGTCCAGCAGGCTGTAATCGGTGTGAAGGTGCAGGTGCGTGAACTCAGCGGCCATGAGGACGATTCTAGGCGGTCGGCAACGTGGTAGAGGGGCAGGTCGCGATGAGGAAAAGCGGGTCGAAACTAGCGGAAGAGCCGACGGGTTCATTGCTACGCAACTTCCGAAAGCAGCCGAGTCATTCCTTCCCGCAGATCCTCAGGGCTCGTCAGCAGGCTTACAACCAGCCAACCGCGCGGCGCGAAGCCATACAGCGATCCTGGGTGGATGGCGACGCCGTGCTCTTCCATGAGGCGAAGGGCGAGGGCCGTGTCGAATTCGTTCGCAGGGACACGTAGTATCGCTGTCCATCCGCCTTCCACTCTGAGGCGGCTGACAACAGTTCCCTCGGATAGCCGGTCGATCGTTTGTAGATTGCTTTGGATCCGTTCGAGAATCTGCCGCTGCATGTTCTCCCGTTCCAGGAGCCATGCCGGCAGAGCGACCTGCGGAGGTGTGGCGACAGAGAGAAAGGTGTCCGCGACGATCTCAAGCCGGTGCATTGCCTCCGCGATCTGTGGCTCAGGTCCGCATACCGCAATCCACGCCAGCTTCATTTGTGGCAGCGCGAGCAGCTTGCTCAGGCCGCCCAGGACAAAGGTGAGCACTGGCGGTGTGCTGGCGAAGGTGCGCTGTGCGTCAACCTCCACGGGGTAATCGAGGAAGACTTCGTCGACGATCAGCGGCAGGTCGTGCTCGGTCGCAAGGGCATAAAGCGCCTCGCGATCGGCAGCGCCGCAGTAGTGGCCCGTGGGATTGTTCGGGTGAATGACGACGATTGCGCGTGTTCGCGGCGACACGGCAGCGGCCAGCGAGGACGGATCGATCTGCCAGCCGTCGTGGTAGACCAGAGGGTAGGGGATCAGATCGACGTCATGCAGCCGCGCCAGCAGGTCGAACAGCGGGTAGCTGGGCGAGGGCACGAGGATCGCGTCGCCCGGTTCGCAGAACAGCCGCAGCAGGTAGCTGTACGCCTCACTGGTGCTGGCAGTCAGCAGCAGATTGCTGGGCGCCACGTCCGCGTGGTACGTGTCGCGGTAGAGAGCGGAGATGCCCTCGCGCGCGCTTTCGAGGCCCAGCGGGGCTGCGTCGTAACGCAGCGCTCGTGCATCGGCAAGGGCCTCTAGCAGGCGCTCCGCTGGATAGTCGAAGCCGCATCGCGTCGGGTTGGAAACGGTCAGGTCAAGCAGGCCGCCTCGGGCGCGCGCCTCGCGAAGTGCTTCGCCATAGGCGGACTCGCCCTCGCCAAAATTGCT
>CBAAAE010000208.1:0-3855 GCA_964658845.1 uncultured Novosphingobium sp. | reverse complement strand
GACGTGATTCCAACGCGCAGCGGCTTGGCGTCAAGCGCTTTGCGGGCGAGCTTGTTACGGGAGGCTCCATCATCGTGCGGCAGCGTGGCACACCTCTTAAGCCGGGCCTGAATGTCGGCCGCGGCAAAGACGACACCCTGTTCGCGAAGGTCGGCGGTCGCGTCCAGTTCCTGGACCGTGGCAACCACGGTCGCTTCGTGGCAATCGAGCCCGTGGCTTCCTAGCTCCGTCGCATATTCACGCAAAAGCCCCGCGACTGCGGGGCTTTTGCTGTCTGGATGAGAAATGACGGGCTAGTCGGGCATCTTCAGCGCGATGTCCACAGCCTTCTTGGAATCGAAAGAACTGATCGATTTTGACGGAGTCTTCTTGCCGCCTAGGTCAGCCCAGACTTCGTAGTCGCTGTTACTTGAAAGCTGTCCAAAGCGGAAGGCACCGTCATCATCCGTGATGTAGCTTCGCTGCGAGAGCGAACGCGTGTCCTTCAGGTGCACTACGGCGCCTTTGACCTTGGTTCCAGCCTTATCGGTCACACTGCCGGTCAGGTTGCGGACAGCGGCGGCCTGCGCGGACGCGGACCCGCAGCACAGCATTACCGCAGGCGGTGCAAGCACCGTGGCTGCGGCCAGGGCAAGGGAGAGGGTGCAGGTTAAGCGTTTCATTGTCACTTATCTACGGCGCTTTGATCCGTGGTGCGCGGCCGTATCTCCTTCTGTGTAGAACACGGCGCAATAGTCGAAGTCGCGCTCGGTGGCAGGTGGCAGCTACTCGTCCTCGTCTTCCTCTGTGGCCCGTGCGGGAAAGGCGTCGTCCTCGTCGTCGTAGCCCTCGGCATCGACAGGCGCAATTTGCAGCGGGTCGGTCGAGATGACCTCCATCTCCGCGCCACACTCGTCGCAGGTGACCATCTCGCCTTCTTCGACGTCATCTTCATCAATGACGATCGGGTTATCGCACTCTGGGCAGATTGTTGCCATGGGTTGGCTCCCTTGTTCTTGTCTGGCTGTCAGTATCGCATTCGTGTCACCACCCGGCGGTCTTCCGCGGATGCCATTGCTCTTGTATAGCGTAAGGGTGCCGTTACGTTTCGGCTGTGCGTGTGAAGACGCACCCTGCGGCACGCAGGTTGTTCAGCCTGTGAGACGAACAGTGGCGCATGTCGTTTTACCCGTCACAAAGGTGCCATTTCGGCGAAATCAGACCTGCCTCATGTGGAACGGTGCTCTGTGGTGAAATAAGGGGGTGTCTCCGCGCGGTCCAGTCACGCTTTCCCTCCCGGCCTTCCGCGGCGCGGTGCGCCAGCTCGTCCTGGTGCTGGTCGGTCTGTTCTTCGGGCTGGCCCTGCTGGACTTCGTCTCGCAGCCTGCGGGCATCTTCGTCCGCGCCATGCTGCTGCTTGAGCCGTCAGCCGTCTTCGCGCACCTGCGGGTCTGGCAACTGCTGAGCTACGCCTTTCTTAACTTCGGCATCCTGAACACGGCCTTCTCCCTGCTGACGCTCTGGTTTACCGGCACCATGCTGGAGGAGAGCCGCGGACCCCGCTGGTTCCTGGAGCTGTTCTACCTCTCGGCCGTCGGTGGAGCGGCGCTGGCAACCGTGCTGGCGGCGCTGCCGCTGCTTACGGGCGGCAGGCTGAGCTTTCTGGGTATCAGCCCCATCTCGGCCGCGGCGGGCGTCTCCGCGCCGCTGTTCGGTGTGCTGGTGGCCTTCGCGGTGTTGTTTGGTGACGTGGAGTTCCTGCTGTTCTTCCTGCTGCGCATTAAGGCGAAGTACATGGTGACCCTGGGGGCGCTGCTGTACGTGGCAACTTTGCTGCGCGAGCGGGACAGCTTCAGCGCGCTGCTGACGCTGTGTTGCGGGCTGGCCGGGTTCGTCTACGTGAAAACAGCGCGCCGGACCGGCATTGCAGCCGTTGCGACCGAGCGCTACTTCGGCATGCGCAACGATTACTACCGCTGGAAGCGCCGCCGCGCCGCACGCAAGTTCGAGGTCTACATGCGGAAGCAGGACCGCGTGGTCAAGTTCGACGACGACGGCCGCTACATCGCGCCAGAAGACGAAAAACGCGATCCGAAAGATCGCAAGTGGATGAACTGACGCGCTGCCCTGCTCCGTCTCCCCGCATCTCAACCACGAGGAGAATCCCATGGCAGACCTGGCAACACTGCAGCAGAAATATGAGCCCGTCCTGAAGGCGATCGATCGGTTCGCGCCCGAAGGTGCCGCTCTGCAAAACGTCGCACTGGACGGCGACAAGCTCTACGTTAAGGCGACGCTGCCTTCGCAGGTGACATTGAACTTCGTCTGGGACCAGATCAAGAAGGTCGACCCCACCTACGCCGACCTGCACCATGAAATGGTCAATACCGGCGGCGAAACCCAGCCCTACACCGTCAAGTCCGGCGACATGCTTTCTAAGATCTCGCAGCACTTCTACGGCGACGGCAACCTTTACGAGTTGATCGTGAAAGCGAACAACATCAGCAACCCGAATGCGGTCGCGGTGGGTACGCAGTTGGAGATTCCGGTCAAGAGCTAGGCGTTGTGCCGCGCCCTGGCGCCGTGCTGGGGATTGTCGCACTCCCCCTCCTTCCATCCTTCCCTTTGTCATCCGCAGCACGGCGTAGGGATCAGCATTTGTGCTCAGCATCAGCAATAGCCTGGGTCCAGGCACATATGCAGATCCCTCTGCTGCGCTGCGGGATGGCAACATTTGTTGGGAGTACTCAAGTGCGGCATGCACGTTTCGGAATGGCAACGTGCTTCCGGGGTCACCAGCGCTTACTCAACAGAAGCAGGCGGAGCGGCATCTCCCGCATAGTAGTTCCGGCGCGCTCGAACCTCGGCCTGGGGGTACTCCGGCACAATCACGCGGAGTTCGTGAAGACCGCTCTCCGCCCCCTTTGGCACGGGGAAGCTGAGCAGGTAGTAGTTGTGCACACGGTTCGTGAGCTTGGTCAGGCTTTCGTCAAAACCGGACCGATTACGAAAGCTGAAGTAATCCCCGCCGGAAAGTACGGCCAGCGACTTTGCCGTATTTTTCTTCATGCCCTGCACCGCCATCATCAGCGTGCCCAGCGGTCCGCGGCCGCCTGCAAAGTGCTTGAGATCGTCCATCGTTTCGTTCTCGCCGGGCGAGTAGGCGACAGAATCGACGACAGTGTTCGATCGCCCAAGCTGCGCGATCAAGTCCTTCTCCTTCACGGTCGAGCCGTGGTCGCGTGCCTCGCCGATCAGCAGCACTGCGTGACGGTTGCGGGTATCGCGGTTCTCCAGGATGGAACTGGCATAGCTGACCGCGTCGCGGGTGGCGGCGCTGTCGTCGTCGCACGGTCCCATGTGGTTCATCGCCGCAGCCACCTTGTCGAGCGAGCGCGTGAACGGCTGCACCAACTCCGGGTGCGCACCATAGCGGACCAGCGCTACCTCGTGCGGTGCGCCGCCCACAATGGATTCAATCAGGCTGGGCAAGCCCTGGAACTTCTCATACTCCATCATCGCGGTGCGCGAGCATTGCACCGCAACCACCAGCGAGAGCCCGAGATTGTCAGCGTCGTCGTCCAGGGTTACAGGCTGCGGCACGCCGTTGTCCGTGATCTGAAATTGGCTTGCCTTCAGGCCGTAGACGATCTGGCCCTTGATGCTGACGGTCGATGGGACGAGCACGATCTTCGCGCCGGTCTGCAGCGTGTACGGCTGCTGCGGCGCGGCGGCGCCCGCATCGGCGGGAGCCTGTCCAAACGCACAACGCAGGCCGCCAAATGCCAGAAGACTGCCAAGAACGAGAGCCTGCCGTAAACCCATGCTTTCATTCTGACCGTCGTACACTCGATTGGCGAGCCGCTGCTCAGGAAA
>CBAAAE010000207.1:0-3892 GCA_964658845.1 uncultured Novosphingobium sp. | reverse complement strand
CGCGCAGCATGCCGCCGGTCAGCCGCGTAACTTCGACCGCATCGGCCCCTTGGTACTCGTGCGCGTGACGGCCCATGACCCAGGCCTGATTCAATTGGTCGTTGGTACGAAATTCGGCGCGCCCATCGATGCCGAAGTAGAACGTGACATCCGCATTGATCTTCGGCCCGGTGACAATCCACTCGTACTCGGCATGCGCCACGGGCACCAGCAGCGCATGGGAGCGCTGCCACCAGTGGTCTTTCGGAACAAGGTACTGGCTGTCGAGAAAGAACGGCATCTCGACGTCGCTGCCGCCGTAGTGAAAGTGCCCGAAGTTCGCGAAGTATCGCGCGTCCGCCACGGTAACCTGGTGCCCACTTGCGATCAGCGCCCCCACCAGTTGCTGCGGTGTTGTCGCTGTCTGCCCCGAGATTGTCGCGGTAAACGGAGCGGTAGAGTTATAGCCGTTGAGCGAGAGGCGATTCATCACCTCGGCCAGACGTGTGCTCTCCGCGTGCAGCGGAGCCAGCTTTGGGTCGGCGCCATCACCGTTCGTCACTACCCCGCTGAGCTTCGTCACCAGGCCGGCGTCAGAAAACCCCGGACGATCGGATGGCGTATCGAGTGACTCGACGACCGCCTTGTCCAGCGGGTACGGACCGAGGGTGACCTTCAACGTGTCCGGCCCAGGTGCTGCGCCGGTTTTCGATAGCAGGCTTTCTCCAAGCTGAACCGTGCGCGTGACGCGATGAATCGACCATCCCGGAAAGCGGTCGAGCCCGCTCCAGTCCTTGCCAAGGATCAGTTTGCGGAAGGTGTCGAACAGCTCCGGTGTCAGCGCCGCGCCGTTCTTCTGGCCTTTGTCGAGGTAGCTCAGTAACTGCTCGGTGAAGCCGGGCTCGGCGGACAGTTCGCGCATCATTCGCGAGAGCATCACCGTGTCCGGCGGCATGGCTGCCTGGTCCTGTGCGATGGATTGCTCCACCCTTCCGCGGGTCGCGCAACCCGTCAGCAGCAGGAGCGAAGACAGGCGAAGGATGGCGAGCGGACGCATGCACCATCTACGATGCAGCTCCGCATCGGTGCGGTAACTTCCTGCTTTACAGATCACTCGGGATGGACGGATCCTAAGCCGCGTCGAGTTTCCTGGCGACCAGCTCATTCAGCAGCGCGGGATTCGCCTGCCCCTTCGACAGTCGCATAACCTGCCCGACGAAGAAAGCTGCGACCGTTTTCTTGCCGCCACGGTATTGCTCTACCTGCTTCGGATTGCCGGCGATGACTTCGTCGATCATCGTCTCGATCGCGCCGGTGTCGCTGATCTGCTGCGGTTTCTCGCGCTCGTAGACGGCGGGGAAGTCTTCGTTCCTTTCGAAGCAGATATCGAACAAGCCCTTGATCTGCTTGCTTGAGAGCTTGCCGTCCTCGACCAGGTCCGCGGCCAGCACGATGCCGTCCATCGACACGGGCGATTGTGACAGCTCCAGACCTGCCGCGTTCAAGCGTCCGACCAGTTCGCCAAGCAGCAGGTTCGCCACGCGCTTTGCGCTCTTCGCTTTCTTTGCCGCCCCTTCAAATGCGTCGGCAAAGCTGCGCGTATTCGCGAACGTCGCAGCATCCTGCGCGGACAGGTCATAGGTCTGCATCATGCGCGCACGGCGAGCCTCCGGCAGTTCCGGCATCTGGCGCAGGATCGATTCGCGCCATGCCGGATCGACGATCAACGCAGGCAGGTCGGGCTCAGGAAAGTATCGGTAATCGTGCGCAGCTTCCTTGCTGCGCATGCTGTAGGTGCGGCCTTCGGCGGAGTTATACAGCCGCGATTCCTGCACCACGCGACCGCCGCTCTCGACCACCTCGATCTGCCGCTCGATCTCGTAGTGCAGGGCTTCGCGAATGAAGCGGAAGCTGTTGACATTCTTCACTTCCGCCTTGGTGCCATACTGTTCCGCACCCTTCAGCATGACGGAGATGTTTGCGTCACAGCGCAACGAACCCTCTTCCATGTTGCAGTCGCTGACGCCCGTGTACAGCAGGATTTCCTTCAGCTTGGTGAGGTATTCGTGCGCTTCTTCGGGCGTACGCAGATCGGGCTCGCTGACGATCTCCACCAGCGGCGTACCGCAGCGGTTCAGGTCGATGTAGGTGCGGCTGGCGGAGTCGGCAAAGCCGTCGTGCACGCTCTTGCCCGCGTCCTCTTCCATGTGCAGACGGGTGATGCCGATGCGGCGCGTGCCACCCTTGCCATCGCTGACGTCCATCCATCCGTTCTCGGCAAGGGGTTTGTCGAACTGCGAGATCTGGTAGCCCTTCGGCGAGTCGGGATAGAAGTAGTTCTTGCGCGCGAAGACGCTCTGCTCATTGACCGTGCAATGCAGCGCGGTCGACGCCAGCACCGCAAACTCCACCGCCTGGCGGTTCAGCACGGGCAACGCGCCAGGCAGGCCGAGACACACCGGGCAGCAATGCGTATTCGGCTCGCCGCCGTACCGGTTGATGCAGCCGCAGAACGCCTTCGTCCGCGTCAGCAACTGCACATGCACTTCAAGCCCGATGACAGGCTGGTACTTCGAGAGAACATCCGGAGAGATCATGGCCGCGGTCGACATAACGTACTTTGATTTTATGCCGCTCAGCCGATGGCCTTGACCTCGATGCGCCGGAACCAGATCTCGGAGAACTCGATTTCGATGGCAATTTTGCCGCGTGTCAGCGGGATGAACTTAGTCGGGTCTTGCGGATCGGGCTGCTGCAGATTGGTGACGACGTTGACGCAGCGGCCGTTGACCAGGTGCGCGGCCTTGTCGCCCTGGAAGATGACCTCTACCGTGTTCCAGCCGTCGAGCATCTCGAAGTTGCCGTCCTTGATCTTGCGACCGGTGCTCGGTTCTTCGGTGGGCGGCTTGCTGGCAGCGGTTCTTGGCGGGAAACCGGTGCGGCGATCCACGCCGATGCCGAACAGCCCGTTGTCGTGCCTGGGTTGAATGCCGCGGATCCCGTCGACCAGGAAGAAGTCGCCCACATCGCCTTCTTCGATCTGGCATTCGACGCAGCGGGGAAAAACCTTGTCACCGCCGACCACGCCGTAGAGCAGACCGTTATCGCGCTTAGAGATGCCGCGTGGTGAAAACTGCTTCTGACCCCAGCGGTATTCCACGCGGATGCGGACGTTCTCGAACTCCTGGTTCGTCGCCAGAAAGCCGGCCTCAAAGCTCTCACCGGTGACCTGGTTGCCGAGAATGTGCAGCATCTCGTCTTCCATCGTGACCATGCCCTTCTTCTCGGCCACGCCGCGACCGCTCTTCTGCAGCACGGTATACCAGCCCGTAAGGTCGCGGCCGTTCAGGAGCGATACCCAACCGTCCGCGCCGGCGGGCGGCAGTGGTGAAGCTCCCGGCGCTGTCTGCGAAGAACCGCTGAGTGGCAACAGCGCGGGCGCCATGGCCAGTGCCGCACCGGATCGTAGAAATTGCCTTCGACGCATGTTGCTCCTCGTGCAGGCGGGGATGTTGCGACCGCACGCCGCTCCGTAACTCGACGGGAGCAGCATACAGCGTTCCAGACAGAGGATGCGCCGGTTGCTCCCAGAACGGGAAGCCCTCAGGAACTGCTCGGGGTGGAAGCCGCGAAGGGCTTGCGCGCGGCTACGGGATGCGGTATCACTCCCGTATCTCCTGAATCGTGTTCTAAAGCCTGCTGGCTTGTTTTGAGGTTCCTTTTTGTCGTTCTCTGCTTTGATGTCGATGTCTTCCCGACGTGCGTTGCTCTCGATGGCCGTCGTTGTGCTTGGCCTGTTCTGCGTGAATGCGCATGCGAAGGATCAGGTGCCGGATTGGGTGCGGGCCGCCGCTGCCCTGCAGACTCCCGATGTGCCGAAGGACACGGATGCGGTGTTCCTGCTGGAGGAGAC
>CBAAAE010000206.1:0-3897 GCA_964658845.1 uncultured Novosphingobium sp. | reverse complement strand
ATCGTCAGCCGGTGCCGGTCACCACGCGCTACTACTCGTCGAAGCAGCAACGCTTAATCTTCAACGACACGGATGAACAGCAGCGATCGGATTATCTGGCGGCAAAGGTCTATTGGGCAAGTGGCGTACTGGGCGGCGGCGCGCCGGTGTGGATTGCCGACCCACGTGACGCGCAGTACCTGAACACCACGGTTGCCGAACTGAAGAAGACCGCCGAAGAACTCGCAGCGGAGGGCATCCTGAAGCTCGATCCCGCCTTTGAGTACGCGGGCAGCACTGAACCGCTGATGAGTCATCATGCGGAATATGAAGCACGCATGTCAGAGGCGCTGGCGTTTACGCGGCCCACGTTCAACGAAGAAATGCGCGGCGGACATACGAACATGTAACTCGGCGTTGTAAGACAACGTCTGTGTAACAGCAGAGAGTAAGTCAAATGTCTATTACCGCGGTGATCGTCGACGATGAGGCACTGGCGCGGCGCGAGTTGCGCTACCTGCTTGAGCGCGTGGGCGGTGTCGAGATTGTTGCCGAAGCGTCGAACGGGATCGAGGCGGTCCAGACCATCCGCTCGCATACACCTGATGCAGTTTTTATGGATGTGCAGATGCCTGGCCTGGACGGCTTTGCCGTTCTGAAGAAGTTGATGGAGAACGGCAGGCGTATGCCAGAGGTCGTTTTTGCTACGGCCTTCGACCAGTACGCCGTCCGCGCCTTTGAAGTGAATGCCATCGACTACCTGCTGAAGCCCTTCGAGGAGCGGCGCGTCACGCTTGCGGTGGAAAAGCTGCGCACCCGCTGCGCCGGAGCGTCGCAGGCCGCAGCCGAGACCATGCCGGACGCAGTGCCGCAGGCAAGCGCAGAAGAACGCCTTGAGTCTCTCCTGAAGCTGCTGCAGGAGCAGGCGCAGGCCACCGTTACAACCCAGCCGCGGACACGTTCCGGCAAGGTGGTGGTCCGTGCTGCGCAACGACTGCTGCTGGCAGATCAGCGTGACATTTGCTTTGCGTCCATCGAAGAGGGCACCATATCGGTGGTCACGCCGACCATCGAAGGCATGTCGAATGTGCGCACGCTCGAAGAGCTTGCGGACCAACTGGACCCTGAAACCTTCTGGCGGGCGCACCGCAGCTTCCTTGTCAATATTCAGCACATCCGCGAAGTTGTGCCATGGTTTAAATCCAGTTACCTGCTGCGCATGGATGACCGAAAGAATACGGAAGTTCCCGTGGCTCGCGCGCAGGTAAAAAGGCTGCGCGAGTTATTCAACCTGTAACTCAGAAATCGTCATAGTTCGCTGCGCACATAGTCCCCGCTCTTACCGCCGCTTTTCCTCAGCAGAACGATTTCGCGAATGCGAATGCCTTTGTCCAGCGCTTTGGTCATGTCGTAGACAGTCAGGGCGGCGACGGCAGCTGCGGTCATGGCCTCCATCTCGACGCCGGTGCCGGCGACGGTTGCGGCCGTGGCGCGAATGCGAATGCCGCCGCCCGTCTTCAGCAGCGCTGCGGGATGCACTACCGTCACCTCAACATCCACAAACGACAACGCCAGCGGGTGACACATGGGGATCAGGTCCGCCGTTTTTTTTGCAGCGGTAATGCCGGCAAAGCGCGCCACCTCCAGCGGATTGCCCTTGGGGTTCTGCGGCAGCGCGGCAAGGACATCCGCGTTCAACTCCACGAAAGCTTCGGCGACGGCCTCGCGGCGCGTGGGCAGCTTCGCGCTCACATCCACCATGCGGGCTTCACCGGCGTCGTTGTAATGCGACAGACGCGATGCCCCTTTCGCGGGCTTGCTCACAGGCTCTCTTCCCCCATCAACACCAGGCCCAGGCCCAGCACGAGTGCGTCGCCAACGATCCACAGCACCAGGTCGCGCCGTTCGTAGTGCACCAGCAGGAGGTGGCTCATCACGATCATGGCCGCCACCGCGAGCGCAGGCACTATCACCGCGGCACCCACGAGCATCTTGCCGGCACGGCTGCGCATGCTGAGCTTCGGCGTCATGAGGACAAGCCTATCGCAGATGCCCATCCGCTCAACCACGCAGCAGGACGCTAACGAACTCGCCGGCAAGGAGTGACTCCGCCGCGGGTGGCACCACCAGGTAGCAGTTGGCGCGCGCATTCGCGTTCAGATCGCCCGAGCCCTGCCAACCAGTCGTGCGCACGCTGGCACCATCCAGCGTAGAGCTCATGTAGGCAGGCAGAAACCGCGTCAGACCGGGACGCACCTGAACCGTCTCGACAAGCTGTGCCTGCGCGAACATCGGCTGCGGAACCAGCCGGCCATCGGGGCTTGCCACGCGTTCACCTCCAAGCGCACGCAGCAGCGGCATGGCGAACAGCAGAGCCGTCACCTGGGTCGAGACGGGGTTGCCGGGCAGGCCGAAGACCCACTGCTCCTCACGGCCATCCTGCGGCGGAATCCTGCCAAACACAGCAGGCTTGCCCGGTTGGATCGCGACGCCGGTGAAGAAGAAGTCCGCTCCGAGCGCCTGCAGCGCGTCCTCGACAAAGTCGTACTTGCCCGCGGAAACACCGCCCGAAAGCAGCAACATCCCCGCCCCTCGCGCTGCGGTAATCGCAGCGTTGAGCGACTCGCGCGTGTCCGCAGCGGGCGGCAGCACAAGCGGGATGCCACCATTTGCCTGCACCAGGGCGGCCAGTCCGTGCGCGTTGGAGTTGCGGATCTGCATCTGCCCTGGCTTCGCATCCACCGGGACCAGTTCATCGCCCGTACACAGGATCGCGACGTGCGGCCTCGTGTACACCGCGATCTCTGCAGCGCCGACGGATGCCGCAAGCGCAATCTCCGCCGCGCCCATGCGCGTTCCGGACTGCAGCAGGGCGTCGCCTGCACGCGCTTCCGCGGCGCGTGGAACGATGTTTTCGCCAGCTCCGACGGTGCGCCCAGCCGCCAGCGAAAGTGTCTCGCCTGCCAGCGCGACATGCTCCAGCATCACCACGGCGTCAGCGCCTGCCGGGACCGGGGCGCCGGTCATGATCTCGATGGCCTGCCCGCCCAGCAGGTCCGCGCCGGTCCACTGCTCGCCTGCGCGAATCGCGCCGATCAGCGCCAATGTGCCGCTGCTGCCGGCTGCCCGCACGGCATAGCCGTCGCGCGTGGACCTGGGAAAGGGTGGCTGGTCGCGATCGGCTGCGATCGTCTCGGCCAGCACGCGTCCAGGTGCATCGCGCAGGTGGACACGCTCCGTCGACCGCAGCGGTGCGATCGCGCGCATCTTTCCGGCAATAAGATCGAGCGCCTGAGTACACGAAAGTAGAGGCATCCCACCGAGGTTACATCTGCTGCGCCACCTGTGGCCGCAGGCGCGCTATCCTTGAAACTGCTTCGTCCAACACGGTGATTCGTCCAACGCGATGATTCGATCCGCGACCCACTTCGCGACACAGCGTTCCGCCCCCGGAGAAACCCCATGCGACCTCTATACGGATTTACCCTTGCCCTTTGCCTCGCCGCCACCGCCCCTTTCGCGCACGCGGACGATGCCACCCACCGCGCCAAGGCCGAACAGATGCTGCAATTGACCAAGACTGACTCCATCATGCAGACCCAGTTGGCTAACCTGCAGACACGCGTGAACGATATGGCCAAGCAGCAGGCCGGCACCACGACGCTGACACCGGAACAGGCCAAGCTGACCGATGCCTATCTGAAGCAGGTGCAGGACATCACTGCCGACGAAGTGGGCTGGGCCAAGCTGCGGCCGGCCATCATCCAGTTCTATTCGGACAGCTTTACCGACGCCGATCTGGACGGCATCATCGCCTTCTACAAGACGCCTGCGGGCCAGGCCCTGCTGACCAAATCACCGGACCTCGGCAACAAGACCATGACGACCGTGCAGGATCGCATCAAGGAGATGCAGCCC
>CBAAAE010000205.1:0-3915 GCA_964658845.1 uncultured Novosphingobium sp. | reverse complement strand
GTAGGCACGCTCAACGGGCGCGGCCTGCTGCTGATAGCCCTGGTACGTCGGCTCGTCCGGCGTCTGGCGGGAGATCAGTGCGGGCGTGCGAACGGCGTTTTCCTGCGGCGTGGGGATGCCAAAGTCGTCCATGATCTTCAGCGTCAACTTTGTCTCGGCCTTGAGCACGGGCGAGGGTCCGCGGCGCGGCAGGTTGATCAGATCGATCGGCCACAGGACCGGGATCAGCCACTCGATGGTGTCCTTGGTCGCATGGCCGGTGCCGTGGATCTTGCCGTCCTTGTCGACCGGGTACTTGGGTGTGGCAACGACGCGCGCGTTGATGGGCACGATCGTATCCGGCTGCACCACCATGCGATCAAAGTCGAGCTCCATCCAGCCCTTGCCGACGAAGTGGCCCGGGTCCTTGTATTCGGCAAAGTGTCCGATCAGGTAGCTGCCATACGGAAACGAGGTGCGCCCATAGACCTCGGAATGACCGAGCTGGCACAACACCGGATCCCCCACCTTCTGGGTATGCGACGAGACGTTCGGTTCCGCAACGGTGCACGAGATGACCGACCCGGCCGGGATCAGTTGATCTGCCCTGGCAGTAGCGACGCTGGCAGCAAGAAAGAGAAGCGATGAGACGTGGCGAACTTTCAAGGCGAACCCCCGGGGAACACAGGCTCCGCTGAGGGAGCCAGCTGGTGCTGCGCTTGCTTGCCTTGCGACGCACTGCGTACGACGACGCCCGATACCCCAACCCCAGGCTGGCAGGTATCAAATCAGAGGGAAAGTTCCACCATCATGCACCGCTTCTCTGAGTCCGTCAAACGCTAAAAGGCAGTTGCACTTGTCTATGTGCTCTGGAGCAATCACGAAGCGAGAAATTTCGCCCGAGCCAACGGATCATGTGTGCAGCCGGCAGAGGTTCTAGTCGGCTTTGAACCACACCAGGTGATCTCCCTGGGTGATGAAGGGTTCGCCTGCCGGGGTCAGGTCCAGGGCGTGTCCGGCACGCGGACCGGCGACGTTTAGGTGTCCGAGGATTGCTCCGGAGGTGCGGTCCAGTTTGAGAACCCAGCCGTCTCCCGAGCCGGGTGGCTGGTCGAACGAGGCCACGGAAGCCCAGATCGCATCCCGTGTCAGACGCAGCGAGTAAATGCGGCCAAGGTTCGGGATGTCGCGGAGGTAGCGGCCTGCCGGATCAAAGACCTCGATGCGTCCGTTCTCCCGGTCCGCGACGTAGACGGTGCCGTCAGGTGCGATTTGCAGGGCGTGCGGCAGATGGAGCTCGCCCGGACCGTCGCCGGCCTGGCCCCACTGCCGAATACGTCGCCCAAGCGCGCTGTACTCCACGACCCGCGCGTTGCCGTAGCCATCGCTGATCAGGATGTCGCCGTTCCGCGCGAACGCAATGTCGGTGGCTCCATGGAAGGGGCTGCCGTTCTCCGGCTGGCCGCCGACGCGGATGGTCAGCAGCACCCGGCCAGACGGGGAGTGCTTGATGACCTGCGACGTTTGCGCGTCCACGGTCCAGACATCGCCGCGCGGGTCGATGCGGAGGCTGTGCGGCAATTCGCCTTCGCCCCTGCCCCAGGAACGCAGGAGGTGGCCGCCGGGATCGAACACCATGACTGGATCGCCTTGTTCGACCCGCCGCAGTTCGTAGACGCTGCCATCGTGTGCGATCGCGACCCATGATGCGGCCGCCTGCTGATCTGTCGCGGAAGGTGGTTGCGCCGGGAAGGGAACCGGGTGGAACGGCAAGGTGGGCGACGCTTCCAACCGCTGGCTCAGGCTGGATGTCGCTGCCGCTTGCTCATAGAAAGGTTGACCGCCGGTGTTGAGGGCGAGTGGAAAAGCCAGCGCAAACAGAGAACAGTCCATCAGGATAGCCCTCGATGTTTTACGAGTCTGACAGAGGTGCATGCGCGGGGTCCTTCGCCGAAGTTGTACCATGTAGGGCGTTGGAGAACCCTATGATTTCGCGCCGCAAGTTCCTCGGAACCGCCTCTGCCGCCTACGCCGCCGCCAACATCGACTCGCTGCACGGCAACGCGCTGCTGGCGCTGGCGCCGCAACCGAAAGACGATGTGTTGCAGTGGGCTGACCCAAAAATCGGGACGGGCGGCCATGGCCACTGCTACCCTGGCGCGAGCGTGCCGTTCGGCGCCATGCAACTCAGCCCGGACACCTACAACGAGGGCTGGGACTGGTGCTCGGGCTACCACGTGTCAGACCTGTCGATCATGGGCTTCAGCCACACGCATTTGAGCGGCACCGGCGCGTCCGACCTGCTGGATTTCCTGGTGACCCCGGGTGTGGGCCAGGCAAAGCTGCAGCCGGGTGACCGCACCAACCCTGAGGGCGGCTACCGTTCGCGCTTCAGCCATGCCAAGGAGATCGCGACGCCGGGCTACTACGCGGTGACGCTGGACACGCCGGAGATCCGTGCCGAACTGACGGCGACCGAGCGCGTCGGTGTGCATCGCTACACTTTTCCCGCCAGCGATCAGGCCTACATCCTGGTCGATCTGCACCACGCGCAAATGAATAATGGTAAGTCAACCGTGGTATCAGGCGAACTGGAGCAGACCGCCCCGGACAGCCTTGGCGGCGGTCACGTGACCAACGCGTGGGGCCATGGGCGGCATGCCTACTTCGCTCTGCAGGTGTCGAAGCAGCCGAAAAAAGTGGTCTTCTTTCGCGATGATGCGACCGTCCCGACGGGCAAGGCCGAGGGCGCCAATCTGAAGGCCGTGATGTATTTCGACACGCATGCGGGCGAGGTGCTGCAGGTAAAGGTGGGCATCTCCGGCGTGAGCGCGGAATCGGCCGCGGAGAACATCAAGGCCGAGGTGCCGGCGTGGGACTTTGACGGCGTGCGTGCCGCGGCCGAGGGCAAGTGGCGCGCGCAGCTCGGCAAGGTGCAGGCCAGCTTTATCGACGATAGCCACAAGAAGATCTTCTACACCGCGCTGTACCACATGTCGCTTGGGCCGACTCGCTACGACGACGCGAACGGCAAGTATCGCGGCATGGATAACGCCGTGCACACGCTGCCGGCGGGCGCGCAGAACTACACGACCTTTTCGCTGTGGGACACCTTTCGCGCGGCGCACCCCGCCTACACGCTGCTGGAGCCGGAGCGTGTGCCGCAGTTTGTAAACACCCTGATCCGCATGGGCGAGGAGAGTCCCGCGGGTGCGCCGGTGTGGCCGCTGCACGGCCGCGAGACGGAGTGCATGACCGGCTTCCACTCCACGTCCGTGATCGCGGAGGCGTGTAACAAGGGCATTGGCGCGGGTACGGTGGACTACAAGAAGGCATACCAGGTGCTGCAGAAAGGCCGTCTCGACGACGTGCGCGGCATGAAGGCGCACGCGGAAAAGGGCTTCATTCCGGCAGACGTCGAAGGCGAGTCGGTGTCGAAGCATTTCGAGTTCTGCTACGACGACTGGGCCATGGCGAACCTGGCGAAACATGCCGGGCTTACCGCAGACTGCACCATGCTGACGGAGCGCTCGAAGACCTACAAGAGCAACTGGGATCCGAAAAGCGGCTTCATGCGCGCGAAGCTGAGCGACGGCGCGTTTGCCATGCCGTTCGATCCCATCGAGATGGGCCACACCAAGAAGTGGCGCGACTACACCGAGAGCAACGCGTGGCAGACGACGTTCGGCATCCAGCACGATCCGGCCGGCCTGATTGAGCTGCACGGCGGTCCGCAGACGTTTGTGACGCACCTGGACGGGCTGTTCAATGCCGCTCCCACGCTGCCCGCGGACGCGCCGCCGGATATCGCGGGCATGGTCGGCCAGTACGCGCACGGCAACGAGCCGTCGCACCACATCGCCTACCTCTACGTCTACGCGGGCGCGCCAGGCAAGACGCAGGCTCGTATCCGGTCGCTGCTGGACACCATGTACG
>CBAAAE010000204.1:0-3917 GCA_964658845.1 uncultured Novosphingobium sp. | reverse complement strand
GCCAAGGTCTACAACATCGATTACAACCGCTGCATTTTCTGCGGCTACTGTGTCGAGGCATGCCCGACGGACGCCATCACCCACGGCCACGGCTTCGAGCTCGCCAGCCTGAACGCGACCAACCTGGTCATGCGCAAGGAAGACCTGCTGGTAACCAACTCGTCCGCGCCACTGACGCCCGGCTCGAAGCAGGACAAAGTCGATCTGCTCTCGTAAGACAGCTTCGAATTTCGCATGAGGGCGCGGTGCTGCTTGCACTGCGCCCTCCTTGCCTTTGCGCATAGTCCCTGATTTAAGAAGGAAGTAATGACCACACTCGGAGTTCTCGAAGCACCCACGACAGAACGTCTTCTTGACACAGCGAATCCCTTCTTCGCACCCAGCGCGCTGCCGTGGAGCGCGCCGCCGTTCGACCTCATTCACGATGCCCACTACATGCCCGCCTTCGAAGCCGGCATGGCGGAACAGCGGGCGGAAGTCGAAGCGATCGTTGGTGCGGATACGCCTGCGACCTTCGAAAACACGCTGGTTGCGCTGGAGAAAAGTGGTGCGCTGCTCACACGTGTGGCGAGTGCGTTCTATGCGGTTGCCGGCGCGCACACCAACCCGACGCTGCAGCAGTTGCAGCAGGATGTCGCGCCCAAACTTTCAGAGCATGGCGACGCCATCAACCTCGATCCACGGCTGTTCGCGCGCGTCCGCAGCGTGTATGAAGCGCGCGTGTCACTTGGGCTGGACCCAGAATCGCTGCGGCTGCTGGAGATCACCTATGACGCATTTGTGAAGTCCGGCGCTCTGCTGTCCGAACCGGATAAGAACACGCTGAAGGCACTCAATACGGAGCAGTCCACATTGCAGGCGAAGTTCCTGAATCGCGTCCTCTCGGCCATGAAGGAGGGCGGTCTGCATGTGTCTTCGCGTGAGGCGCTGAACGGCCTCTCCGATGCGGAGATCGATGCTGCGGAGGCTGCGGCGAAGACCCGCACGCTCGGCGGCTTCTATCTGACCCTGCAGAACACGACACAGCAACCCGCGCTGGCTTCGCTTACCGATCGCGAGACTCGCCGCCTGCTGTGGGAGGCTTCGCTGCAGCGCGCGGAGCGGGGCAACGACAGCGATACGCGCGAGATGATTAGCCGCCTGGCGCAGTTGCGCGCGCAACGTGCGTCCATGCTGGGCTTTGAAAGCTATGCCGCGTGGAAGCTGTCGGATCAGATGGCGCGTACGCCCGCCGCAGCCATCCGCTTCCTCGACAACCTGGTGCCGGCGGCACTTGCAGGCGCCAACAGCGAGGCTGCTGCGATGCAGTCGCTGATCGATGAGCAAGGTGCCGGCTTTAAACTCGCGCCATACGACTGGGCCTTCTACGCCGAGCAGGTTCGCAAACGGCAGTACGACCTGAATGAAGGCGAGGTAAAACCCTACTTCGAGCTGAATCGCGTCTTCGAGGGCGGCGTTTTGTTCGCGGCGACGGAGCTCTTCGGGATCACCTTTGCTCGTCGGACAGACCTGCCTACGTGGCACCCGGACGTCATCGTCTACGAAGTCTTCAACGCCGACGTGTCGCACCTGGCGCTGCTGTACTGCGACTTCTACCGTCGCGATTCGAAGCGGGGCGGGGCATGGATGAACTCGCTGGTGCAGCAGTCGAAGCTGCTGGGGGAGGCACCCATCGTGTGCAACGTGTGCAACTACACGAAGCCGCTTGAGGGTGAGCCCGCATTGCTCGATTCCGACGAGGTGCAGACGCTGTTTCACGAGTTTGGACACGCCCTGCACGGGTTGTTTTCCGACGCGACGTACCCCAGCCTCTCAGGCACGAGCGTGCCGCGCGACTTTGTAGAGTTTCCGTCGCAGTTCAACGAGCACTGGGCGAGCGATCCCGCCATCTTCGCCAACTACGCTCGGCACTGGCAGACGGGCGAAGTCATGCCCGCAGACCTGCAAGCCAAGCTGCGTGCAACGAAAAACTTCAACGGCGGACACGCGCTGACCGAAGTGCTTGCCGCAGCCGAACTCGACCTCCAGTGGCACACCCTGTCCGCGGACACCGACCTCCAGCAACCCGCCGACTTCGAAGCCGCCGCGCTCGAGCGTGCCGGTGTTGCGGTCACCCTGGTGCCTCCGCGCTATCGGTCAACTTACTTCGCGCATGCCTTCGGCGGCGGCTACGCTGCGGGCTACTACGCCTACCTGTGGGCTGAAATGCTGGACAGCGACGCGTACCACTGGTTCCAGCAAAACGGCGGCCTGACGCGTGGGAACGGCGATCGCCTGCGGGCGATGATCCTCTCACGCGGCAACACGGCCGATCCCGCAGAGCTGTACCGCGCATGGGCCGGTCGCGATCCAGTCATTGGACCAATGCTGCAGCAGCGTGGGATCCCGGATTCGGCGGTTTAGCGGGTAGCGGCCGTCATCCTGAGCAAAGTGATGGATCGCTCAGCGTCTCGCAGGGGTTACGAAGCTCGCTGCTTGCTTGCGAGAATGCCTGAAGCCGTTGAGCGGGGACGATCTGTACAGGGATCCTGCGCTCCGCTCAGGATGACAGGCACTTGTTAGACCGCCACCGCCTCCGGTTCGAGCACCACCGTCTCCACCTGCGACTCAGGATCGTAGTTCAGATTTGGTCCAAGCCAGCGCTCGACTTCGGCGAGGTTCATGCTTTTCCGCACCTGGTAGTCCGCGACCTGATCGCGATCAATTTTGCCAAGGCTGAAAAATCGCGACTCTGGATGTGCGAAATAGATGCCGCTGACGCTCGATCCCGGCCACATTGCGAACGATTCCGTCAGCACCATGCCGGTATTCTCCTGCACATTAAGCAGCCGCCAGATCGTTCCCTTTTCGGTGTGATCCGGGCAGGCCGGGTAACCAGGTGCGGGCCGGATGCCGCGGTACTTTTCGCTGATGATTTCCTGAGTCGATAGCTGCTCGTCGCGGCCGTAACCCCACTCCTCACGCACGCACTTGTGCAGGCATTCTGCGAACGCCTCGGCCAGGCGGTCCGCAATGGCTTCGGCCATGATGGCGCTGTAGTCGTCGTGCTTCGCCTTGAAGCTGTCGCCGAGTTCCTTCAGGCCGATCCCGGTTGTCACCGCAAACGCGCCGATGCTGTCGGGCAGGCCGGTTTCTTTTGGAGCGATAAAGTCGCCCAGCGACCGGCAAGGCTCGCTGCCTTCGCGATTGGCCTGTTGCCGTAGGAAGTAAAGCCGTTCGAGTACTTCATCGCGCGTGTCGTCTGTGTACAACTCGACGTCGTCTCCGACCGCGTTGGCCGCGAAAAAGCCGTACACACCGTGCGCGGTCAGCAGCCTTTCTTCCACAATGCGGTCCAGCATCGTTTGAGCATCCGCAAAGATGATGCGAGCCTGCTCGCCCTGCCGCGCGTCCTGCAGGATGCGTGGGTAGATGCCTTTAAGACCCCAGGTGTGGAAGAACGGCGACCAATCGATGAAGTCCCGCAGCGTGGCAAGTGAGAAGTCGTGCAGCACACGCACACCCAGGAAGGACGGCGTCGCGATGTCCTCCGCACGCCACTTGATCGGGGTCCGCCGCGAGCGGGCAATGTCGATGGGCGTGAGCTTCTGACGAGGCGCAAGGTGCGCCTTGCGCAAGGCCTCGTACTCCGCTTGATGCTGCGCGATGAAGGCTGCGCGGCTGTCGTCGCTCAGCAGGCTGGTGGTCACCGGGACAGCGCGGCTGGCGTCGGTCACGTGCACGACCGGCTCGCTGTAGTGCGGAGCGATCTTGATCGCCGTATGCGCGCGGCTGGTGGTAGCGCCGCCGATCAGCAGCGGCACCTTGAAGCCCTGGCGCTCCATCTCGCGCGCCACGTGCACCATCTCGTCGAGCGACGGCGTGATCAGCCCGCTCAAGCCGATCAGATCGGCCTTCTCCAGCTTCGTGCGCTCGAG
>CBAAAE010000203.1:0-3973 GCA_964658845.1 uncultured Novosphingobium sp. | reverse complement strand
TAGCTGCTCCTGAAGAAGCAGATCCTTCGGCTACGCTCAGGATGACAGGTTGGATTCCGGGTGTCGCCGCAGATTGATGCCCCATTGCCCTGCCTGCCCAGAGCCGTTAGCGTGGGAGGCATGGATCAGGTACAGGAATTTTCCGGCGTTACGCTCTCGCTGGCGGGCCGGGTGGCCTTGGTAACGGGTGGTTCGCGTGGCATTGGAGCGGCGACAGTCCGGCTTTTTCGCAGGGCAGGCGCGCGTGTGGCCTTCAGCTATCGCACGGCAGAAGCACAGGCTGTCGCGCTCGAGACAGAGTGCGGCGGACCCGCCGTCTGCCGGGCCATCCGGCAGGAACTTGCCACCGCAAGCGACGGCGGGGCGCTCGTCGAAGCAGCGGTGGCAGCGTTCGGCCGGCTGGATTGCCTGGTCGCAAACCACGGGGTCTGGCCCTCGCACGACGCGCCGATCTCCGCCATGACGGATGCGCAGTGGCGCGGAACCCTCGGGATCAATCTTGACAGCGTCTTCGGCCTTGTGCGCGCGGGTGTGGTGCAGATGCAGCGGCAAAGCACGTTCGCTGACGGCCCCAGAGGCCACGTCGTGCTGGTCAGTTCCACGGCGGCCCAGCGCGGCGAGGCCTTTCACGCGGACTACGCCGCCAGCAAGGGCGCGCTGATCAGCATGACCAAGGGTCTTTCGACCGAGCTTGCGGGCGACGGGATCTACGTGAACTGCGTCGCGCCAGGATGGGTGCGCACCGACATGTCGGACAGCACCCTGCGCGATCCAATCACGTCTAAGAAGGTGTTCGGCACCATACCGCTGGGTCGCGTGGCCACGCCGGATGAGATTGCCGGGCCGATCCTCTTCCTTTGCACACCGTGGGCAGGATTCGTCTCCGGTGAGATTTTTAACGTGAATGGCGGCGCGGTCCTGGTCGGCTAGCTTTCTGCCTGAGGTCTGATGAATCGCACGATTGCTACTCTGACTCTTCTTCTAAGCCTGTGCGGCGGCACCGCTGCGGTCGCCCAGTCAGGTGCCCAGGCTCCCGCTCCGGCAGGCACACAGGCTCCGTCGCAGACCGGTACGCAGACGCCGAAGCGCGAGGAAAACATCGTCGTCACTCAACCCAAGCCGGGTGATGGCATCGACGAGGCTAAGGCCCGCGCCGCGCTGAACGCCATGTATGCCGCGCTTGGCGGCGAGCGCTGGCTACATCGCGGCGACTACATCCTGCAGGGTCACACCTCGTCCTTCTACAAGAACGCGCCCACCGGTGTCGGCGACTTTCTGCAGTTCCACCACGCCCTGCCGAACGGCGGTTTCGAAGACAGGATCGAACTCGGCAAAAAGCGTGACGTGGTGCAGCTGTGGACCGCGACCGAGGGCGTTGAAGTTACCTACAAGGGCCGGAAGGCGGTGCCCGCGAAAGACCAGGACGAGTACTTCCGGCGCACCCACTACTCTCTTGACGCCATCGCGAACACCTGGCTGAAACAGCCGGAACTGCTGCTGATCTACGGCGGAACCGGCGTAGTGGCGCGGCGTGAAGTCGAGAAGGTAACGCTGATCGACAAGGACAACAACTCGGTTGAGGTGGACATCGAGCGCGGCACGCATCTGCCGCTGCGCCGCATCTTCAAGTTCCGCAACGCCACCTACCAGGACTTCGACGAAGACGTGGAGGAGTACAGCGACTTCCACGACGTGGGCGGCATCCCCGTGCCGTACGTCACCACGCGGTACTTCAACGGCGACATGGTGGCCCAGCGTTTCGTGGAGTCGTTGCAGTTCAAGCCTGTCGATCCGGCCCTGTTCGAAGCCAACGCGCCGCTGGGCAAGCACAAGTACTAGGGTCGCTACGGTCCAGGTGTCGGGAGAAGCATTCCTGGAGTGAGGCTTGAAGCCTGGTTCTTATACTAAGGTCTGGAGAATGACATGCAAGATGGAAAGAAAGTCGCCTTGATTACAGGTGCAAACAAGGGGATCGGCTTCGAGGTCGCTCGCCAGATTGGCAGGGCCGGCTGGACGGTTCTCGTGGGGGCGCGCAAGGAAGATCTAGGCAGGCAGGCTGCTGCAAAGCTCCAGGCTGAGGGTCTCGACGTGCACTTTATTCTCATCGACCTGAACGACCAGCAAACCGCATCCAGTGCGGCGGAGACCGTTCGCAGCCGGTTCGGCAAGCTGGACCTCCTGGTGAACAATGCAGGAATAACGGGTAAGGGCGACGGACCACCAAGCAAGGTCAATCTGGAAGCCCTGCAAACGGTAATGCAAACCAACTACGTCGGCACCGTCGCAGTCACCCAGGCGATGCTGCCGCTGCTTCAAGTTGCAGGCAAGGCGCAGATTATTAACGTCTCAAGCGAGCTGGGCAGCATAAGTCAGCAAACCAATCCGGACTGGAAGTACTTCCCCGTCAAGGTGCTTGCTTACTGTGCTTCAAAGGCCGCACTGAATATGTTCACGGTCCAGCTTGCTTACGAATTTGGCGACGGCAGCATCGCCGTGAATTCCATCAACCCCGGGTATACCGCCACCGACTTGAATGGGCACAGTGGTCCGCAAACCATTGAAGAAGGTGCTGCCGAGATCGTCCGCGTAGCGCTTCTGGACTCACCCGTCAACGGTAAATTCCTCGAGACCGGAGGAGAGCTTCCCTGGTAGAACTTCTCTGACCGGGTTCAGGACGACAACGGGGAAGCTATCGCCCCAGCGCGGGATTAGCTACGAAGCGAGGTGTGCTCACTGCGTCCGCGATGTCGAACAGTGTCAGGTAGGCCAGTCTGATGATCTTCGTCATCTTGGGGAAGTCAATCTTCTCCACGGTGTCCGTCACGTGATGGTAGTCCGGGTGAAAACCGGTGAAGAACCAGATCGCGGGGACGTCATGCAGGACAAAGGGGAACTGGTCGGACCGGAAGAAGATGCCGAGAGCCGCCTCGTGCTCGAAGCGGTCGTCGAGCACCAGGCCCACGTGCTTGTCTTCGCGCTCCACTGCCCCCAGGAAATCCGGGGAGTAGAGCGTGCCCACAAGGTTCAGCCGATTGGACGTGTCGGGAGGAATGTCGATGATGGTGTCGGTCTGTGCGCTCGGCTTTTCGTCGCGGCCGATCATGTCGAAGTTAACCATGGCGCGCGTGGTGGCAAGCGGCCGCACTGGATGCTGAGCCATGTAGTACGAGCCCAGCAAGCCGCGCTCCTCGGATGCGAAAACGACGAAGAGGATGGACCGTTTCGGCTTCACGGCATTCGCCGCGAACGCATGCGCCAGTTCCGCAACACCCACCGTGCCCGACCCGTTATCGTCTGCGCCGCGCCAGATGTCCGTGTGGCGCTGGCCGTCCTGCTCCTCCACCTCCGAGGCGCCGTTGTGGTCGTGGTGGCCGCTGACGATCAGCGTCTCCCGAGCCAGCGTGGGGTCGCTGCCCGGCAGTAGCCCCACCACGTTGTAAGTGGTCGCCTTGTGCGTCGAAAGGTTCTTCGTCCGCAGGTGGACTTCCGTCCCGAAGCCGATCAAGGAGTGCGGCTTCAGGTCAGCATCGATCGCTTTCTGCAGTTCGCTAAGTGAAGGCACACCCTTCAGCAGCTCCGTCGCGACACTGAGCGGGATCGTCATCAACGGGATATGTACCTCGTCCTCCGCGATCGCCTGCAGCGGAATCGGCACAAGGCGCTTTGCCGTCACGCCTGCGAAGACATTGGCGAGCCGCGCTGCCGTAGTGACATGCGTGGCGTTCGGCTCAGGCATCAGCAGCACTGCGATCGCGCCGTGTTTCTGCGCGTTCAGCAGCTTGACGCGAGGTGTTGCGTACCGGGTGTTACCGGTGCCGTTGAAGATCGATTTTGCGTCGTTCTCCTGCGGTTCGTGCTCCATCAGGACGACGATCCTGCCGCGCACGTCGATGCCCGCGTAATCGTCATAGCCGAGTTCCGGCGCGGTAATGCCGTAGCCAACAAATGCCGTGCCGCCCGCCGCATCCACGTT
>CBAAAE010000202.1:0-4113 GCA_964658845.1 uncultured Novosphingobium sp. | reverse complement strand
CGCTGTGCTGGCCAAGAGTGCGGAAGCGCACGCGCTCCATGGCGAACGGCACCACGCCCAGCCACGCCCAGCCGTCAAAGGTGTCCACGCAAAGGCCGGCAGGCAGCCTGGATTGCACGTCTGCGGCGGGCACGGGCCAGTGCGCGAACAGCAGCCGCGACCAGCGCTGGCGGAGCCGCCACCGGTGCCCCGGCAAGGGCCAGGGGCGGTGCGCAGTTGAAACGAACGGGCTGTCATCTTCCGGCACGCTCCTGTTGTGATGCGGACGGCGCGCCTGCGCAGGAGCCGCCGTCCGCTGGCTGGAAGAACCCGGCACGTTATTCTGCTTGGATACATGCCTGAGACACCCAACCAGACCGGCAGCACCGACGTGTACGCGATCCACGGCGCAGACCCCGAGGTGCTGGCGTATGCCATGGCGAAGTATTCGCGGTCGTCGCTGACCCTGCGCGAGTCGCTGGCGGAGATCAACACGCAGCGGGCCGAGCAGTTTCTGAATACCTTCTATTTCCAGTACGGCCACCGCTCCATTGCGGACCTGGCGCACGTTGCCTTCGCGGTCGAACGGCTGTCGCTGCTGGCCGCGATCGTCCTTGTGGATGAGCCACGATGGGATGGGCAGGAGCGGTCGACGCGGTATCAGAACTTTCGCAAGTCGGGTTACTACACGCCGGCCTTCGACTCACCCGATCAGACCGCCGAATACACCGGCGGCGTCGACGCGCTGTTTGAGGGCTACGCCGAGATCGGCGAGGGCATGCTGGCGGAGTTGAAGGCGGCCACGCCGCGTCCTGAGGGCATGGACGAAGCCGCGTACACCCGCACCCTGCGCGCACGTGCGTATGACATGGCGCGGTACCTGCTGCCGCTGGCGACGAATACTTCGCTCGGCCAGATCACCAATGCGCGCACGTTGGAGGGACAGATCGCTCGCCTGCTGGGCAGCGGTTACGCGGAGATTCGGGATCTGGGCGAGAAGCTGCGCTCCGCTGCCTCTGGTCCGGCGTGGAATGTGCAGCATGCCGCAGCAAGAGAACTGCTCGACACGCAGCATGCGGGGGTGGCCGAGCAACTCGCCCCACACATGCTGCGGGAGGTCCGCACCAGTCCTACCCTGGTGAAGTACACGGCGCCAAGCGAGTTCGAACGGGAGAGCAGATTGGTGCTGCAGCAGGCCGCGCGCGAACTCATGCGGGACGCCGCCATCGATCCCATGCCGGCTGACTCACCGAACGTCGACCTGGTGGTGCCGCCCGCCGGAGAGGAGCTTTCGCTCGAGATCGATTTGGCCTCGTCCCTGTTGTATTCGCACACGCACTACCGCTTTCGGCAGGTGCGCGAGGCGGTTGCAGCGCTCGACGAGAGACGGATTGTCGAACTGGTGGAACTGGGCACGCAGCATCGCGGCAAGCATGATGAGCTGCCACGCGCCTTTGCCGCTGCGAACGGCTTGCGATTCGACATCCTGATGGACATTGGCGGCTTCCGGGACATGCACCGGCATCGTCGCTGCACGCAGCTGCTGCAGGGCTACACGACGGCGCACGGGTACGAGATACCCGACTTTCCAGGCCAGCCTCAACTCTCCGGCTCGCCCGTGCATGCGCGCTACACGGCATTGGTGGAGCGGGCCTTTGAGATCCATGGGAGGCTGTGCGGTTCGCCCGGCGCGTCGGAGGGTGCGATTGCGGTCTCGCCAAAGCTCGCTGCGCATTCCCCCGCGCCCGTCCCCGTGCCGCAGTTCGACGCCGGCGGCATCCAGATGGCATGGGGCGAACCGCTGCCTGCGAAGACTGGCGCGCGGGTGTCGGCAGGCTCCTGGACACGGGGCAGCCAGGCCGCGGATTACGTGCTGCCGCTGGCGACGCGCTGCCGGTCGCTCTTCACCATGGACTTCGCAGAGGCCGTGTACATCAGCGAACTGCGCTCGACCCCCGCAGGCCACTGGAGCTATCGCAACGTGGCATGGCAGATGTACCAGGGCGTCGCGCGTGCTTACCCTTCACTGGCCCGGCAGTTTCGGATTCGCGACCCGCATGAACCGGTGGACCTGCTGCGGCGCTAGGCCGCGGCTTCATCGCGAGGAGTCACCGGCTTAGGGGCGGACCGGGTGAGTTCGTCGTAGTCGAAGAAGCGCTTCATTCGAAGAAAACGTTTCTCGTACAGGTGAAAACTCAGAACCGCCGCCAGACCGGATACCACGAAGGTCAGCAGCCCAATCGCGAGGCGTGCGAGAAGCTTGCCGTGAAGGGCAACCCTCAGGGGGCGGAGGAGAAGCAGCGTCATGCCTGGGAGCAGGATCAAGTGCAACACGTACAGGCCATAACTGTATTTGCCCACGGATCGCAGATGCTTCCACTCGAACACAGACCGCAGCCGTGATGCCGGCCGCAGGCACCATGCGACCAGCGAAGTTGCGGCAAGCAGGTTTATGTCGTAGCTGGTTGCCGTCAGAAGTGCGATGCCAAGCGGGGACGGTCCCTTGCGTGAGATCCATAAGCCGGTGAGTTGCGCGACGGTTCCCGCGAAGATCGCGACGAGCATGACAGGTTTTGCCATCTTCAGACCCGTGCCGGCATGTCGGCTTCGCATGACCAGGGCGAGCGCTGCACCCGCAAGTAATTCGTCAGCCCGGCAAAGGGTATTGCGGTTGATCCAGTCGAACCCGTATCCCGCGTGCAGGCCGTATAGGCGAAGCCCAACCGAGACGAGCGCGCCGGCACCGCATATGCCAAGCAGGCGGCGGGGCGAGCGCACGCTCACGAGGATCAGTGGCCACACCAGGTAGAACTGCTCCTCTACGGCCAAAGACCAGAGGTGATCGACCGAGAAAAATGGGTTGCCGAAGGTGAGAAGCGAGGGGAACAGGAAACGGGTGTTTTGCAGGTACAACAGGAGTGACCACTGAACCCCATGCCAGTAAATCCGCAGCGGTCGCGTGAGCAGTAGGAGCAGAACGAGAATCCCGTAGTACAGCGGAAAGATGCGGAGGGCCCGTCGGGCATAGAACTTGCGAAAGTAGAACCTGTCGCCAAGAGAGTCTCTGAGGATGCCGGTAATCAGGAAACCCGAGAGCACAAAGAAGAGGTCGACTCCAGCTACACCCAAGGAAAGTGGCAGCGTAACCAGCCTTGGCAGTCGAGTCATGTCGCCTGTGAAGAGGTGCGTACTCATGACGCCGAGCACAGCGAGGCCGCGGATCCCGTCCAGCGCTGCGATATGTCCGCGACCCAGGTGGCGATTCTTCGGCTCGCCCTGGGCACCGTTTATCCCACTCGGCATCTGCGCCAGTCTACAGGCCTGCCTCTCCCATCGTGGGACTTGGAGGCCCTTCGTTGTTCGCTTTTTCTTTGCCATGCCGGCGATCTGGTGCTAGGATGAGGGTCACGTAACAAGGAGATCATTTCCAGTGACCGATGACGCACGCAGCAGAGCTGTAGAACTTGCCCTGGCAGGAATTGAAAAGCAGTTTGGCAAGGGCTCCATCATGCGGCTCGGCGCGAAAGACGCGATTGTGCCGATCTCGGTGATCTCCACGGGATCCATCTCTTTCGACGCGGCGCTGGGTGTGGGTGGCGTGCCTCGCGGACGTGTGATCGAGATTTTCGGACCGGAGTCTTCAGGCAAGACGACGATCACGTTGCAGATCATTGCGGAGGCACAGAAGCACGGCGGTCTGGCGGCGTTTGTGGACGCGGAACACGCCCTGGACCCGGTCTATGCGCGCAAGCTTGGTGTCGACACGGATAACCTGCTGATCTCGCAGCCCGACTACGGCGAACAGGCGCTGGAGATTACAGAGGCCCTGGTGCGTTCGGGCGCCATCGACGTGCTCGTAGTGGATTCGGTGGCAGCACTTGTGCCCAAGGCCGAACTCGACGGCGAGATGGGTGACTCCCACGTGGGTCTGCATGCCCGGCTGATGTCACAGGCGCTGCGCAAGCTGACCGGGACGGTCTCGAAGAGCCGCACCTGCCTGATCTTCATCAACCAGATCCGGGAAAAGATCGGCGTTATGTTTGGCAGTCCTGAAACAACGACTGGCGGTCGCGCGCTGTAGTTTTACTCCTCCGTACGCATCGACATTCGGCGTATCGGCGCGGTCAAGGAAGG
>CBAAAE010000201.1:0-4202 GCA_964658845.1 uncultured Novosphingobium sp. | reverse complement strand
AGGCGTGCGCATCATGAACCGGCGAGAGCTCATCCAAACTTCCGCGCTGGCATTGGCCAGTGCTACCGTTCCCGCCTTTGCCAAGGAGCCTGCCCTGAACGATCACGCCGACGTGTCCCGGACAAACTGGTCGAAGAACCTGCGCTACGGCACCGACCGCGTCTACGCGCCGGCTAACGCGGACGAAGTGTGTCAGATTGTCAAACAGTCCGCGAAGCTGAAGCAGCTTGGATCGCAGCACTGCTTCAACAACATCGCGGACAGCCACGACGCGCAGATCTCGCTGCGTGCCTTGAAGGGCATCGACATTGACTCGTCCGCCAAAACCGCGACGGTGGGTGCTGGCGTTCGCTATGGCGAGCTTGCACCCGTGCTGGACAAGGCCGGCTTCGCCCTGCACAACCTGGCATCGCTGCCGCACATCTCGGTCGGCGGCACCATCGCCACGGCGACGCATGGGTCGGGTGTTCGAAACCAGAATCTTGCCACCGCCGTGCGTGCGATCGAGATGATTACGGCTGACGGTCGAACGCTAGCCCTGTCGCGCGACAAGGATGGCGACCGTTTTCGGCTGGCCGTCGTGCACCTTGGAGCACTGGGCATACTGACTCGCGTGACGCTCGATCTGCAGCCCCGCTTCGACATGTCGCAGGTCGTCTACCAGGATCTTTCATTCGACCAGCTCGAGCACAACCTCGACGCGATCATGAGTGCAGGCTACAGCGTCAGCCTGTTCACCGACTGGCAGAACAACCGCGCCAGCGAGGTCTGGATCAAGGATCGCGTGACTCCCGGGTCCACCCAGAAGCCGCTCCCTCCGCTGTTCTACGGCGCGACGCTGCAGAAGGAAAAGCTGCATCCGATCGTCGGCCATCCCGCCGAAGCCTGCACCGAGCAGATGGGCTCCATCGGTCCCTGGTACCTGCGTATGCCGCACTTCAAGATGGAGTTCACACCTTCAAGCGGCGAGGAGCTGCAGACGGAGTACTTCGTCAACCGCAGGGACGGCTATCGCGCCATCCGCGCCGTGGAAAAGCTGCGCGACACCATCACGCCGCACCTCTTCATCACCGAGCTCCGCACCATCGCCGCGGACGACCTGCCCATGAGCATGCACCATCAGCGCGATTCGCTCGCCATCCATTTCACGTGGAAGCCCGAAGAAGTCGTCGTGCGCAAGCTGCTGCCGGGCATCGAAGCGGCGTTGATGCCCTTTGCCGCGCGCCCGCACTGGGGCAAGATCTTCGAGATGCCGGCGAACTATATCCAGCAGCAATACCCTTCCCTGCCCGCCTTCCGGCAGCTTGCGTCCGAGCTCGATCCCACCGGCAAGTTCCGCAACGATTACCTAAACCGGAACGTCTTCACGGCGTAATTGCCTCTAGCAAGAGGAACCTTGCGGGCGTGCAATGGTAGCCTTGCGTCAAATCGCCTGAGACGCTGCGCCTCAGAACCCAGCGTGACGAGAGGCCTCCTCTTTTGACCTCGACCTTTCTCGCGTCCCTGCGGCGCATCACGTCGAACGGGCGTTACATCCCGGAGATCGACGGCCTTCGCTTCATTGCGATCGTGTCGGTGCTCTGCTTCCACATCTCTGAGATGGCGAGCTTTTCCGCGGCGCCCGGGCACATGGGTCCCGTGACGGGGCTGCTGTACCTTGCCATTCACAACGGAGCGCGGGGCGTGCCGCTGTTCTTTGCCATCAGCGGCATGGTGCTTGGCCTGCCCTTCGCGCGGCATCATTTGCAGGGCCACGACCGCGTTGGATGGAGGCCGTACCTGCTGCGACGCGTCACCCGTCTTGAACCGCCCTACATCGCCAACCTGCTGCTCCGCCTGCCCATCGTCATCGTGGTGAAGCACCTCAGCGTCGCCAGCGGCCTCTGGCACCTTGGCGTCAGCCTGGTGTACGCGGACTGGGCCGTCTTCGGCGCAATGCCCACCCTCCACCCGCCGTCATGGTCACTGGCCGTGGAGGTGCAGTTCTACCTGCTGGCGCCGTTGCTGGCGTGGCTGCTGTTCCGTTGGAGTGACGCGCTGCGATGGACCGCGAGCGTGGTCGCCATCGTTGCCGGCAGCGTCATAGCGGCGCACCTTACCGGCGAGGATCTGCACGGCGCGCAGCACCTTTCGCTCCTCTACTTTTCGCAGTATTTCGTCGTCGGCCTGGTGATTGCCGACCTGTACCTGACGGTGCTGCCACGGGTGCGGGAAAGCTGGCTGTGGGACGTTGTCGCGGTGCCACTCTGGGTGGCCTTCTTTACGGTGCCGGCAGCCGCCGCCTACTACGTCATGCCACCCATGCTGCTGGTGCTGTTCTGTGCGGCCTTCCGGGGACGTGCGGTACGCGCCTTTCTGGGCCTGCCCTTCGTCGCGGTCGTGGGAGGCATGTGTTACAGCATCTACCTGACCCACTCGCTGACCCTCCAGGCGGGCTTTGTCCTGCTGAACCTGGCGAACAACCGGATGGGTCTGCATCTATCGTTCTGGCAACTCTGGTGTGCCGGTATGCTCTTGATCCTGCCGGTGATTCTGGCCGTCGCGACCGTCTTCTTTGTCCTGATCGAGAGGCCCTGCATGGACAAACACTGGCCGCGCAAGCTGCTTGCATGGTTCAGGAGACGGCGGGAGGCGTCTCCTGCCGCACTCTGACCGACGCGTAGCTGTCGGCAAGTGATAAGGCCCTTGCCGGAAGCAAGGGCCCTGGACTGGATCAGACGAATCTACTTCTTTGCCGCTGTGCCCGCACGCTTTGCAATGCGCGTGACAGAGCCGTCGGGCATCACGATGTACTTGTCGCCCGTAACCTCTTCCAGGTAGCTGTTCGTCTGGCCAACGCGGGTTACTTCACGCGGATCGGTCTGGCCGGGAGCGGTGAGAACGAAATGCTTACCGTCTCCCTCGTCCTGCACAGGAGACTTTCCGGGCGGCGGGGGCGCAGGTGTCGCAGCCGCAGCCACTGCGGGTGTGGGTGCGGGTGCAGCATCAGCCGCACCCGTAAAGGGCTCGATCTTGCCGGTCTGCCGGAAGTGGATATATTCCGGTCCTTTGATGCCTGCGACGCACTGCGAATAGGCATCCAGGCCCACCTGCTGGCTGCTGCCGGTGGTGCTTGCCACGGCCTCGCTGTTGCGCTCGGTGCGCTGGGTAGCGCCGGTCGCGGCGGCGGTGTTGGCGCCATTGTTGTTTCCGTATCCCCACCAGCCGCCTCGTCCGCGGGAGACGGCAGTCGCGGCAATGCCCGTCGCTCCGGTGACGGCGCCCTGCTTCATCTTGTCGTTATCCTGCCCGTGCTCGCGCTTGTGCAGGGTGTCCTGCTCGGTCGCAAGCTGCTGGTTCGTCTGATCGCGGCACGTGGCCATTTGTGCTGCCGTGATGGGCATCATCTCCATCGTGATGCCGTCCGCCGGTGCAGCTGCCGGTGCAGCGGCGGGCCGCGGGGCCTGGGCTGTAGCAGCGGATACGTTCAGCAGAAGGGCGAGGGCGGAGGGGCAGAAAACGTACTTCGAAACCATGGGGAAAGCTCCTTGCGTTCAGGGCCTTGCCGGACGTCCAGACCGGCGCAAAATTTGGGACCCCTCGCGTATGCCCGCAATCCTACTTCGCAGTGACCTGTGCAGCAACAAAATTCTTTGCAATCGCCGGGAAAGCCTGTGCACGAGTCACCGAAAGCTCTCCAGGAGCGAACTGCTGCAGCAGTCCAGATGTGCTAGATTCTAAGTAAGCGCTGCGCTTCTTTGGCAGCGCAGTTTGCTGTCTGGTGTTGGATTCGAGCCGGTGCCCCCTGCGGGCTGGCGTAGCTCAGCCGGTAGAGCATCTGATTTGTAATCAGAGGGTCGGGGGTTCAAATCCCTTCGCCAGCTCCATCCTGATATCCCCAACGGGCGGCAACAAGTGCACAGGTGGCCGAGTGGTTAATGGCAGCAGACTGTAAATCTGCCACGCAACGCGTTACGGAGGTTCGAATCCTCCCCTGTGCACCATAGTTTTCGCGGTTAGATGTGCCAGTTTTTGCGGTAGTGTTGCGGCAGATGTACGGTGGTTGTAGACGATGGACGGGCCCGGATCACAGCAGCGCATGGTAGTTGCCCTGCTGATCCTTGCGGGTGCAGCCATTGGTGTGGCGCTCACGATTGAGCCGGGCAAGTACCGGGCGCTGGCGTGGGTGTTGATTGGGTTTTTCGCGTTTCGAGTACTGATCG
>CBAAAE010000200.1:3742-4222 GCA_964658845.1 uncultured Novosphingobium sp. | reverse complement strand
GCGGCACGGACAGTCGTCGAAGGTGTGACGGTCATGCGAAAAGCATACGCAAGACCAAGGGGAAATGGTTCCACCGCAAATCTGTTCGGCCTGCGGCTCAGCGCAGCCGCCTCTTGTCGCGCATTTGGGAATGCCACGACTTGCCCTTTTGCGGCGAACGAAGAAGATTGAAACAGCGTTCCTTGTCATCCGGTAACACCCCTTGTAAGCCCGCACACCTCTTGTCATCCTGTATCGCCATGCGCAACTTTCCTGTCATCCCGCAACGCGGTGGAGGGATCTGCATGTGTGCCTGTACCGGCGGACTGCCCGGATGAGGCACGTATGTTGGCTTGCTCTTGAACGTGAGACGGGTAGAGGACGCCGAACACTACCGGGTACGAGCACACATGCAGATCCCTCCGCTGCGCTGCGGACGACAATGTGTCGCGGGATGACGCTGCGCTGCGGGATGACAACTCGCGCTACCAGATGACGATG
>CBAAAE010000200.1:0-3732 GCA_964658845.1 uncultured Novosphingobium sp. | reverse complement strand
AAGAAGGACAATGCACCGCGGAAGGACAAGTGAGCCCGTCGCGACGTCATCGTTGCGATAGCGTCTGCTGGCCGTTCAGGGCATCTCTGTTGTTCCAGCGCGATCCGTGAGAACGCTACATGCTCTCTACCATGATCGGAGAACGGTCCGTGAGCATGCTCCCGGCAGCGTCAAGTGCATCGCGCTGGCTAACCTTCTCCCAGAGATAGATCTCGTTTCCATCCGGATCTTCCAGATTTGCGAAGTTACCCGGTTCACTGCGAATGATATTGCCCTTGATTGTCACGCCGTGCTGGGCCAGGCGTGACACAGCCTTATCCACTGGCAGGTCGATATCGAGACCCAAGATGATTGAGCCCTTGGTGCCAGGGCTAGGGTACTTGGCCGACTTTGGGTGTATGCCGATGGTGAGGCCTTCGCCCGCGCTCACCGTTGCCCAGTCGTCACCGAAGCGGTTCGTTAGCTTCAGTCCCAGAACCTCGGTGTAGAACCGGATTGACCTGTCCATGTCTGCAACGATAATGGTTGCGTTTCCACCTGAAACCATGATTGAAAATCCTCCAGAGAAATATTGCTCCCGTCGGGAGAGAATGGAAAGGTCCAGTTCACAGGACCACTATGAAAAACACGACAGCATGGCCGGAAATCAACCTGAACCGATCGGCTGGAGCGCCCACCCTGAGGCATCAGATTGCGGGGCAGATCGCTGCCGCAATCCGTAACGGCAATTTGCCAGGCGGGTCACGCCTGCCTTCTTCACGTTTGCTGGCCAGACTGCTCCACGTTTCGCGAGGCACTGTCGTAGATGCGTATGAGGCACTGCTTGAGCGCGGATTGATCATCGCGACTGCGGGCAGTGGCGTCCGCGTCGCTCATCGCTCGCCATGCGTCCCGAACCTGGGCAATCTGAAGAGGGCTGCGGCTGCGGCCCATTATCCGGCGCGTGTCTGCCGCTTTGAGGATCGGGATGGTACCGCGCTTTACCTGAACGTGGTCCACTGACGACAACTCGACTTTGGTTAATGGGGAGGGAGCGGAGTATCAGGAATAAGTCTGGTGAACGGTACCATCCGTTCAGGACAGTCACCGCGGACATCCGCGCATCCAAAGACCGAAATCAACTTCTGAACGCGAAATCTCTTAGACGTAAGAACGGAGCAACACCATGGATTGGACGCCAGGCGGAGTCAGCAGCGACATTGAGGATCGGCGAGGCGACTCGGGCGGGGGTGGCGGCTTCAACCTTGGTGGCGGGGGTGGCGGCCTGGGCATCGTTGGGGTCATCGTGCTGATCGTGCTCAGCCTGGTGACTGGCCATAATTTTCTTGGTGCGCTGTTCTCGGGCGGTGGCGGCAGCGACGACGGCAGCCAGCAAACGCAGCAGCAGCAGTCCAGCGGACCGGTGCAGGAAAGCGCGGGCGAACAGCGCGACGTGCAGCTTGTTTCCTTCGTCCTGGACGATGCGCAGAAGACCTGGACAGCCGTTCTTCCACAGCAGACGGGACGTAACTACAGGCATGCGAAGCTGGTGTTGTTCCGCGGCGAAACCCGGTCGGGCTGCGGCGATGCGCAGTCAGCCACCGGCCCCTTTTACTGCCCACAGGACGAGCGCGTCTACGTCGACCTCGCCTTTTGGGATGAACTCAAGCGCCTCGGGGGGACCGACGGCGAATTTGCCCAGGCCTACGTCATCACACACGAACTCGGCCACCACGTGCAGAACATCCTGGGCACCGAGGCAAAGGCGCAGCAACTGATGCGCAACGCCTCCACCCGCTCTGCCGCCTCGGTCGATCTGGAGCTGCAGGCCGACTGTTACGCCGGCATCTGGGCCCACAGCACACAGCAGCGCAACATCATCGACGGCAAGGACGTAGACCAGGCATTGCAGAACGCAGCAGCTGTTGGCGACGACCACATCCAGAAGATGCAGCGCGGCACGGTCAGCCCCGAGAGCTTCACCCACGGCACCAGCGCCGAGCGGCAGGGCTGGTTCAAACGGGGCCTCAGCACCGGCCAGGTCAGCGCCTGCGACACCTTCACAGCAGGCGCCGACGGCTACGGCGGATAGTTCATCGCGCACGGAGTGATCCCACGGAGCCATTCACCGCGGGATTGCGTGCCCCCCAATCTGAGCTTCCTTACTGAAGAATGCGAAGAGTCGGTTCCTTTGCATCGGACGTCGGCGTTCCCATTCCATCAATTGCGGCTTCACGCTCCCCGTCGAAGTACGCCCGGATCTTCTTTGCTGTAGCGGCGTTCACCACGGCGGTCAGGGCGTCGGGACCCGCGGCCTTGATGCCGCGCAGGCTGCCGAAGTGTTCGATCAGGCGCTTGCGCGTCGTGGGGCCGACGCCTGGGATTTCAAGGAGTTCGCTATCGCGGTCACGCATCTCGCGGCGCTTGCGGTGGTAGGTGATTGCAAACCGGTGCGACTCGTCGCGGATGCGCTGCACCAGGTGCAGAACCGGGCTGCGGCGGTCCAGCACGACCGGGTCGTCCTCCTGCCCGTAGACGTAGATAACCTCCTCGCGCTTGGCGATGGAGGCCAGCGGCTGCAGCGTGATGCCCAGGCTCTCAAGCGCGGCGTACGCGGCATGCAATTGCCCCAGGCCACCGTCGATCAGGATCAGGGAAGGGTAGGGCTCGTTGTTCGCCTGCAGCTTGCCGTAACGGCGCACCAGGATTTCGTGCATGCTCGCAAAGTCGTCCACGCCTTCGACCGTACGGATCTTGAACTTGCGATAATCGCTCTTCTTCATCTCGCCGTTTTCCCACACCACCATGCTCGCGACGGTCTCTGCGCCGGCAATGTGCGAGATGTCGAAGCACTCGATCCGCACCGGAACGTCCGCCAGTCCGAGCGCGTCCTGCAGGGCGGCGGCGACGGCGTTCTTCGAGGGTTGCAGCGTGCGAAAGCGCTGATCGTAACTCTGCTTCGCGTTCTGTCCCACCAGGTCCACGAGCGAACGTTTGTCGCCGCGCTGCGGTGCCAGGATTTCGACCTTGCGGCCGCCCTGTTCTGACAGAAACGAGGCCAGCGCGACCCGGTCCGGGAACTCCAGCGGCACCAGGATCGTGCGCGGGACATAGGGCTGATCCAGGTAAAGCTGCTTCAGAAAGGCGGAGAAAAAAATCGCCGGCGAGAACGGTTCTGCCGTCAGCGGAGCAGCGTTGACCGACGTGCTAGCGGGGGCGGCATGCTCGCTCAGGCTCACGTTTGGTGAAGGCTCCGGATCGTTCTCTTCGGTATCGTGACCTGCTTCGAAGGCCAGGTCCGGCAGGTCTTCCCAGAAGAAATCGCGCTTGTCGACGATTTTGCCTTCGCGCATGTGAAACTGGCCGACGGCAAGCATTTCCTTGTCGAAGTGATAGCCGAAAACATCGGCGTCCTCGTTTTCGGCGGACGCGATCCGCTGCTTCTCCTGCAACTGGTGCACTGTCACAAGTTGATCGCGGAACTTTGCGGCCATTTCGAACTGCTCGTTCCCCGCGGCATCGGCCATGCGTTTTTTAAGCCGGTCTTCCAGTTCGTTCTCCCGCCCTTCCAGGAACAACTGGACGTCCCGGATGGCTTCGCGGTAGGCCTCCTGCGACACCTGGTGTTCGACGCAGGGGGCAAGGCAGCGCTTGATGTAGAACTCAAGGCACGGTCGCGGATGGTAGCGGTTCAGGTTGACCTTGCAGCTCGGAATCAGGAACGAGCGGTGAATCAAATCGACGATCCGATAC
>CBAAAE010000199.1:0-4236 GCA_964658845.1 uncultured Novosphingobium sp. | reverse complement strand
TATCCGCACTCCACCGAGAACTACACCGAAGGCTTTCTCTACCTAGACGGCCTGTTTTATGAGGGCACGGGGATGGAAGGCCGGTCGGCGCTGCTGGCCATTTCGCCGAGTACGGGCAAGCCCGTGCAGCAGCGAATGCTGCCTCGCCAATACTTTGGCGAGGGAATCATTGACGTCGGGCCAAATATTTACGAGTGGACCTGGCAGACGCACGTCGGCTTTGTGATCGATCGGTTTTCCATGCGCCTGCTGCGGGAGTTTACCTACACCGGCGAGGGCTGGGGCATGACCCGCGACAAGACCAGCATCATCACCAGCGACGGCAGCGACACCCTGCGTTTTCGTAACATGCAGACCTTCGCCGAGACGCGCCACATCGTCGTACACGATGGCGATAAGAAGATCGAACAATTGAACGAGCTGGAGTACATCAAGGGGGAGATCTGGTCGAACGTGTGGCATAGCGACCGCGTCGCACGCATCTCGCCGAAGGACGGCCACGTGATCAGCTGGGTCGACTTCACGGGCCTGCTGCCCGCAAGCCAGAAGAAGGACGACGAGTCGGTGCTGAACGGCATCGCGTACGACGCGGAGAAGGATCGGATCTTCGTGACAGGCAAGCAGTGGCCCGCGATTTTTGAGATCAAGGTTGTGCCGAAGTAAGTCCTACCTGAGGATCGCAGCTTGATTCGTGCCTGTGAAACGAATGACTTTGCGAACATTCTTGCCATCATCAATGATGGCGCAAGGGCGTATCGCGGAGTCATCCCCGCGGATGGACTGCATGATCCGTACATGTCCGGAGAGGAACTCGCACATGAAATTGCCGCAGGTGTGAATTTTTTCGGCTGGGAGAACACAGACGGACTTGCGGGCGTTCTCGGTCTGCAGCATGTACAGGACGTGACACTCATCCGCCACGCTTATGTTCGTACCTCGGCCCAGGGGCAAGGCATCGGGGGACGACTGCTGGAGCACGTGCGTCCCATGGCTCGCGGACCCATCCTGATCGGCACCTGGGCCGCCTCGTACTGGGCCATCGGCTTCTATCAGCGCCACGGCTTCCGCGTCGTCTCTCCTGCCGAGAAGGAGCTGCTGCTGCGCCGCTACTGGAAGATCCCGGAACGGCAGGTTGAGACTTCCGTGGTCCTCGCAGACGCTTCGTGGCCGCCTTCTGCTGGAAGCTAGCCCAGGAAGCCGAGCTTGGTCGTCACAAAGCCGCTGAGGGTGGGGAAGACCTGTGCGAGTTGGGTGGCGTCTACGCCGAACCACTGCGCGAGGGTTGAGGCGTACTGGACAGAGGCGGTGGACGGGATCCAGCGGCCGTTGCTGCCGCTGTCGTCAGGGCCGCCGAGCGCGAGTGTGGGGTAGGTGCCGTAGACCTTGTTGCCCAGCACTGATCCGCCAACGACGAAGTGGTGCGAGCCCCAGCCGTGATCGCTGCCACCATTGGAGTTGGGCTGCATCGTACGTGCGAAATCAGACATGGTGAAGGTGGTGACCTGGTTGGCGACGCCGAGTTCCTGGGTGGCCTGGTAAAAGGCACCGATGGCGGCGGAAATACCGCTGAGCAGCGTGGCCTGCGTCGCGAGCTGGGTGCTGTGGGTATCGAAGTTGCCGATGCCGCAGAAGTAGATCTGCCGGTCGACGCCAAGGGCGGATCGAATGGCAATGATCTGCGCGATCTGCTGAAGCTGCGCGGCCAGGCCGTTGGCGGTCGGAAAGACCGTCTTCAGGGGCGCGGCGGACGCGGACGCGTCGGCCAGCGTCTTCGCATATTTGTAGGCGTTGCCTGTGATGCCGTTGTCCGCGGTGACCAGCGACAGGCCGCTGTTGAAAGTGACCAGCGACTGTGCGGCTGCTGCGCGTGCCGTGCACTCACTGCCCTCCGAGCAGCTGGCTCCCGACAGGTTGCCGGGCGAGATGGCGACCGGCGTGGTGGCAACGCCGTTGCAGAACAGGGTGTCGCCGGCAACGCTCGTGATCATCGGAATCGAGGCGCCGGCGTTATGCGTTGCACGCATGGCGTCGGACAGGCGGCCTGCCCAACCGGTGGCCGTGCTGCCGCTGGCGCTGACGTTCTGCCACTCCTCCTGCTGATCCGGGTGCGAAAACAGGTTCGTGGGGTTGGTCACCTTGCCTGCCAGATAGTTTGCTCGCGTGGTGGGTTGCAGCAATGTGCCCACGTTCGCCACAACCGCGGCATGACCGCCGTTCACCAGTGCCTGGATCTCCGGGAGGCTGGGGTGAAGGGCATAGTTCTGCAGGCCCGGCAGCGTCAGCAGGGTGTTCTGCGCGAGCGCGAGAGGACCGCGCAACGATGCGTAGTTCGCGTAGCCGGTTGTGTCGAACGGGATCACGGTGTTATTCGAATCATTGCCGCCGTACAGAAACACGCATACCAGCGCCTTGTAATCCGTTGCAGCACCCGTGCTTGCAAGCGCGTTGAGCATGCCGAAGGGCCGCAGACCGGCGGCATTGCCGGCAGCGGCAAGCGAGGCATAGCGCAGGAACGAGCGGCGGCTGACAGCGGACTGCGTGCGGCTTGACGAGGGCATAATAGAGCTCCGGGTAATACTGTCTTATTTCTTGGCCTGCAGCGTTGTTACTGCCTTGTTAGTCGTGCGCCTATTTACAACTAGTGCATCACCTTGTACTGCGAACTGGTCAGGATCAGGTAGGTCGCCACACGGACCCGCTGCCCGTTATCCGTAAGTGGGGATATGGCACTTATGATCGTGGTGCGCATGTCTGGAGGCATCTGGCCGTGCATAAACAGCACGCCAAGTGTGTCCGTGATGTTACCGGCATCGGCTGCAATGACGCCGAGCGGGGATGTCTTCGAAAGATCGGTGCTGAAGCCCGTAATCTTGCCGCTGCTGAGGTGGTCCGCCAGGGTCAGCCGCAGGGTCACACTGGCGGTATTCTCCAGGCCGAACTCCGGCGCAACACTGGTCGTGCCGGGAATGACATAGTCCGGCGGGTAGAAGTTGAAGACGCTGGGCGAACGCATGGGTTGCTCGCTCAATGGTGAACTGTAATTCGACAGGCTGATGTAGGCCCACAGATTAGTCGGATCGGTGTTGGTGCTGGTGTAGCCCAGCGCACGCATGGCGTTGGCGATGTACAGCATGGGCTCCCGAAGATGGCCGCCGTCGAAGCTGGAGTTGGTGTCGCCCGCGCGCGCTTCCGTGTCGGTCAGGATCGCGGTCAGGACGGCCTTCATGTCGCCTCGAACGCTGTTGCCATTGTTGACGAAGACCGTGGCGACCCGCTGTACGTAGGCTGGCGAAGGTGTGCTTGTGACCAGGTGCTGAATGAGTTGTTTTGAGATGAAGGGCGGCAGGCTGGGGTCATTGAAGATGTTATCGAGCGCTATCTTCAGATCGCCTGCGGCAGTTCCGCCCCCTGAAACTACCGTGTTATTGAGCAGCGTCTTGGTGGTGGTGTCGTGTGAGCTGTCGACGGCCACCATCGGGCTGTAGTAATTAGCCGTTGCGTTCGGGAATTTTGCGGGCGAAGCGCCGGTGCTGGTGGCGTAGGTCCAGCCGGTGTACGTGTCGGCGAAGGCCTGCACCTGCGCTTCCGTGAACTCGGGAATGGGTTTACCACCGGCATCCACCTGCTCCGAACCGTCGAGGTTCAGCTTCACCAGGCCGGTGGAAAACAACTGCAGCATTTCGCGCGCAAAATTCTCATTGGCATGCTGGCCTGACGGAGGTTTCCCGCTCTGGATCATGTTCAGATACAGGCCCATGGCCGGTGACAGCGTGACGTCCTGCATGATCGTTCGCCAGTTGGTGAAGGCGTCCGCCGCCAGCGTGTTGTAGTACGGGACCATCGCGTAGGCGTTGACCGATTGCGTGCTGCTGACGAACAACTCTCCCAGGGAAAAGGCAACGCGCTGCCGCAACTGATCGGGTGCGGTAAGATCCGTCTGCCAGAACTCCGATTCAAAGCATGGCGCGGGCGCGTTCGTGCATTGTGTGGGCAGAGTCGCCGGCAGGTTTGCGAGAACGGTCTGCGGCGTGGCGAACTGTTCCGTCAGCCAGCCGCTCACGCCAACGCTCTGGACATGGGCGATGGAGTCGCTGGTGGGTCCGAAGGTGGCCTGGTCCAGCAGGCGGGCTGCGGTTGCAACGCTGGTCGTGATGGTAGTGCCGGTGCCTGTGCCGGTCCCGGCCGTACCTGTCCCCGTTGTGCCGGTCCCGGTCGTGCCTGTGCCAATCCCGGTCG
>CBAAAE010000198.1:0-4311 GCA_964658845.1 uncultured Novosphingobium sp. | reverse complement strand
GGGTCAGGCCAAACAGGTTCCCGGACGGCGCCGTCAGCAGCATCTCCGCCGTGATGGGGAGCGAGCCCTCAGGCCCTGGGGCGTGCGTGCGCGTGTTCGCGTAGACTGCAGCGTTCTCCTCGAGCAGGGCTGACAACGGCGTGACGAAGGGATCAACCATGCTGCAGCTCCGGCACGTCGACGTACGCTCGATCGAGGTAAGCCAGGCGATGGCTAACGAATACGGCAGGCAGCGGAAGGGCGAGTTTCATGCAACTCCAGTCCAAGGGGCATGGTATCCGTGCGCCGCCAGCTTCGGCAAATGTTTCCGTCCACAACTATGTCGATAGCCTGCGCACGTTGAAGCGGCGACAGTGGCGTGTCGTATAGTCAGGCCATCCGCTTTTACCTGGAGTCCAAGCATGTTTTCAGCCCTTCATGGCCGCCGCGCGGCGCTGTTCCTTCTGAGTGCAGGCCTGCTTGCGGCGACCGTGGTCCCTATTTCCGCGCAGGAACCGCAGCCGGCGAAGCCGGCAGATCATGCCCAGGCTCAGAACCAGAACCCTGCCGGGCCAGCCGCAATGCCCGCCCAGCCACACGACTCTGTGACGGAGGGCAGTGTGACAGTCGGCGGCCAGACGATTGCCTACCGCGCAGTCGCGGGCACCCTGACGGTCGCGGGGACCGACCCGCAGGATGCGACACTCGGCTTTGACGGCAAGCCGCTGCCTGACTCGGGCATCAAGCCGACGGATGACGCTCCGCCTACCGCGCGCATGTTCTATGCGGCCTATTTCAAGAAGGACGCACCTGAGACCACCCGGCCCATCACCTTCATTTACAACGGCGGTCCCGGTTCGCCGACCATGTGGCTGCATATGGGAACGTTTGGTCCCAAGCGCATCGTGGTTCCTGACACGCAGCATCAGGAGGCCGGACCCTATGCGATCGTCAACAACGAGGATTCTCTTCTCGACGTGAGTGACGTGGTCTTCATCGACGCGCCGGGCACCGGCCTGAGCCGCACCTTCGGCAAGAACAAGAGCGAGGCGTTCTACGGCGTGGACGCGGACGGCCATGCCTTCGAGCGGTTCATCCGCCGCTTCCTGTCAAAGTACAACCGGTGGAACTCGCCGAAATACCTCTTCGGCGAGAGCTATGGCACGCCGCGGTCGGCGGTGCTGGCGGCGGACCTGCGCAGTGTCGATCTGAACGGCATCATCCTGCTGTCGCAGATCCTCAGCTTCGATAACAGCGTCGACGGGCCGCAGGCAAACCCGGGCATCGACCAGGCTTATGCCCTCGCACTGCCCACGATGGCAGCCACCGCCTGGTACCACCACAAGCTACCGAACCAGCCACCCGCCTTGAAGCCCTTCCTCGCCGAGGTGGAGAAGTACGCGCTGGGCGACTACATGGCCGCCCTGCTGCAGGGCAGTGAACTGCCAGACGCGCAACGCCGCACGGTTGCGGAGAAGCTGCACGGCTACATCGGTCTGCCGGTCGACTACCTGATGCGCGCGGACCTGCGTGTCAGCGGCGGCGAGTTCTCGAAAGAACTCAAAGTGGACGAGGGTATCTCCACCGGCAGGCTCGACTCACGTTTCCAGGGACCCGATCTGGACGTGCTCAGCCAAACCACGAGCTACGATCCGCAGAGCGACGCGATCACGTCGGCGTGGAACACCGCCATCAACAGCTATCTGCACAGCGACATGAAGTACGCCACGCAGGACACGTACCTGCTCTCAGGCCGCGATGGTGGCGAGTTCTCGTGGAACATGACCCACCGGCCACCGGGCCGTGGCGGTGGCGGTGGAGGCGGTGGTGGAGCGGGAACGGTGGAGACTGGCGCGAACGTGATGCCCGATCTTGCGTACCGCATGAAGCTGAATCCGAAGATGAAAATCATGCTGGCGGGCGGCTACTACGACCTGGCCACACCTTACTTCGAGGGCATTTACGAGATGCATCACCTGCCTATCCCGAAGGCTCTGCAGGCGAATATCAGCTATCACTACTATGAAGCCGGTCACATGATTTACGTCAGAGAAGACATACTGAAGCAGTTCCACGCGGACGTGGCAGCGTTCATCAAATCGACAGAGAATCCCAGGTAGTCCGAGTGGCTTCAGCCGCGAGATAGCAGCATGAGCACACATAGGAAGCGGCTTCAGCTGCCGAGATCCCATCCCGCTGGCTAAAGCCACATCACTAAGGGCTCGTTGCTTATCTCAGTGGCTGAAGCCACGGGAGATCGGCTCTCAGTGGATGGCCCTAGTGAGGGTTTGGTGATCGGCCGCCATGGCGCAGGCGTCCGCTGAGCCACGAGACGAGGCGTACCAACGGGAACAGAAACAGCAGCGATCGCGGCAGGCGCGTCTTCAGCAATTCGTCCTGGCGGTAGCCCCACGTTCGCAGCTCCGACGCCAGCGCCCTTGGCCCGCTGCCCAGCAGCAGCCGCGAGAGGTACACCGACGTGGTACCGAATGCGAGATCGTCAACCTCGTCCACCTCACCGCCGCGCGCAAGCAGCCGCAAAGCAGACTGTCGCAGCATCTGCAGCATGGCATCGTCCTCGAGCTCATTACGAAGCCGGACCGGTAGCGGGTATAGCAGAAGATCATGGCAAAGCAGCAGCGCCTGCCCGGCGGAACGCCCGGCACCCAGTTCCACCAGCCTGCGGTAGGTCCGCTCGCACCCTGCATCATCGGCGTGCGGCAGCAGCGCATAGACGTCGGCCAGCCATTTCAGCCGCATCCATCCGTGGGCCGCGCCGTGAACGCACAGGTACGCCAGCAGATGATCGGGGTCCAGCGTCTCCAGCGTTCGACTGCCCGACACCGCAACGGTCTGCCGGTGGTCCGAGTCCAGCGCGCCCTCCAGCAGCGGCAGATCGGTCAATCGCCAGTGCAGTTCAAGCTGAACGCCGTTGATCGGGTTCCTCCAGTCCATCGACTTGGCGTGTCGGAACCATAGCTCGCGGCGGTCTGCCGTAACCTCATCCAGATCAAGCGCCGACGCGTAGCCCGCACGGCTCAAAACGGCCATGGCGTCTTGCAATTGGGTTTTCGGCACCAGCAGGTCGATGTCTTTTGCGTGGCGCAGCGTCAGGTCTCCGTAAGCAAGCGCGTTTACGGTAGCGCCCTTCAGAAACAACGCATTCACACCCCCAGCGGACAGCAGCGTCGTCAATCGGAGCGACTCGATCGCAAGCAACATAGCCTGGCGCGCCAAAGCCGCTGACAAACGCTCAAGGACGGCGGCAGTATCCCGTGGAACGTCACAGTCAGCACGCTGCAGGCTCCTCCAGACGAGTCCGGTCACGCGATGGCGAGTGCAGACCGCAACAAGGTGAGGCCAGTCCCGCAGAAGCTGCGCAGCGCCCGCAATCGCGGCAAGTTCCGGGGCGTGCAGGGGCCACCGCAGGCACGCCAGCACCAGTCGAAACTCCGGTGTGAATGCGGCGAGCGCCGGAGACGGGTTCGCTTCCGATGCCAGGGTTCCTGTGCCGCTGCCGGAGATGGACGCCGTGGTCACCTTATCCAGAGTAAACAGTTTGCGGCTGACCACATGTTCCCTGCCAGGCGCTGACTGGCGAGCATGGTACTCTGGGCCCGAAACAAAACTCGCGGCGATGGGGTTCCGCCCGAACCGCACGCGGCCAACGCCGCTGCTGATGACTCCTACGATTCGTAGGAGAGCCATGTCGGACGCGACTGCAGACCAGACATTCAAAGACTTCCAAGGCATCCTGCGTTATCTGCTGCGCTGGGTGCCCGTTGCAACGCTCACCGGCCTGCTCGGCGGCAGTGCGTCGGCGCTTCTGCTCTGGTCGCTGAATGTCGCGACACGTGTGCGTGAGTCGCACCCCTGGCTGATCGCTGCGCTGCCGCTGGCTGGATTCGCGGTGGGGTGCATGTACTTCTACTTCGGTACAGCGGTCGAGAAGGGAAACAACCTCATCCTGGATGAGGTGCACGATCCCCATCGGACGGTGCCGTTCCGCATGACGCCGCTTATCCTGATCGGCACGTTTCTCACCCACCTGTTTGGCGGATCCGCTGGCCGCGAAGGGACCGCAATCCAGACCGGCGCGTCCCTCGCCGATCTGCTGGCACGGCCTTTCCGGATGTCTCCAGTCGAGCGGCGCATCCTCCTGATGTGCGGCATAAGCGCCGGTTTCGCGTCGGTCTTCGGCACGCCCCTGGCAGGCGCAATCTTCGGATTGGAAGTGCTCGCGATTGGCGCGGTCAGCTACGAGGCTCTGGTGCCGTGCGTCATCGCGGCCTTCACGGGCGACCTGACCACGCGGGCGTGGGGCATCGAGCA
>CBAAAE010000197.1:0-4372 GCA_964658845.1 uncultured Novosphingobium sp. | reverse complement strand
GCTCGCTCCCGTGCCGAAATGGCGGAATTGGCAGACGCGCATGGTTCAGGTCCATGTACTCGCAAGGGTGTGGAGGTTCGAGTCCTCTTTTCGGCACCAACTATTTCAAAGGGCGCGATGCCATGTCATCGCGCCCTTTGTCTTTGTTCAAGAACGTGGGGAAAGCACTTGCGTCGCATCAGGTACGTATGACTTCCGCAGTAAGCACCGGCACGCATCTCGATCGCATCCTCGTCCGCACCAGGGCAGACCTGCCCGCGCGCCGCACTCCCGAGCGTGTTCGCCAGCTGGAGCGACAGGCAGCTCTGCATACGCCACGCGGGTTTGCAGGTGCGCTTCGAAAGGCAGCTGGAACACGGCCTGCGGTCATTGCCGAACTGAAGAAGGCATCGCCGTCGAAGGGCCTGATCCGGGCCGAGTTTGATCCGGCTGCGCTCGCGGAATCCCTTGAGAGAGGCGGTGCTGCGTGCCTGTCCGTCCTGACTGACCAGCCGTTTTTTCAGGGGTCGCTGCGGAATCTCGAGATTGCGTCGGCATCGTGCACTCTGCCGTGCCTCCGCAAAGACTTCATCGTCGATGAATTCCAGATCCTCGAAGCACGGGCGCACCGGGCGGATGCTGTTTTGCTGATCGTCGCGGCGCTGCGGGACGATGAGTTGAAGCATCTGCGACAGGCTGCGCGCGCTGTGCAGTTGGACGTGCTGTGTGAGGTCCACGACCGCGCCGAGCTGGATCGCGCGCTGGCGCTCAACTGCGAGATGTACGGCGTGAACAGCCGCGATCTGCGCACTTTCTCGGTGAATACAGCCGCCGCAGAAGAGCTTGCACAGCACCTGCCGCAGGACGCGGTGCGTGTCGCTGAGAGCGGCATCGGATCATACGACGATGTACAGCGGATGTTGCGCGCGAGCTATAACGCCTTCCTGATCGGCGAAACGCTCATGCGCGCGGACGATCCAGGCGCGGCGCTGGTGGCGCTGCTCAGTCCGCGCCTGGCGGAGTAGGCGTATGTGGATCAAGATCTGCGGCAATACACGGCTGAAAGACTGCCTGCTGGCACACGAACTTGGAGCGGACGCGGTAGGCTTCATCTTCGCTCAGGGCAAGCGCACGGTGACAGCGGCGCAGGTCGCAGCCATTACGGCAGAACTGCCCGATGGTCTCGAGAAGATCGGTGTCTTTACGTCGCGTAATGCGGAGGAAATCGCGCTTGCAGCCACCGCATCCGGCCTGACCGGTGTGCAGTTGCACGGGCCCTATGAATCGCTGCTGGCCGCTGCCGTGAAGTTGCGCTTTGCTGCGGCAGGCCAGCATCTACGCGTTCTTCAGGTGCTGCAATGGGATCTTGGCCCGGCGCCCAAAGTGGAAGCGGAACTGCTTGCCGCATCCGCGAGGGCTGCCGCAGAAGACGGCCTCGTGGATGCGCTCCTGATTGATTCGCGCACGAGCCAGGCAAGTGGTGGTACCGGCCTGACCTTCGACTGGACTGCCGCGCAGCCTGCCCTGACGGGACTAAGTCTGCCGGTCATTGTGGCAGGGGGCCTGCGTCCTGAAAACGTCGCTCGTGCGATCGAAGTCCTGCAGCCCTCGGGGGTCGATGTGTCGAGTGGCGTGGAGAGCGCGCCCGGCGAAAAAGACCCCGTAAAGCTGCGACTGTTCATCGAAAACGCGCGCAAGACCTAGGAGAAAAGCAGACGAGCAGGCTATGCCGCTCGCCTGCCGTCTCGATCCTTTGGCTACCGGTAGGTGCCGTCCTCGCGCCGTTCCCTCTTCTTGATGCCGTTGTCCTTACGAGCTTTGTTGGCCAGCAAACCGCCGCCTGCACCCGCGCCCGCGCCGATCACGGCACCCTTGCCGCCGCCCAGCAAACCTCCTACGACGGCGCCGCCGGCAGCCGATCCGCCGACGACCTTCGCCTTGGTGTGGTGGCGTGCGTCGTGCCGTTCCTGCTGCGCCTTTGCGCGATCATGCTCGCTCTGTGTGTACTGTGCCGGCAACGCCATGGAGCATCCGAAAAGTCCGGCGAGAGCGAGCGTTACTGGTAGCGAAGTCGTACGTTTTCTGCGATCCATTTGGAACTCCTCTGCGCGTCTGTGCGGTGGCACCTGGTCGCTGCCACGTACTGGAAGAATGGATGGTGCGAGATGTCGCTCGGTTTCCTTCCCTTCTGTGCTGATTTCCGGTAGGCTCCTTGGAATGGTGCGCAACTTCTATTGGCGATTTACTTTTAGCTACGGGACTACTCCCGCGGCGCCAAGGTAACGCGCTCTCGAACGCTGCACACGCACCAGGCAGATTGAGATCAGGTTTCCGAAGCCGCGGCCACATCAGGTCGCGGCTTTTTCACGTAAGCAGCCTTCCCATCATCTCGAAAGGTCGGAGTCATGCCGGTACTGGAAGCAATCACTGAGGTCTCGCGGTCCATGGGCACGGGGCGTTTCGGCGCATACGGCGGACGCTATGTGCCGGAGACGCTGATGGCCGCGCTGCTCGAATTGGAGCACGCCTACATGGCCGCGCAAGCAGACCCCGCGTTCCATGAGGAACTGAACGGCCTGCTGCGGCACTACGTTGGCCGGCCCACGCCGCTCTACTTCGCAAAGCGTCTGACTGAGCAGCTTGGCGGAGCGCAGATCTGGCTGAAGCGCGAAGACCTGCTGCACACCGGTGCGCACAAGATCAACAACGCGCTAGGGCAGGGCATGCTGGCGCGGCGCATGGGCAAGCAGCGCATCATCGCGGAGACAGGCGCGGGCCAGCACGGCGTTGCCACGGCCACGGTGTGCGCGCTGTTTGGGCTGGAATGCGTTATCTACATGGGCGAAGAAGACATGCGGCGGCAGGAGCTGAATGTCTACCGCATGCGCCTGCTGGGTGCGGAGGTGCGCGGCGTCAACTCCGGTTCGGCGACGCTCAAGGATGCCATCAACGAGGCCATGCGCGATTGGGTCACGAATGTGCGCACCACGTTTTACATCCTCGGTTCGGCCCTTGGAGCGCACCCGTATCCCACCATGGTGCGCGACTTTCACCGTGTTATCTCGCGTGAGGCGAAGCGGCAGTTTGCTGAGCAGGTAGGCCGCAATCCTGACGCGGTAATTGCATGCGTCGGTGGCGGATCGAATGCGATCGGTGCGTTTTACGAGTTTATTCCGGATGAGAACGTGCGCCTGATTGGCGTGGAAGCGGGCGGTCGCGGTTCCGCGCTGGGCGATCACGCGGCGCGCTTTCATGGCGGCCTGCCTGGCGTGCTGCAGGGCACCTACAGTTACGTGCTGCAGAATGATGCGGGACAGATCGCGAGTACGCACTCGGTGTCAGCGGGTCTGGATTACGCGAGCGTCGGTCCCGAGCACGCGATGCTGCACGATCAGAAGCGTGCCGAGTACGTCTCGGCCTCGGACGACGAAGCGTTGAACGCAACCAAGGTGCTCTCGCGCACAGAAGGCATTGTGCCCGCGCTTGAGTCGGCCCATGCAATTGCACATGCGATGAAGCTGGCGCCGGGTATGGGTAAAGACAAGGTCATGATGGTGAACCTTAGCGGTCGCGGCGATAAGGACATGGGCATCATCAGTCGTGAACTCGACCTTGGCGGTGCGCCGGCTGAGAATCGCGGGACTTCATGAGAGGTCCGGATGCCAGTTAATTTCGACAATAAACCAGGCTTGGTCGTTTATTTAACAGCGGGGGATCCTTCGCTCCAAGTGACTTACGATATTGCGCTTGCGTCAATCGATAACGGTGCGCAAGTGATCGAATTAGGTGTACCGTTCAGCGACCCGCTTGCGGATGGGCCGGTCATTCAGCGCGCGAGTGAGCGTGCTGTTGGCCGAGGTGTTCGGCTCAGCGATGTGCTTGTGCTTTCGAAGCGTCTGCGTGCTGCGCGGCCTGCGTGCGGCATCATCCTGTTCAGCTATCTGAACCCGGTGGTGCGGATGGGTTTGACGGAGTTTTGCGCCGCCGCAAAGGACAGCGGTGCCGACGGCGTGCTACTCACGGACATGATCGTCGAAGAGGCCGCGGAGTACCTTGCCGCGATGCAGGCGAACGATCTTGCGCCCGTCTTCCTGGCCGCGCCGACCAGCCCGGATGAGCGTCTGAAGGCCATTGCTGAGCATAGCCGCGGCTTTGTGTACGCCATCTCACGCGTGGGCATTACAGGCACGCAGGATCAGATCGCGGGCGACGCGGCGCATCTGGTGAAGCGCCTGAAGCAATACACCGATCTGCCGATTGCGTTAGGCTTCGGTATCTCGCGTGCGGAGCATGTGCGCGCAGTCATGGGCTTTGCCGATGCCGCAGTTGTGGGCAGCGCCATTGTTGCATTGATCGAGAAGAGTGAACCTGGCGCCGAGGCTGAGGCGGTGGG
>CBAAAE010000196.1:0-4443 GCA_964658845.1 uncultured Novosphingobium sp. | reverse complement strand
GATCCCTACTCGTTCGGCGGAAGGAGGACGTTCCAGGCCTTTCTCGCCAGGAAGGCGCAGACGTGTCCCGCAAACGAGCGGTTGCGGGATCCTTCGCTCCGCTCAGGATGACGGTGCGCGGTTCGATAGACTGTACCGATGGCCCCAATAGTGAAAGCGATCCGCGGCACGCGCGATCTTCTGCCGCCTGAGACCGCTCTTTGGAACCGCGTGGAACGCATCGCACGCGAGGTGTTTGCCCGCTACAACTTCGGTGAAATTCGCACCCCCGTGCTCGAGGCCACGGAACTGTTTGCGCGTGGCGTGGGCGAGGAAACCGACATTGTCAGCAAGGAAATGTACACGTGGGAGGACCGCGCACGCGCCGCCAGCGAGAAGCAGCAGAGCCTGACGCTGCGGCCTGAAAACACGGCGGGCGTGGTCCGTGCCTACATCGAGCACAAGCTGGGTGACACCGGCCAGTTGCAGAAGCTGTACTACATCGGCCCGCAGTTTCGCCGCGAGCGGCCGCAGAAGGGGCGCTATCGGCAGTTCTTTCAGATCGGCGCAGAGGTGATTGGACCGGCGACCTCCGGCAGTGAGTCGCCGCTGCGCGATGCCGAGGTGCTGGAGATGCTGGCCGCGTTGCTGGATGAGCTGGGCATTCCGCGCGCGTCTGCCGAGAACGAGTTCAAGGGGTGGCGGCTGTTGTTGAACTCGGTCGGCAGCAGCACGGATCGGCCGCGCTACGTGGCTGCGCTGCGTGAGGCACTGGCGCCGATCAAGGACCAGTTGTGCCCGGACAATCAGCGGCGCGCCGAAACAAATCCTCTGCGCGTGCTGGACAGCAAGGACGAGGCCGACCAGGCTCTGATCGATGCGCTGCCAAAGATCGCGGACTACCTGGATGACGATTCGAAGCAGCACTTCGCGCAGGTGCTGGCGGCGCTCGACGCGTGCGGCGTGCCGTACACGGTGAATTCGCGGCTGGTGCGCGGGCTGGATTACTACACGCGCACAACGTTCGAGTTCACCGTGGACCTGGGCCTGGGCACGCAGAATGCGCTGCTCGGCGGCGGGCGGTATGACGGCTTGAGCGAGATGCTGGGCGGCCCGAAGGCTCCGGGGATTGGCTTTGCGATTGGCGAGGATCGGCTGATCCTGACGCTGCAGGCGCTGGCGGAGTCCGCTGCGGTTGCAAGCGGGGACGCGCCCGAGCCGGAGAAGATCGACGCCTACATTGCGCCGCACAGCCCTGCGCAGAATGTCGCGGCGCTGGCACTGGCACGCACCCTGCGCGCGGCGGGCCTGAGCGTGGAGGTGGGCGACGGCAGCTTTCGCCTGAAGAAATCGTTTGACGCTGCAGACCGTGTTGCCCGGCACATCGTCATTCTCGGCGAGGATGAGGTGGCGCAGGGGCAGGCCACCGTGAAGACCTTCCGGACTGGTGAGCAGCGAAAGGTCGACGCGGCTGACCTACTCTCATTGCTGCGGACTTAAAGTTTCTAACCGCCTCGTCATGCGGCCGCGGGGTTGGCTGTGGAGAGCGCGAAGCTGCCGCCCTGCGGATCGTTTGCCTGCAGGATCCACGCTCCGCCCGGCACCTGCGCCGGACCGTGGGTGATAGTGCCGCCGTTGCCGCTCACGCGTTCCGCGGCGGCGTTGATGTCCTCGACCACGAAGTAGTACAGCCAGGCAGGCTTCATGCCCTTGTCCAGCAGGAAGGATGGCAGCGTCATCATGCCGCCCCCGGCCGAGCCTGGGGCGGTGTGGAAGGTCTGGTAAATGCCCATGGGACCCATGTCGACGGCGGTCTCCTTCTCCCAGCCGTAGTGCTTGCTGTAGAACTCCCAGGCGGCCTCCCAGTCGGTAGTCGACAGTTCGTTCCAGCCGACGTTGCCGGGGTCGTTCGAGCCCAGTCGTGGCGGCGCTTGTTCGCCCGGTGCCGGCTGAAACAGCATGTACTCTGCGCCCTGCGGATCGCTCACGTTGGCGAAGCGCCCGACGTCCGGAATGTCCTGAGGTTCGCGATGCACGGTGCCACCGGACGCGGCCACTGCGGCGGCATCTGCGTCCACGTCGGTCGTGTGCAGGTGCGCCTTCCATCCAGCGGGCTTGTCCATGCCCATGGACGACCACGACATCATGCCGCCCACATCCTTGCCGCCCTTGCCGAAGATCAGGTACCGCATGCCCGGCATGCCAGAGTCGCGAACGTCCCACCCCACCACCTTGCCGTAGTACGCCGCGGCCGCATCCAGGTCGCTCGTCATCAACTCGTACCAGGTGAACCCGCTTTTCTGCCCCTGTGCCATGGCTGCTCCTTTTCTGTTCCAGAACACTGTATGCGATGGTGTGCTGTGCGTCGACGGAAAAACATGCAGCGCCGCGCGGATCTCCCCGCGGGTTCGTAGAATAGGAGGATCGTGACACTTGACTTTCTAGGACAGCACCAGCGCACGCACATGTGCGGCGACCTTCGCGCAACAGACACCGGCGGCACCGTTACCCTAATGGGATGGGTCAATCGCCGGCGCGACCATGGCGATCTCATCTTTCTGGACCTGCGCGATCGCAGCGGCATTACCCAGATCGTGGTCGATAAATCGCAGTCAGGGGAGTCTCTGGCGAAGGCGGAGATCGCGCGGCCCGAGTTTGTTGTGGCCGTCCTCGGGACGGTCCGGAAGCGCTTTGCGGGACTTGAAAATCCCAACATGCCGACCGGCGATATTGAAGTGGTCTGCACAAACCTGTTGCTGCTGAGCGATGCGAAGACGCCGCCGTTTTCGCCCGCGGAAGACGCCATCGGCAACGAGGAACTACGCCTGCAGTACCGTTACCTGGACCTGCGCCGGCCGGAGATGCAGGCCAACTTTCTGATGCGGCACAAGGTCGCGCAGGCGATCCGCGGGCAGCTTTCGAGCGAGGGCTTTCTCGAGATCGAGACGCCGTTCATGACCCGGTCCACACCGGAGGGCGCGCGCGATTACCTCGTCCCCAGCCGCGTGCATCCGGGCAGCTTTTATGCGCTGCCGCAGTCGCCCCAGATCTTCAAGCAGATCCTGATGATCGGCGGGTTTGACCGGTACTTCCAGATCGCCCGCTGCTTCCGCGATGAGGACCTGCGCGCCGACCGCCAGCCCGAGTTCACTCAGATCGATCTGGAAGTCAGCTTTCCCACGCAGGAGACGATCTTTGGTGTGGCCGAGCGCTTTTTGAGGGCTGCCTTCGAGGCGGCGGGGCAGGCGATTCATACGCCGTTTCTGCGCATGACCTATGACCAGGCCATCCATAAATACGGCATCGACAAGCCGGATATGCGCCTGCCGCACATGGCCGACCTGACCGCCGTCTGCACGCCCGAGTTGCGGACGGCGTTGCGCATCGAGCAGGATCTGCCCGTGTATGGCTTCGTGATTCCGAAGGTCGGCGAACTCAGCGGGACCGCGCGCAAGGCGCTGCTCGGCGAGATACGCGCGTTCTTCGGCGAGAGCGGTCTGGACATCCTGGACCTTGCCCGTCTGCGGACGTCTGACCAGTTTCGCCCGCTGGCCGAGGAGATTGGATCGCACCTGAACGCGACCACCGTTACCTTCAACGGCGACAGTTTTACGACGGAGGATCTCGCGATCGTCATCACGCCGAAGCTGGGCACGCCCGCGCTATGGAACTATGACCGGCAGTGGATTCCGAAGCGTGTGGGCGCTCTGCGTCTTGACTTGGCAAAGAAGTATGCGGACAAGCACGGCCTGTTTGTGAAGAAGGGTACGGCTGACGATTACCGCTTTTTGTGGGTGACGGATTTTCCCATGTACGAGTTCAACGAGGAGCGCAAGACGTGGGACGCGGCGCACCACCCTTTCACGTCGCCGCACGAGGACGACATCAAGTCCGGCGCGCTCTACAACGACAAGGGAGCGGTCCGCGCGCTGGCCTACGACGTGGTGCTGAACGGGCTCGAACTCGGGTCGGGGTCCATTCGCATTCATCGCAAGGACGTGCAGGCAGAGATCTTCCGCTCGCTCGGCATGAGTGACGAAGAGGCGCGCCAACGCTTCGGCTTCTTCCTCGAAGCACTCGAATACGGCACACCACCCCACGGCGGCATCGCCCTCGGCCTGGACCGAATCGTGATGTTACTCGCAGGGGCGTCCAGCCTGCGCGAAGTGATCGCCTTCCCGAAGACGGCGAAGGCAATGGACTTGATGGTGGAGGCTCCGAGTGAGCCTTCGGAACAGCAGCTACGGGAGTTACATCTGCGCACTGTCGTGCGGAGTTAATTGTCCGCTGCTTTGAAAGGGGCATGGCTTCAGCCATGCCCCTTGCCGTAGCTGATGAAATTGGCTTCAGCCGCTGAGAGCGGCTTTTGTTAGCTGCAAGCTGCAAGACCCTCAGAGGCTGAGGCCTCTTTCCTTGGGGTATGCAGACGCCGCGGCTGAAGGCGCGGCCCTTCAAAACTTGTGG
>CBAAAE010000195.1:0-4530 GCA_964658845.1 uncultured Novosphingobium sp. | reverse complement strand
GGTGTAGATCGCCCACATCGCAAGCCCGAGACCCGCCGGGACCCACGCGAACTGCTTCGGCCTGCGCAGCGTTCCACCGGCAAGCAGCAGGATCACGAGCAGGATCAGCGGCTCTGGATGGTTCATCAGGTAACGCAGGATCAGGACGACATTGCGGGCGTCGCGGCGCAGCAGCAGGCCCAGCGAAAACCTGGGCGTGATGCGTTCGTTGAAGTACGTCGCATCGAACCACGGGGGGTACGTGCCGAGTGCGAGCGCCTTGTAGCTGTACACCCCTGGTGTCTTCAGCAACTGCCGTTCCGGATGGACCAGGTGCACCGTCGCAGACCCAAAGCTGCCCGTCATCGAGGGTTCCAGGTGCATCTTCTCAGTGCCGGAGACATACCACGCGTAATTGAGCGTGCCGGAGTCGCCAAAGTCAAAACGATGTTTCTGACGCGACAGCGCCGCGATATAGGGGCCAGCCACGACTCCGAAGACAGCAAAGGCAATCAAGCCCTGCGCGACGCTGCGAGTAACGGATCGCCTGAGCACCAGCACACTGAAGATCACCAGCGCCGCCGTGCAAAGCAGCGCCAGCAGGAACGCAAACGACTTGGTCAGGTAAGCCAGCCCGAAGCACAGACCCATCAGCGAGGCGTAAGTGAAACTCGCTCGCACGCGATCGTCAGCCAGCGCCTCCATCAGCATGGCAAGCCCCAGCAGGATCAACCCCTGCAACAGGCCGTCTGTGCGCACCTTGCCAAGCGTCAGTTCACGCATGGCAGCAATCACCAGCAGCGACAAGCCAAGTAACTGCAGCGCGTGGGTCGAAAACATTGCAGCAACGTCCGGCGATACGCGCTGTCGCAGCCGCACCAGCGCACGCACAAACAGCAGCATCGCCGCAATCTGCGCCAGGAACAGGAAGAAGTTCATGACGTAGTACGCGTGCAGTTCCGTGGCGCGCGCGGGCCGGAACAGCACCTGTCCAAGCCATAACACCGCCGGATACAGTGGGTGCCAATAAGCATTCACCGCGCCCGACCAGCGGTGTGCGTGCAGCAGGTCAGCGATATCCATGTACGACACGGCATCGCCGTCGATGGCATAGCGGTCGTACTTCATGGCCAGCCAGGCCACCGGGATCAGCAGCAGGACATACCCGAGCAGGACGCGGCGCAGTGCTCGTGCGTTCAAGCCAGATCCAACATGGTCAGGGACAGGGTCATGGGTCCGCTACAGGATATCGCAGGACCACATTCATCTATCGATGCGGATGGGTGACAGCGACCGTTCCTGGTCCATGCAGAATCATTCGTGTGTGTTCGCGCGTGACGCGGATACGGCAGCCAAGCGGGTCTGGCCCGCCACATACGCTAAATCTCGTGCGTAGCCAAAGCGTCTGATCGGGACCGATCATCCACGCGGTGCCGTTGGTCGCGTACTTGATCTGCACCAGGTAATAGGCCGCCGTTTCGTCCACGTCCGCGGCGTAGGCCATTGTCTGCCGACACGGATCGCCCGCATCCGGTGCGCTTCCATCCGCGCGCGCACAGTAATCCTCGTCATGCTCCAGAAGGATGCGCTTCTTCGATCCGGTCAGGAAATACCGGGTGGTGACGGGCGGCACATGGTATGCGGTGGACCACTGGATCAGGTCGTCCATGAACGCGTCCGGCAGTTGCTCCGTGCGCACCGCGAGGGCTGTCAACTGCCGCGAAAAGACCGAGAGTGACGGAGTCGGCTCGCCGTTCGTAGGCTGAAAGAAGAACCCGCCCAGCATGATGCCGTCCTGCAGATCGAACCAAAGAAAGCCGCGTCCACCCAGGTACGGCCCCTTCGCGCCCGCAAACATCAGGTACCGGTCAGCCCGCAGCAGCACCGGGTCGTCGGCTCCCTGCAGGACCATGTCCAGCGCGTCCATCAGCGGCATGTCGCGGCCGTAGTGGTATTCCACGTTTGGAACGGTGAGCTTCAGCAGCTTGCGGACCTGCTTGTCGCGGATCACATCCCTTGTCTTCTTGCCGTCGAAGCTCTTCAGGAACGCTATCTGGTCCGGCGGGATGGCGTTCTCAAACAGTCCGCGGTCGTAACCGGGGCGCACGGGCGACGATGTCTGCGCCTTGGCGCCGGTCCACAGTGACAGAGCGATCAAACACCCAAGCACGGCACCGAGTCGTAAACGAGACGCAGCAGCCATCCGCGGCACCATCCTGGGTGAAGTTTCCCGGATTCTACATGCACGGCAAGCCAGGACGCACAAAAGCCGCTGCGGGTGGCAGCGGCCTCGGTGTTGTGTTCGGGGATGCGGAGCGTTACGAGCGAGGAGCGGCTGGTGCGCTGCCGCCCGGTGTGCCTCCTCGGCGACCGCCACGACGGCGGCGACGCTTCGCGCCGGTGCCGGCGGGACGCGCCTCAGGCGGTGCTGTGCCGTCGGCCGGAGCCACGGTACCTTCGGGCTCGTCACCCTCTTCGTCATCGTCCTCGTCCGTATCATCCTCATCATCGAAGTCCTCACCACCCTCAAGGGTGATGGTCTCCTGCGATGGCGGAGGCGCGGTGCGCTCCTGCTGCGGTGGCCGAACTGGTTCTGAGCGCTGCGGACGTCCACCGCCGCTGTTCTCGTCCTGTTCGACTTCAGGCAGGCCTAGCTTCAGACGCTGCTCGCGCAGAACCGCCTTGCGAGACAGCTTGATGCGATTGCCCTCGATGCCAAGCACCTTGACCAGCACCTGATCGCCCTCGCGGAGTTCGTCCTTCACGTCCTTCACACGATGCTCTGCGATCTCGGAGACGTGCAGCAGACCGTCGGTTCCCGGAAAGATCTCAACAAAGGCACCGAACTCGGCGAGACGAACAACCTTGCCGAGATAGGTCTTGCCCGGCTCCGGTACCGCGGTCAGATCGCTGATCATCTGGATGGCGCGTGCCAGGCCTTCCGGATCGCTGGACGAAACGTCCACACGGCCGGAATCGTCCACATCGATCTTGACCTGGGTCGCCTCGATGATGCCGCGAATGACCTTGCCGCCTGGCCCGATCAGGTCGCGGATCTTGTCCGTGGGGATCTGCAGCGTCTTGATCTGCGGCGCGAAGCGCGACTTCTCCTCGCGTGCGCCCGAGATCACGGCGTCCATCTTGTCCAGCAGGAAGATGCGTGCGGTGCGGGCCTGGGCCAGCGCCTCGCGCATGATCTGCGGCGTGATGCCCATGATCTTGATATCCATTTGCAGCGCGGTAATACCCTGCCGCGTGCCGGCCACCTTGAAGTCCATGTCGCCGTAATGATCTTCGGCTCCCGCGATGTCGGTCAGAACGGCGTAATCATCGCCTTCCTTGACCAGACCCATCGCAATACCCGCGACCGATGCCTTCAGCTTGATGCCGGCATGCATCAGCGCGAGCGATGCGCCGCAGACCGTCGCCATGGAGGAAGAGCCGTTCGATTCCGTGATGTCCGAGACGACACGGAGTGTGTAAGGCGACTCCTTTTCGTCGGGCAGGACGGCTTCTATCGCGCGGTATGCGAGCGCTCCATGGCCGATTTCGCGGCGGCCCGTGCCGGTCATGCGGCCCACTTCGCCGACGGAGTACGGCGGGAAGTTGTAGTGCAGCATGAAGCGGCGCTTCTGCTCGCCCTCATACGATTCCATACGTTGCGAATCGTCACCCGTGCCGAGCGTCGCCGTCACGATAGCCTGCGTCTCGCCGCGCGTGAACAGGGCCGAGCCGTGCGGACGAGGCAGGATGCCGATCTCGATGTCGATCTGGCGAACCTGGTCGAACGCGCGGCGATCCGGGCGAATGCGATCCTTCAAAACCTGCTCGCGGAAGATGTCTTCGCGAAGCTGGTCAAAGTGTTTGCCAAGCTTCTTCGAAGCGACGGCGTCGGCTTCCGGTAGAGCCTTCTTCAGCTCATCTTTCAGCTCCTTCACCTTGGCGTAGCTGACGATCTTGTCGTACTTCTGCGTGTCCACCGCGTCGATCAGGCGCTCGCCGACCTGCGACTTCAGGCTGTCGGCGTAGGCGGTGTCGAGCTCGATCGGCTTCATGACCCGCTTTGTCTTGCCGGCCATGCCCGCGAATTCGATGATCTTGGCGCAGATGAGCTTGACCTGCTCATGGCCGAACTCGATGGCGTCAACCACCTTCTCTTCCGACACTTCTTTCGCGCCTGATTCCACCATCACGATGCCGTCCTTGGTACCGGCCACCATGATGTTGAGCTGGCTCTTGGCGCGCTCGGCATAGGTCGGATTTACGACGAACTGGTCATCGACCATGCCCACGCGAACTGCGCCGATGGGGCCCATGAAGGGGATGTCCGACAGCGCAATCGCACAGCTTGCCGCGTTGATTGCGACTGTATCCGGATCGTTTTCCTTGTCGGCGGAATAGACAAACGCGACCACCTGGGTCTCATGCCGGTAGGTCTCCGGGAAGAGCGGACGGATGGGCCGGTCGATCTGGCGCGAGGTGAGGATTTCCTTCTCGGACGGGCGCCCTTCACGCTTGATGAAGCCACCAGGAATGCGTCCGCCGGCGTAC
>CBAAAE010000194.1:0-4627 GCA_964658845.1 uncultured Novosphingobium sp. | reverse complement strand
CTGAGCGAACTCTTGCGCCGTCATCCTGAGCGAAGCCGAAGGATCTGCTTTCCTTGAACAGCCCGGCCACTCAAAGGCAAGCAGATCCTTCGACTATGCACTTCGTGCTTCGCTCAGGATGACGATTTCAAGAGAGGGGACGCGTTGTGCGCGAGGGTCACAACCTATGCTTCCACCAGCCCGTAACGTCGTTGCCAGTGCTGCTTCAGTTGCGTTCGCACGACGGCTCGGTCTTCTTCCGTGACATCGCGTGTGCGCAGGTTGGCGAAGTCGGAAGCCTCGCTTTTTGCGAGTTCCAGCAGGCGGCGATCGCGAACCAGGTTGGCGACGCGAAAGTCCGGCAGGCCGGCCTGGCGCGTGCCGAAAAACTCTCCCGGGCCGCGCTGTTGCAGGTCGAGCTCGGCCAGCTCAAAGCCGTTCTGCGTGCGGACCATCGCGTCCAGCCGCCCCTCCGCTTCCGGTGACACGCGGCCGCCCGTCATCAGCACGCAGTAGCTCTTGGCGGAGCCGCGGCCGACGCGCCCGCGCAGCTGGTGCATTTGCGCCAGGCCAAATCGCTCCGCATGCTCGATCACCATCAGCGATGCGTTCGGCACATCCACGCCGACCTCGATGACAGTGGTCGAGATCAGCACGTCGATGTCGCCACGCTTGAACTGCTGCATGACGATCTCCTTCTCGTCCGAAGGCAAGCGGCCATGCAGCAGGCCCAGCCGCAGGCCGTGCAACGCACCGTGGCGCAGCTCCTCGTACATGTCTGTGGCGGCGCGTAGTGCCGGTTTCTCAATTAGGGTTTCGTTAGGTTTCTTCACCGATTTTTTAGCGGCTGATTTTGAAGCCTTCTTTGCGCGGTTGTTCGTGGATGCGGCGATTGGCTCAGGCTCGGGATCCCTGGGAAAGTCGAGCTCCGGCTGGTCGTCGGTAGCGCCTTCGATGACGGGATACACGACGTAGGCCTGCCGCCCCGCAGCCACCTGTTTGCGCACAAAGGCCCATACGTCGTCGGCACGTTCGTCGGTAGTGCGGCGGGTCACGATCGGTGTGCGGCCGGGTGGCAGCTCGTCGATGACGCTGACTTCGAGATCGCCGTAGATGGTCAGGGCAAGCGTGCGTGGGATAGGCGTGGCTGTCATCACCAGCACGTCCGGATCGCCTTCGTCGGGCTTCTTCATCAGGGTGAATCGTTGCCGCACGCCGAAGCGGTGCTGCTCATCCACGATGACCAGGCCGAGGTTGGCGAAGTCGACTTTCTGCTGGATCAGCGCCTGTGTGCCGATGATGAGTTCCGCGTCGCCGCGAGCGATGCGCGAACGTGCGCGGCGCTTCTCCGCGTCGTCCAGCGAACCAGTTAACAAGGTTACCTTGTACTCGCGCGTGGAGCGTTGCAGCAGCTTGCGCGCGGACAGGTAATGCTGCGTGGCGAGGATCTCGGTCGGCGCCATCAACACAGCCTGGTAGCCGTTTTCAATGGCGATCAGCGCGGCCTCGAGCGCGACGATCGTCTTGCCGCTGCCCACATCGCCCTGCAGCAGGCGGCGCATGGGCTGGGGTTTGCGCATGTCTTCAACGATCTCGCCAAGCACGCGTTTTTGCGCTGCCGTCGGACGAAAGGGGAGGACCTGCTTGATGGCGTCGCGCACGTTTTCATCCGCGGTAAAGGCGATGCCGGCACGGTCGCGAAGGCGCATGCGCTTCAGCTCAAGGCCGAGCTCAAGGTAGAACAACTCCTCGAAGATAAGGCGTGCGTGTGCCGGCGTGGTGAAGCCCTGCAGGTCTGCCATGGAGGTGCCTGCGGGTGGAAAGTGCGCCTCACGAAGGGCCTGCAAACGCGCCGGCAGGCCGAGCCGCTTGCGCATGGACAGCGGCACCGGTTCGGCGAGCGGTGCGCCCGCGGCAAGCTCATCCAGCAGCCGCCACACCACCTGCCGCATCCATCGCGAGCCGAGCTTTGCGCCCCACGGGGTGGTGCCGCCCAGCGATTCATACACCGGCACGATGCGGCCCACCTCGAGCATGGGCGTGTCTTCCGGGGCGTCCGCCTCGGGCAGTACTTCGACCTGTGGCTGAATCATTTTGAACTGGCCGGTGTTTGATCGCGACAGCTCCAGCTTGCCGTACAGAACGACGGTTTGGCCGGGCTTGAATTTGTCCTGCAGGTAGGCCCCGCGGAACCACATGGCTTTCAGCGTGCCCAAGCCCTGGCCGACGGTCATCTCGAAGATCGGCATCGTACGCGCGCGGAGCATGGCGGTGCCGCGCACCTCGCCGATGATCGAGGCCATTTCGCCCGCCTTCAGGGCGCTCAAAGGCTTTGGGTCCAGGCGATCTTCGTAGCGGAAGGGCAGGTGGTAGAGCAGGTCTTCGACCGTCTCGACGCCGCGCTTGCGCAGGGCATCGGCGTTGCGCGGACCCACGCCCTTGATCAGTTGTACGGGCGTGGAGAGTTCGACCATGACATGGTGATGCTACCAAGCGGCGCGAGCATGGCGCGGGGGTGGGTGCCCGACACACGTGGAATGCGCTGCTATCCTCAGCTTGCGGGTTTCCCTGCGTGCGCCGATGCCGTCTGCGTGGCAGCATATTTTACCTGGAGAGTTGTGCCTGTCCATGTCCACCGTCGAGCTCGATCGGATTCGCAAGGTATATCAGAGCAAGGTCGCGGTCGAGGGGCTGTCGATGCGTATCGAGCCGGGCACCATGTTCGGCCTGCTAGGCCCGAATGGGTCGGGTAAGACGTCGTCCATCCGCATGATGATCGGCATTACGGTGCCGGACTCTGGCTCGGTGCGGCTGTTCGGCAAGCCGTTTGAGCGCGACAGCCTGAAGCGTGTGGGCTACCTGCCGGAAGAGCGCGGTCTGTACAAGAAGATGAACGTGCTGGAACAGATTTCGTTCATGGGACAACTGCGCGGCATGACCGCAGCCGAGGCCGAAAAGCGCGGACGCGCCTGGGCCGACCGGCTGCAGATCACCGAGGCGCTGCCCAAGAAAACGGAAGAGCTGTCCAAGGGCATGCAGCAGAAGATCCAGTTCATCACGGCGCTGCTGCACGAGCCGGATCTGATCATCATGGACGAGCCGTTCAGCGGCCTCGATCCGGTGAACGGAGCCCTGCTGCAGGACACGCTGCTGGAGTTACGCGCGGCCGGCCGGGCCATCCTGTTTTCGACCCATCGCATGGACCAGGTGGAAAAGATGTGTGACGAGATCTCGCTGATCCACCAGGGCCGAGTGGTGCTTGAGGGCAGCATGCGCCAGGTCAAGAGCGAGTATCCGCGCAATCGCGTGGATGTGGTGTACGAGGGCGACAGCAGTTTTCTGCAGAACGCCGTCGTCGAAGAGGTGAAGGAATACGGTGGCGGCATGGTCAACATCAAGCTGCGCGGTGCCCAGCCGGATGCGCAGCCGCTGCTGGCCGATGCGGTCGCGCACGGCACGCGCATTACGCGCTTTGAGGTAAAAGAGCCCACGCTCGAGGAGATCTTCATCGAGCGCGTTGGGGGTAATGTCGATGCATAACATCTTCCTGATCGCACGTCGCGAGTACCTGGAGCGCATCCGCACCAAGGGCTTTCTCATCATGACGATCCTGATTCCGCTGCTGATGGGCGGCGGTTTTGTTGGGTCTGTACTGATGTCGAAGAACACCAAGTCCGACTCGCACATCGTGGTGGTGTCGTATGATCTGCAGCTAGCCGAGGACCTGCAGAAAGAACTGCAGAGCGGCGAAGACAGCGCGATGCTGGTGAACATTATCGCGCCGCCAAGCGCGAACACACGGCCAGCGCTGGACCGCCAGTTGAGCTCGAAGACGCTGGACGGTTACCTGTGGATTCGCTCGCCGGAACACACCAACGGCCGGCCTGCGGTGGAGTACAAGCCGCGCTCGTCTGCGGATCTGTCCACGCGCGAGACGCTGCAGCACGCACTGCGCACGGTGCTGATGCGCGAGCAGTTGCAGCACCAAGGCATGGCCGCTGGAGAGGTGAACGCGCTGATGCAGCCGGTCGAGTTGAACTCGTCCGACACGGGCGCAGCCGATAACACCACGGCCAACTACGTAGGCGTCATCGTGCTGTTTCTGCTGATGTACTTCGTCATCATGCTGTACGGCATGAACGTGGCGCGATCCATCATTGAAGAGAAGACATCGCGCGTTTTCGAAGTGATGCTGGCGACGATTCGCCCAAGCGAATTGATGGCCGGGAAGATGCTGGGCGTCGGTTCGGTCGGCCTGACGCAGGTGGGTGTGTGGCTTACCGCGGGTTTCCTGCTGTCGAGCACGTCGCTGATCGCGCACTACTTCGGCAACGGCGCACACATTCATTTGTCGCCCATGCAGATCGTCTTCTTCCTGATTTATTTTCTGCTGGGTTACATGCTGTACTCGTCCATCGCTGCGGCGCTGGGCGCGATGACGAATTCCGAGCAGGAGCTGCAACAACTCAACATGTTCCTGGTCATGCCGCTGGCGATCTGCATGTTTTCGCTGGGCGCTGTGGTGAACTCGCCAGACGGCAAATTTGCAACGATCATGTCGCTTATCCCGTTCTGCACGCCACTGCTGATGTACATGCGCATCTCACTGGGGCACCCGTCAGCGCTGCAGATCGGGTCGTCCGTCGCT
>CBAAAE010000193.1:0-4789 GCA_964658845.1 uncultured Novosphingobium sp. | reverse complement strand
TTGCCTCGCGGTACACCCGTCCCCGTCGACGTGTCATTGATGCGCCGTGTGAGTTTTTCCGGCAAACAGCTAGTGCTGGACTGCTGGTGGCCGATAGCCATGGTGCAAGTGATCTTGTGGAAGAAGGCCCATCCACGTTTACTTGAAAGATCCCCGGGAAAATTGCGACTTGGCGAGGGCGTTTGGCATGAACTATTCCGCGGCGCCCGATCCCTTCAGCGGCCTTGATCTGCCGGTCGAGCTGGAAGCCAGCCTGCAGCGCCACCGTGAGGACTTGAAGCGGTTGGTCGCCGCCCTTCGAGCAGTTGGCGTGAGCGAAGCACGTATTGAGGAAAGCGTGTCCGTCATGATGGCTTCGTATCGCGACGAACTGATCCTCGCCATGAAAATGACGATGATGTCAAAGTGACAGACTTGAAACTACAAGACGAGGCCGGGCGCCTTGCTGCGCTCCGCAGCTATGAAGTGCTGGACACGCCGAGAGAAGCGGCCTTCGACCAGATTACGAATCTGATCAAGACGATTTTCGATGTGCCCATCTGCACGGTCTCGCTCGTCGACAAGGACAGGCAGTGGTTCAAGTCCTGCGTGGGGATGCCGTTTCAGCAGACGGACCGTGACGTATCTTTTTGCGCGCACACGATCTTGGAACGCGGGGCCTTCTTTGTCCCGGACATGACGCTTGACCCTCGCTTCGCACAGAACCCGCAGGTCACGGGCGACCCTTTTATCCGCAGCTACCTGGGCGTTCCGCTTTGTTCGCCGGACGGCTACAACGTGGGTTCGCTTTGTGCGATCGACATTGTGCCCCGCACGTATACCGCCGACCAGGTGCAGGTGCTGAAGAGCTTTGCAGACCTCGTCGTGAACGAGTTGGAGTTGCGAAGGATCGCGCAGGTCGATCACCTTACCGGCGCGGCGACCCGGCGAGGCTTCACGCTCGAGATGGAAAAGGCGCTGTCCAAATTTCTGCGGTCGGGATCGCGATCGTCTCTGATCGTGCTGGACGTGGACCACTTCAAGCGGGTCAACGACACCTACGGCCACCCGGTGGGCGACTTCGTTCTTCGAAGCGTAACCGAGAAGCTTTCCTCCCATTTGAGACACGGCGACACACTGGGGCGACTGGGCGGCGAAGAGTTCGGCATCCTGCTCGGCAACACAGGTCTGGATCAGGCATTGGACGCGGCGGAACGCCTTCGGGTTCATTTGGCCTCCTTTCAGATCTCCAGTAATCCTCCCCTGTGCGTTACGGCCAGCTTTGGAGTCGCCACATTGGACCACGAGACCACCGCAGTCGAGGGTTGGATGGCCACCGCGGATGAAGCCCTGTACCAGGCGAAGAAGGCAGGCCGAAATCGTTGCTGTACCGCCGCGGGAGTGGCCGCCGCAGCGTAGCGCCTGCGCTTTCTGACGGAGCCATGCACGAGGTGGGGCTGGCAACCTGACGCTTGTTCACGCGGGCTGCCAGGATATTCTGTGCTCCTCCAGATACACTCGACCCATGAAGGCCGTTGGTTACAAGACACCGCTCCCGATCGACAACCCGGATGCGTTGCTCGACATTGAGTTGCCAAATCCCTTGGCGCGCGACCGCGACCTGCTGGTTGAAGTAAGGGCAATTTCCGTCAACCCGGTGGATACCAAGCAGCGCAAGAGCGCCAAGCCCGATAACGGCAAGGAATACAAGGTGCTGGGCTGGGATTGCGCGGGCGTGGTGGTGGGCGTGGGCAGGCTGACCTCGCTGTTCAAGAAGGGTGACGAGGTTTTTTACGCGGGCTGCATTGCGCGGCAGGGTGCGAACGCGCAACTACACACCGTGGACGAGCGGATCGTTGCGCACAAGCCCCGGAAGCTCTCTTTCGCGCAGGCCGCGGCCATGCCGTTAACTTCATTAACTGCATGGGAAATTCTTTTCGACCGCCTGGGCGTGGATCAGCGGCGCATCGGCTACAACGCCGCGCGCAAAGGGTCGATCCTGATCATCGGCGCAGCCGGCGGGGTTGGTTCCATCCTGATCCAACTCGCCTCGCACCTGACGCCCTTGACCGTGGTAGCCACCGCATCCCGCACCGAGACGACCGATTGGTGCCGGCAGATGGGCGCGCACTACGTCATCGATCATCACCGGGACATCCGCACGCAAATGCAGGAGCTCGGCCTGGGCGAGGTGGAATACATCGCCCTGCTCAGCGCCACGGACACGCACTATCCGGGCATCGCGGAACTGCTTGCGCCCCAGGGCAAGATCGCCATCATCGACGACCCGCAGAAGCCGGTGGACGCGCGCCCGCTCAAGCGTAAATCCGGCACCATCTGCTGGGAATTCATGTTCACGCGCAGCTACTTCGAGACGCCTGACATCCTTCGCCAGCACGACTCCCTGACCGAGGTGTCGAAGCTGATCGACATGGGTACGTTGCGCACCACGCTGACGCAGAACTACGGCAAAATCAACGCGCAAAACCTGAAGATGGCACACGCGTGGCTTGAGAGCGGCCGGTCCATCGGCAAGATCGTGCTTGAGGGCTGGTAGGCCGCGGGCTATGCGCTGTCGCTGACTTCCTTGGCATAGACCTGGTGGGTGACGCGCGGCGTTTCTTCGCCTTTGTGCATCTCGCGCACGGCTTGCAGCAGCATGGCGTCATCGGCGGTCATGCGCTCGCGGCTGCGCAGATAGTCCAGCCAGCTCTCCATGACGAAGCTTTCTTCCAGCCGGTCAGGGTGGTTGCCGTCGCGGAAGACCGCCCATCGAATGGCGCCGGTGCGCAGGCGCACTCTCCGCAGGCGGTGGACTGCCTTGACGAAGTCGTTGTAACACTCGATCGGGATGGTGTAGTCGACCAGGATGCGGACGGGCCCGTCCTCCGGCCCGGGCTCGAGTTCCAGGTGCGGCACAGGCCGCTTCCACTGGTAGGGTGACAGGTCGGGCGGGTCGCCGCGCAGCACATGCAGGCGCAGTGTCAGCGGCAGCGTAACGATCATCAGGACGGCGCTGCTGGTCATGGCGGTGGCCACGGAGGTGTGCTCGGCCACGTAGCCCCACACCACCGACCCAAGCGCCAGACCGCCCTGGAAGACCATCTGGTACATCCCGAGCGAGCGCGCCTGCACCCATCCCGGCGAGGACAGTTGGACATTTACGTTCAAGGTGGACATGGTGGACGTCCATGCGAACCCGCCCGCGATAAGAAACAGCACATCCAGCCAGACGTTATGTACAAACGCGAGTACCAGCAGCGTTGCGATGTACTGCACGCTGGCCGCGGCAAGAATCGTGTCCGGCGCCCATCGTGCACGCACACGTGCCAGCAGGACCGCGGCCACCACCGCGCCCAGCCCCATGGATCCGTTCAGAATGCCGTAGCCCATGGCTCCGGAGATCGTCGCGTGCGCAAACTCGCGCTTGGCGATGAGCGAAAGCAGCGACCATACCGCCGCGACGGAGAACGTGAAGAGAAATGCCCGCAGAAACACGGCCTGCAGCGCGGGCGCGTACCGCAGAAAGCGCAGGCCTGTCTCCACCGATCCCATGATGCGTTCGGCGGGCAGTGCGCTCTTGAACAGCGGCTTGCGCTTCCACACGTACAGCACCCAGATCACCGCGGCGAAGGAGCCGGCGTTCAGCGCGAAGACCCATCCTGCACCCGTGCCCGCCTTGACGAACAGCGCGACCATCACGCCGCCCAGTGCGGGTCCCACGGCACGCGCCAGGTTGTTGCTGGCGGCCGCAAGTGATACGGCGTTTGGCAGTTGGTCCCGCGGCACCAGTTCCGGCACGATCGCCTGCCATGCGGGATTGTTCATGGCCGACCCGATGTTCATCAGGAACGTCAGCAGCAGCAGGGTTGCCGGACCGATGACGCCGGCCAGCGCGAGCAGCGCCATCAGGCCCACGGCAATCATCTGCCAGGTCTGCCAGAAGAGCAGCAGACGGCGCCGCTCGAAGATGTCGGCAGTCGCACCGGCGAACAAGCCGAACAGCAGCACCGGCAGGCTGGCCGCGGTCTGCATCAGGGCGATCAGCAGCGGCGAGCCGGTCAGCGCCGTCATCAGCCATGTGGCTGCGGTGTCCTGCATCCACGTGCCCACGCCCGAGACGGTGGAGGCGATCCAGCGGTCGCGAAACAGCGGAATGCGCAGAGGTGCGAAGCCGCTGGCCCCCGTTGAGGTCAGCGCGGGCGTTGGCGACTCGTCGGTGTGCTCCTGGCCTGCTTCGGGGTTCATGGTCTGGATGCCGAGTGCTGATGAAGTCTTTTCTGCACGTCTACAGCAGCGATCCAAGCAGGATGTTGACCACTGCCACGATCAGTGCGCAGAGGAACGCAGCCGTGAAGTTACGAACGGCAAACCCGCGCAGAAAGCGGGACACGATGTAGATCATGATCGCGTCGCACACCAGGTACACCAGCCCGGGCACAAGCCAGGTCAGCGGAAACACGATCAGCCGCAGCAGGAAACCAAGTGTCGCGTTCAGCAGCCCGATCAGAGCCGCCGCGATCATCGCAGTACCGAAACTTTCGATCTCCACCGACGGCAGGATGTAGGCCGCGATCACCAGTGCAATTGCGCTCAGCAGCCAGACAAGAAGTAAGTGCATACCCGTTGGATGGAAGCGGTGGCTGAGGGTTGCGTCGAATTCAACCGTCCAGCGCAGAAGCCAGCGACGCTGCCAGCGCGTTCACCTGCTGCTCAAGCCGTTCCGGCTGGGGCAGGCCGGCATGCTCCAGCGTGGCGATGGCCTCGCGCACATGCACCGCTGCCTCGACATGGCCGAAGGTTTCGAGCG
>CBAAAE010000192.1:0-4804 GCA_964658845.1 uncultured Novosphingobium sp. | reverse complement strand
GCGGAAAACCTGAGCGAGACAAACGCTTTTGTTCAGTCGGTCACCCTGAACGGAAAGCCGTTGGAACGTACTTTTATAAGGCACGAAGAGTTGATGGCTGGAGGGGAGTTACGCTTTGTGATGAGCCCTAAAGAGATGGCGATATGGTCCCTGCACGCGGGACAGGCGCCTTACTCAGTCACGCATCGAAAATAGTTCTCCTGCCCGTGGCAGTGGGCAGAATCTTCAGGCTTTATCCCGGTTCGAGTTTTCAGGGAGTCCCTTCGCTTTACTCAGGATGACGTGAGCTCAGGATGGGCCGCTTTAGTGGCTTCGGGGGGCGGGAGAACTGTTTAGCGGCATGCCTCGATGCATCTCAGGGACACTTGGCGAAGGTGCCGAGACGCGCGTTGCCTCAAAGTTCAGCACGTGCCACTGGCCGTTGGCGGCCCGTCCGTACACCTTGGTGTAACGAAAGGTACCATCCACCGGGTGCCCGTCGATCGATCCTGTGACATGGGCCTGAGAGATGGCGACGGCAGAGGTCGGCTGCACGCGAACCTTCAGATCGATAAGGTCGATCGCAGAGAATTCGTTCACGCGGGCGCTGATACGGTGCAGATACTGCTGTTTGTCCGAGAGCGTTCCCGTGGACGAGATGCCAAGAAAGTCGTCTGACAGCATCTTTTCGATGGGTGAGGGATCGCCCTTGATCAACGCAGACCGCCATTGCGCTTCGAGATTCTCGATTTCGCGCAGATCCGCGCGCCGGTTCTCTTTGTGCGGCTTGATCTTCTGTTCTGCCCGTGCAGACTGTGGATTCAGCACGCCAACCGATGCCAGCAGCAGTGCCATTGCCACGGGGCGTTTCAGGGATTTCGAGAGTCGGGGACGCAGGTGCATCGCGTTCGAATCCTACCGGGGTCATGATAGAGAGGTCAAAGGGATTACAGGCAGAGTTTTAGCGTAGTTTCAAAGTGGGACAACACTGCCCTGATCGCGTGCTTTCTGAGCGTTCCATCCGGCTTATCGTCGCTTATTCGACGGCCAGCAGTGTTTCGATCGTGCGCTCGCGCAGCTTTCGGTAGAGGCCGTTGGTTCCATACTGTTCGAAATGTGGCGACGCGCGATGCGCTTCCAACGCCTCTGCATCGCGGTACTGCTCATAGATCACCACGGTCTCTGGATCGCCGTCGACAAAATGGGTCACGTAATTAACGCAGCCGGATTCCTGCCGCGAGGCTGAACCCAGATTCTGCAGGATGGATCGTATTTCAGCGTGGTCTTCCGGTGCAAAGCGCATACGAACGGTGAAAGAAATCATGCGGAAACCCCTGTTGCCGTGTCGAACTCGGGTGAAGCGAATGTTTGGTTGCGGTCCGGGCCGGTGCTCACCATGCCGATTTTCGCGTCGCTGTGCTCCTCAAGGAAGCGCAGATATGCCTGGGCGTTGGCAGGCAGAGCTTCGAAACTTTGTGCCCCCTCGGTCGAAGCCTGCCATCCGGGCAGCTTCACGTACACCGGCTCGATCTGCTCAAAACGGCGAATGTCTGCCGGGATCACGTCGGTCTCTTTGCCGTCGATGCGGTAGTGGGTGCAGACCGGGATTTCAGCCAGCGTGTCCAGCACATCCAGCTTGGTAACGACCAACCATTCCGTGCCATTAATCATGTTGCTGTAGCGCAGCAGCGGCAGATCGAGCCAGCCGCAACGGCGCGGCCGGCCGGTGGTGGCGCCGTACTCCTGCCCGCGCGCGCGCAATTCGTCGCCGCCCCTGGTGTGGTCTTCCGTTGGGAATGGGCCTTCGCCCACGCGCGTAACGTATGCCTTGGTGACGCCGATAACGGTGCCGATCGTCGTCGGACCAACACCGGTGCCGATGACCGCGCCGCCCGCCGTCGCGCTGGATGACGTGACGAATGGATAGGTGCCGTGGTCGATATCCAGCAGTGCACCTTGCGCGCCTTCAAACATGACGGATTTGCCGTCGCGGATGGCCTGGTTCAGCAGCACCGCGGTGTCCGTCACGTAGGGCGCGATCTCATCGGCGAAGCGTGCGTAGTCTTCGTAGATTTTCGCCGGATTGAGCGGCTCGGTACCGAACAGCGCGTGCGCAATCTGGTTTTTCTCGTTGCACGCGTTGGTAATGTGTGTACGCAGCAATTGCGAGTTCAGCAGATCGATGACGCGAAGGCCGTTGCGATGCATTTTGTCTTCGTACGCCGGCCCGATACCCCGCGACGTGGTGCCGATCTTCGTGCGTCCCGGTGCGTTTTCTGCAGCCAGTTCAATCATGCGGTGGTACGGCAGGATGACCTGTGCGCGATTGGAGACGAATAGCTGGCCGTCGATCGGCAGCCCCTCCGCCTTCAGCATGCGGATCTCGGTCATCAGCGCGGCGGGATCAACCACGACACCATTGCCGATAATGCCAAGGCAGCCCGGGCGCAGAACGCCGCAGGGCACCAGGTGGAGAACGAACTTCTTGCCTTCAATGATGACGGTGTGACCCGCGTTGTGACCGCCGGCATAGCGCGCGACCACTTTGAACCGCTCGCTCAGGACATCGACAATCTTGCCTTTGCCCTCATCACCCCACTGGGCGCCCAGCACCACAGCGGTTTTCTTCGTCGTCATCAAATGGTCTCCAGGAAGGCGTACAGGTCCCGCTCGGCGGGAAGCAGCGCAGAGTGTAGAGGATAAGGCAGGCGAACGTGTAGCGAAGGTCTACCTCGTTCATTTTACCCCGAGCACGCCGGATACTGACCGCGTCTCGAAAGATGCTCGCCGGATGAGGGGCGACAGTCCACCCAAAATCCGTAAAGGATTGGGCAGACTGTCCAGTCCTCATACCTTTTCGGCCAGCAAACCGATCTTCCGGATGACCGGCGGCTCGCTCAGCAGCTCGTCCGCGCTTGCCATCAGAGCCTTTGCAATCGCGCCATTCAGATGGGCGTCGCGACCCGCTTCATCTTCGAATGTGTCGAAGATGCCGTAGACGCCTGGCCGATCTTCCTTGATGGCGTACCAGTGGACGGTGCCGGGCTCCTCCGCCGCCATCTCCGCGCCCTGTTTCAAAAATGCCTCGACCTCAGCCTCTTTGCCGGGCTTGGCCTTCAACTCGCCGTACAGTGCAAACTTTGCCATGGTTGTTTATCCTTCCGGCGGTTTGGATGCAGAACCGCTGCGGCAGGTGTTCACGCTAGACCCTTCCGGCAAACTCCCTTGACTCGGTCGTGATGCGGATCTTTTCGCCTTCCTTCACGAACGAGGGCACGCGGATCTTCAGACCAGTCTCCATCGTTGCGGGCTTGCTGGTGGTGCCGGTAGCCGTGTCGCCCTTGAAGCCGGGTTCTGTCTCCTTCACAACAAGGTCGACGTGCATGGGTAGTTGCAGGCCGATAGGATTGCCGGCGTACTTCTCAATCTGAACTGCGGTACCTTCCAGCAGGAACTCGAGCGAGTCGCCGAGCATTTCGTTGCTGAGCTGCAAGGTTTCGAAGCTGGTCTGGTCAAGGAAGTAGGCGCCGTCGCCATCGTTGTAGAGGAAGGTGGCCTCAACGTCCTCGAGGTCCGGCTCCTGGAACTTGTCATCCGCCTTGAAGGTCTTATCGAAGACGGCGCGGGTCAGCAGGTTACGCATCTTCAGGCGGACGAGCGTCTGGCCGCCGCGGGCAGTCGGCGTGGAGATTTCCTTGTCCAGGCAGTGGTAGGGGATGCCCTCGTGTTCGAAGTAGGTCTTGCGCTTCACGTCGATGGCGTCGGTCAGTGCGGCCATGGTGCTCCCTCTTGGTAAGTCTTTGTCTTGATCAGGATAATGGATGGGATGCCTCGTCTCATGGGCTCATCTGAGGAACCATGCCGGAACTGCCTGAAGTCGAAACCGTTGCGAACGGGGTGCATGAACGGGTGCGAGGCGCGCGCATTGACAGTGTCACGCTGGGGTCTCACAAAGAGCCCCTGAAGTCACCCGCCGCACACATCGAAAGCACCATGACCGGCGCGCGCATCGAGCGGGTGCGCCGCGTGGGCAAGACCATCGTGATGGATGTGAAAAAGGCCGACGGCGCTGCGGCACAGATGACTGTGCACCTGGGCATGACGGGGCGCCTGCTGGTCAGCAAGGCTGACGTGCCGGCGCCTCCCCACACCCACGCCACGCTGCATCTGAACGACGGCCGCGAGGTGCGTTTCGTAGATCCACGACGGTTTGGACGGGTGGGCATCGTGGAGGAAGGCTCCGAATACGAGGGTCCGGGAGCCGAGCCGCTCACCATCAACCCCGCGGATTTTGCCGCCCTGTTCAAGGGCCGGAAGACGCCGATCAAGTCCGCCCTGCTGAACCAGTCGCTGCTGCACGGCGTCGGCAATATCTACGCGGACGAGAGCCTGTTCCGCGCGGGCATCCGGCCTAAACGCCACGCGGGCCGGCTTACCCGGGCGGAACTATCCCGGCTGCACGGCGCGCTGCAAACAGTGCTGAAACATGCGATTGAGCTTGGCGGTTCGTCCGTTTCGGATTACGTGGATGCCGATGGTGTGCGGGGCTTTTTTCAGTTGGAACACCGCGTCTACAGCCGCACGGGAGAGCCCTGCAAGCTTTGTGGAGCGCCCGTGCAGCGGATCGTGCTGGGTGGACGGTCGACGCACTTTTGTAAGTACTGCCAGAAGTAAATAGTCCGCCATCCTGAGCGAAGCGAAGGACCCTACAGGTTCGGCCGAGCCAGAAAAGCCTTATGCCTTCCGCTGAAGGTGCTTTCAGGCCCAGCGGAATAGAGTCTGACGGTAGAGCCCGGCGGGATAGGTAAAAAGTAAACGGTCCTTG
>CBAAAE010000191.1:0-4969 GCA_964658845.1 uncultured Novosphingobium sp. | reverse complement strand
CGTGCGCGGGTTGTGCGAGACGGGTGGTTCCGCTGAAGCTTTCCATGGCCTGGCTCAGTTGCGAGTCGACTTCGTCGGCGATGGTCATCACCTCGATCAACAGGACGCTGAAATCGATGTTGGAGAGGTTGTTCTGAAGGGTTTCGAAGATGCTGACCTGCAGGATGCGCGACTCCTCGACGATCAGGGCAGCGCTGTAGCCTTGCTGGCATCGCAGGGCGCCGTGCGCAATGGCGGCGGGTGAGACGAGTTCCTTGGTCCCAAGCGACTTGAAGGCCCGCAGCCGCGCCACCAGATCACGAAAGATCTGCGGCAGGTGGCCGCAGCGTTCGTTGTACGACAGTGGGATGGCGGTGAGCTTCGCGTCAAGCTGCACCCGTGAGTACCAGAGGTCGATGCTGCTCTGTGCCGTCCGTTCGAGGATTGTGGCGACACTCTCGGTGACGGGGGCGCGAACAGTGCCCTGCTCCAGGCGCTGCTCGATCACCCGCAGCAGATCGGCGACATGAATCGGCTTGACGAGGATCTCGTCTGCTTGAAGGAGGATGGCGTTTGCGGCGGCGGTCATCTGCGGGAACGCGCTGAGCAGGAGCGTCACCGCCTTGGGATTGGCGTGGCGCATGGCACTCACGACGGTCAGGCCATCGCCTGCGCCCGGCATGTGCAGGTCGCTGAGGAGTACATCGAAGGCCTCGGAACTGATGAGGCGCAGCGCCTCGGCCACGTTGGAAGCCGTCCTGACGCCGAATCCGTGGCGCTCCAGAATCTTCTCCATACTGGTGCGGACGGCATTATCGTCATCCACCAGAAGAACCTTTGCATTGGTCATGCAGTCTCCTCCGCGGCGTTGCGAGGTTAGCCCGACGTAGCTCCAGCATACCCTGTGTGATGTATCTGACATAGATACTTTTCCCACCGGCTAGCCGTCGCCGCCTGTTCTGAATCGCGCAAGTGGGAGGAACGCCGCCCGAGGTGTACCCGGAAATCTAACGTGAGGATTGACTGAGGTAAGGCCGCAGCGTTGATGCGGCACAGGCACGCTGCTAAACTCGACGATGGCGCTACCGCTGGCAGCACTGCTATGCCGCGCCCGCTCAACGTGAGTCCCGGCGTCTCGCCGGCCCGCAGAAGGACAGGTTTTGGATATAACACCGCGCACTCGCACGACCCCGCTTGCCGTTCGACAGGATGGCCCGCTGGCCGTGAATACCAACCGCAGCAGCACCGCCTTTTTCGATCGCCTTCAGAACAATCGAACGCTGGTGATCCAGCTTGCGGTGGCGGTGGTCGCTCTCGTGCTGATCGGCGCTGCCATCGCGGTGGTGTACAACTACCGCGCGAACGCCGCCAATGCGGCACTGGCCACGGCCATGCAGACCTACGACACGCCGGTCAATTCGCCGGACCAGCCGGTTCCGCCATCCGTGAAAAGCTATGGCAGCGTGGAAGAGCGGGCACGCGTGGCGAACGCGCAGTTTGCAGTGGTCGCCAGCAAGTACGGCATGACGCCGGCGGGCCGCAACGCGCTGTATCTGCAGGGTGTTTCCGCTCTGCAATCCGGCGACAAGGCCGGGGCGGAGACGCTGCTGAAGAAGTCGGCGGGTAGCTGGAACCACGATGTCGCAACGCTGGCGCAGCTTGCGCTGGCTGGCCTGTACCATGCCACCGGGCGCGATACGCTGGCGGTCGAGACGTATCAGAAGGTAGCGAACAAGCCCTCGACGCTGGTACCTTCGGGTCTGGCGCGTCTGCAGCTTGCGGAACTATACGAGAGCAACGGCAACACCGCCGATGCCAAGAAGATCTACGCGCAAATCAAGGACAAGGAACCGAAGTCGGCTGCTGCGGACATTGCGACGCAAAAGCTGAGCGGCGCTCCCGTCCGGTAACACATCACACCAGCATGGCCGATCCTGACGCAACACCGGCATCGCTCGCGCAGTTGTTCGCGCAGCGTCGCCGGGGTGTAGGCAAGTCGAAGGAGACCGCTCCGCCCGCTGACCGGCTGGGGCAGTTCGGGCTGATCTTCACTGAGCCGGAACCCGCGCCGACCATCACGCCTGCACCGGTTACTCCGCCGCAGCGCAAGCTCTGGTCCGTAGCGGAACTGGTGGGCGTTCTACGCGGCAAGCTCGAGCGCGAGTACACGGATGTCTGGGTGCAGGGCGAGATCTCCAATTGCCGTCCCGCGCCCTCCGGCCACCTCTACTTCACGATCAAAGATGGCGATGCGCAGTTGCTGGTCGTGCTCTTCCGCAGGCAGGCGTCGCTGCTGCGCTTCCGCCCTGAAGATGGTTTGGCGGTGCTGGTGCGCGGTCGTGTGTCCGTCTTTGAGAGCCGCGGCCAGCTGCAGTTGATCGCGGAGACGCTTGAGCCGCGCGGTGCCGGTGCGCTGCAGCTCGCGTTTGAACAGCTCAAGGCAAAGCTTCGCGGCGAAGGCCTGTTCGAGGCGGAACGCAAGCGTGCGTTGCCGGCGTTTCCTCGCACGATCGGCGTCATCACGTCCACGCAGGGAGCGGTTCTGCGCGACATCGTTACGGTAAGCCGTCGCCGCAACGGCTGCCTGAACATCCTGGTCTTTCCGGCGACCATGCAGGGCGCGACGTGCGCGACGGATGTGGTGAGGGGCCTGCGATATTTCAATACTTCAGAAGCGCACCCGGTCGACATTATCCTGATCGCGCGCGGCGGCGGGTCTGCGGAGGACCTTGCCGGCTTCAACGACGAGGCGCTCGCGCGCGCGATTGCAGCATCGGATCTGCCGGTGGTTTCGGCCATCGGGCACGAGACGGACTTCACCATTGCCGACTTTGTCGCGGACCTGCGGGCGGCAACGCCGTCGGCTGCGGCTGAACTGATCACGGCCGCGCAGCATCGTGTGGAAGAGCGGGTGCAGGCCCTGGAGGCTCGCCTGCTGCGCGGCATCCGGTTCCAGCAGATGCACGCGCAGCAGCGGTTTGCGCGCGTGGCACCCGCCGCCGCCTTTGCGCGAATGCGTGACGCGATCGGTCGGCGGCAGCAGCGCGTGGATGAACGGCGCTTCCGCATGGAGGCCGCCGCGGCCAGCCTGTTACAGGTGCGTGCGGCACGTCTGCGCGCCTTGAATGATCGCCTGCAGCAACAGGATGTTCGACGGGGTGTGCTGCTGTCGCAGGCGCTGAACGAACGTCTGCGGGAACGCCTGCTGCGTGCCGGTCAGTCGCTGTTGCAGCGGCCTGGGCAGCGCGTGGCGCGGGCGGAAGTGCGATTGCAGTCGCTGTCGCCAAGGGCGGTTTTGCAGCGCGGCTATGCGCTGGCGTTTCGTGCTGATGGCACCCTGCTGCGGTCAGCCGAACAGGTGCGCGCGGGCGATGAGATTTCTACGCAACTGGCATCCGGCAGCGTGCGGTCGCGCGTGCTCGAGACCGACAGTGCGTCAAGCAAAGAAGCAGGAGCAGCATGAGAAAGCTTTTCGGAACGGACGGCATTCGCGCCGTCGCAGGTCAATCACCGCTGGACAAACGTACGATCTTTGCGGTGGGCGTTGCGCTTGCACACCATGTCAGCAGGGCCGGCGAGCAGCCGAAGATCGTGCTCGGCATGGACACGCGCGAGTCCAGCGAGTGGATTGCGGCGGTGATCACGGCGGGCCTGCAGCGCGGCGGTGCGACCGTTGAGAGCGCGGGCGTCATCACCACGCCGGCGGTCGCGTACCTCACGCGCTCGCACGGCTTCAGCGCGGGCATTGTCATCTCGGCTTCGCATAATCCATGGCAGGACAATGGCATCAAGGTCTTCGGTCCGGATGGCTATAAACTGCCGGATGCGACCGAGCTTGCGATTGAGGACGAAATCTTCCGGCAGCTCGAAGCGGGGCATGCGGAGGCAGTGAACGACGACGCGCCACCGGCCGTCGAAGAGAGCGATCGTGCGGAATATGTGCGGTCGCTGCTGGCTGCGGTCGACGGGCTTTCGCTGGACGGCAAGCGCATCGTGGTGGACTGCGCGAACGGCGCGGCATCTTCCGTGGCAGCGCAGCTTTTCGCGGGTTTGCGAGGCGAGGTGCGCATCCACAATGCCAGCCCGAATGGCCGCAACATCAACGAGGGTTGCGGCGCCCTGCACCCCGAGATTGTGGCGCAGATGGTGGTCGAGGAGAAGGCAGACATCGGCATCACCTTCGATGGCGATGCGGATCGCGCGCTGTTCGCGGATGAGAACGGGAAAGTCGTCAACGGCGATGCCGTGATGCTGCTGGCGGCTCGCGATCTGCAGGCACGCGGCCTGCTGCATGACAGCACCGTGGTTGCGACGACCATGTCGAACATGGGCCTGGAAGCCGCGCTGAAACGCAGCGGCATCCGCATGCTGCGCGCACCCGTGGGCGACAAGTACGTGCTGCAGAAGATGCAGGAAACCGGCGCATCGCTCGGCGGCGAGCAGAGCGGACACATCCTGTTTACGGGTAAAAGCACCACCGGCGACGGCTTGTTGACCGCCCTTTTGCTGCTCGACATCGTGCATCGCAGCGGCTGTTCGTTAGGCGAACTAACTGCTGATCTGAAGACGTTTCCGCAGGTGATCGTGAATGTGAAAGTGCGCGAGAAGAAGCCGCTGGAGGAGATTGTTTCGATCGCTTCGACGATCCGTGCGGCAGAGCTGGAACTCGCCGACACCGGTCGCGTGGTCATCCGCTACAGCGGCACCGAAGCGCTGGCGCGCGTCATGATCGAGGCCGAGAACGAGGCCGCCATGCGGCACCACGCGGACAGCATCGCGCATGCCATCCGCGCGGAACTGGGTATTTAGCCCCGGGGTGCATTTTGGCTGGGTGCGCGTTATAGTCGTCGCGTAACTCCTTCCAGGTGCCGGTTACATGCGCTTCATCGCAACACGTTCTATCGCCCTTCTCCTGCCGCTGATCTTGCCTGCGGATGGTGCGCACGCGCAGGAGAAAGCGGCTGTGGTGGGTAGCACGGTCTCAGGCCGC
>CBAAAE010000190.1:0-5043 GCA_964658845.1 uncultured Novosphingobium sp. | reverse complement strand
CTCGATGCAGATGGCGCAAACGTCGCTGGTAAAGGCCTCACGCAGCGCGTCCACATCGTTGAATGGGACGAAGACCACATCGGGCATCACGGGTGCGAATGGCTCGCGATACTTCGACTTATGGGTCGTTGCGACCGAGCCCATGGTGCGGCCGTGGAAGGAATGCTCCAGCGCGATAAAGCGGGTGCCGATCGGCTTGCCCTGGGCGCGCAGCCTGCCGGCGTGTGCGCGCGCCAGCTTCAGCGCGGCTTCCCACGCTTCGGTGCCGCTGTTGCAGAAAAAAACGCGATCCATGCCGGTCATCTCGGTCAGCTTTAGCGCGAGCGTCGCGGTGCCATCGTGATAGAAGAGGTTCGAGGTATGCAGAAGCGTTGCAGCCTGGTTGGTGATGGCGCGTGTAATCGCAGGGTGGCCGTAGCCAAGCGCTGACACGCCGATGCCGCTCAGCAGGTCGAGATAGCGGTTGCCGGCATCATCGAACAGGTGCACGCCTTCGCCGCGCGTGAACAGAATCGGATGGCGATCATAGGTCTGCAGCAGCAGCTTTTTTTCCGCGGCCTGTATCCCAACAAGGTTCATGTGCATCTCGCCTCCAACATTCTGCTTGTAGCTTTTTACCTCATCACCTGTGTTCATCGGTTTGCTCATGCGACCATGACCTCCGTTCCATCGTTCACCCGCGAACTGATCAAGTCGGGTAATGTTTTTGCTGATTCCGCGGGCAGAATGCGGACTCGTTTCACGCCTGCCAGCAGTGCATCGCGGCATGCATTCAACTTGGGCAGCATGCCGCCGCTGATGATGGCCTGTTTTTCAAGCTGCGGAATTTCCTTGAGCGTCAACCAGCGCATCACCTGGCCGTCCGCGCCCTTAACACCGGGGACGTCCGTTAGAAAGATGAGCGCATCGGCCTTGGTGGCTGCAGCGGTTGCCGACGCCATTTCATCCGCGTTGATGTTGTAGTACTCCCCGTCATAACCAAGGGCCATGGAACTGATCACGGGCACCGCACCCATCTTCCAGATGGCGTCAAGCCAGCGCACATCGGTTGCGGCAATTTCGCCCACAAATCCAAGGTCGGGCACCGTCTTTTTCTTGCGCGCGCGAAAGACATGGCCGTCACCACCGCAGATGCCGACAGCTGCCTGGCCCTGTTGTCCCAACGACGCCACCAGCGACTTGTTCACGCGGCCTGCCAGCACCATCAGGGCGGTATCGCGCGTCTCCGCATCGGTCACGCGCAGGCCGCTGATGAACTCACTTGTCTTACCCATCTGCTGCAGCGTGCGCGTCAGTTGCACACCGCCGCCATGCACGATGGCGACCTGGTGACCGTCTGCGACGAGGTCTGCGATGGCCTTGCCGATCGCATGTAGTAACTCCGGCTTCTCAAGCGCGGCACCCCCAAGTTTGATCACGTACTTCAAAGGAGTCCCTCCCATTCTTTCCAGCCGCACATTACGTTCATGTTCTGTACTGCCTGTCCCGATGCGCCCTTCAGCAGGTTGTCCAGGCACGAGATCAGCACAAGACGTTTGCCGTCCGGTGCCAGCTCGAATCCGATGTCGCAGAAGGCCGTGCGAACCACGTGCTGGATCTGCGGCAGATCGCCCGCTCGATGCACGCGCACCATCGGGCTGGTCGCGTAAAAGTTATGCAACAGCTGCTCGATCTCTTCCCGCGTCGAGCGCTCGGCAAGGCGCAGGTAGATCGTCGAAAAAATGCCGCGCGGTATGGGCAGCAGGTGCGGCGTGAACTGGATCTGCGCGTCCGTCAGGTGAAGCTGCTCCAGTAGCTCGCCGGTGTGCCGATGGCCGAAGACCGAGTATGCGGACAGGTTATCGGCCGCGTACATGAAGTGCGTCTTTTCGGTCGCGGCCTTGCCCGCGCCGGAGACGCCGGACTTCGCGTCGCAGACGATGCCGTGATCCAGATCGACCACGCCCGCACGCACCAGAGGTGCCAGCGCGAGGTTGATCGACGTCGCATAACATCCCGGGTTCGCCACCAGGCGCGCCCCGCTGATCTCATCGCGATGCAGTTCCGGGCAGCCGTACACGGCCTCGCTCTGCAGCGCAGCGGCAAGCGCGGGGTCGGCATCGCGCAGCCTGTAGACGGCGGCATGTGCCGGATCGTGCAGCCGCCACGCCCCGGAAAGATCAATGACGTGCATGCCCTCTGCAAGCGCAGCCGGAACCCACTCGCGCGACTGCTCATGCGGCGTCGCCAGAAACAGGATCTCAGTGCCGTGGTCGCGCAGCGACTCCCATGTGAACGGGATCACCGGCGGCGCGGGCTGGTTGTCGTTCCGCGCGATCTGCGGATGCAGGTCGTAGATCGTGGTCGCGTCCGGCTCCGCATCCATGCGGCCCAGAAACACCGGCGGCGTAGCCGCCATGCGAGGGTGGTTCAGCAGCAGGCGCGCAAGCTCCGCGCCGGCATAGCCGGTCACGCCCGCAACCGCGGTCTGGACCTTCGACTTTGTGGGTGCGAGCGCTTGCTGCAACTCGCTCGCCAGGGCAACAGTGCTCAACCGATCAAACCTTCCATCCGCGCCTTCAGCATTGCGGCCCGTGTGCTGTCCGCGCAGATTGCAAGCACGGTATCGTCGCCGGCGATGGTTCCCATCAGCTCCGGCCAGTCTTCGTAATCCAGGGCGGCGGCCACGGTCTGCGCCGATCCCGTGGTGGTGATGACGATCAGCAGGTTCTGCGCCTGCTTGACCTCCATGCCAAAGTTCGAGAGCGTATCCCGGATGCCCGGCATGTCGTCTTCTTCATCGCCGTTGTCTGGGAGCGCATAGCCGTTCGGTCCCTTCATGACGTGCAGTTCATGCATGTCGCGCGAAAGTGTCGCCTGGGTTACGGTGAAGCCCTGCTTTGCGAGCTTCTTGCGTAGCTCGTCCTGGGACAGCACGCTGGTGGTGACCAGCAGATCGCGAATTGCGGTATGTCGTTGCTGCTTCATGCTTCAGGTGCCTGCCACGGGTGTTGCCAGAGGTGTCGCGTACCGTCAGGCCTGTGGCTTGGGGAGCGGATGCGGAATGTGGCGATTACCGGACCAGGGTTTTGATGCACGCTGGCCGGAGGGGATGCATAAGTATGCAATGACTTGTATAAATATACAGTACCCTCGCAGTCAAGCCTTCCGGTACGCAGTTGTTCTGAACCCCTACAGAAAGTCTGTCCGCAGCAGGGCAACCAATCCTGCGCGAGACGTAAAATGAGCCATGGATACGCGTCTTCCGCTTTCCCGGTCTGAAGTTACCGCAGCCTGTGCATCGCGGGCGCGTTCCCTCGTGGACCCACGCTTCGATCACGACTCGTGCGGGGTTGGCTTTGTCGCTGAATCCCGCAACACACCCACGCACAAGGTGTTGACCGACGCCCTGACGGCGCTGGCGCGCCTGGCACACCGGGGCGCGGTGGCCGCCGATGGCAAGAGCTCCGACGGTGTCGGCATCATGACCGCCGTTCCGCGCGCGCTGCTGCTGGATACCTGCAAGGTGACGCTCGCCGCCGACCAGCCGCTGGGCGTGGGCGTCGTGTTTGTGCGTGAAAACGATGCAAACACCTGCGACGTGCTGGGCGAATGCCTGGCCGAGCAGGGTCTGCAGGTCCTTGCATGGCGCAGTGTACCCATCCGGCCCGAGGTGCTGGGCGAGATCGCGCTTGGCACCATGCCGGACATCCGTCACGTGCTGGTCACCGGTGCGCCCGTGGAGGAGATCGAGCGCAAGCTGTACCTCGCACGAAAAAGCTTCGAGCGCAGGCTTGAGGCGGGCCAGGTCACCGGCTATGTTGCGTCGCTGTCGTCCAAGACGATTGTCTACAAATCGATGTGCATTGGTCGCCTGCTGCCGGAGTTTTACCCCGATCTTCAGGACCCGGGTTTCACCACGCCGTTCGCGCTTTTTCATCAGCGCTACGCGACGAATACGACACCGGCATGGCACCGCGCCCAGCCTGGCCGCACCCTTGCGCACAATGGCGAGATCAACACGGTCTGGGGCAATCGCGCGCGCATGGAGGCTCGTTACGCAACGCTGCCGGATGAGTGCCAGCCGATCCTGACCGCGGATGGCACCGACTCCACCAGCCTGGACGAGACGGTCGAACTGCTGACGCAGAACGGCCGCACCATCGCCGAAGCGATCCGGATCCTGCTGCCGCCTGCCGTCGCGAATCGAGAATCTGCGTTTCTGAAGTACCACATGGACGTGACCGAGCCGTGGGACGGACCGGCCGCGCTCGCCTTTACGGACGGCCGTTTTGTGGGCGCGGCGCTTGACCGTAATGGTCTGCGGCCGAGCCGCTACGCCGTCACCAGCCACGGCCTGGTCGTGGCTGGCTCGGAAGCTGGCCTGGTCGATCTCGACCCTGACACCGTCGTCCACAGCGGCAGGCTGGGACCGGGTCAGATGCTGGTGGTCGATCTGGAGAAGCAGAAGGTCTACGAGAGTGACGAGCTGCTGGACCTGTTTGACGCCGATCTCGACTACGCTTCGATGCTGGATGACACGACCATCGCGGCGGAGTGGGTTGATCTTGATCCCACGGACCAGCCCGCGGTCTCGCAGGCGCAGCGCCACTTTGGCTACACCAAGGAAGACGTTCGCATGGTCTTGCAGCCGATGGCGTCCGACGGCAAGGACGCGGTCTGGTCCATGGGCGACGACACGCCGCTGGCCTACCTCGCAAAGACCCCGCGACCGATCTACGCGTACTTCCGGCAGCGTTTCGCGCAGGTGACCAATCCCGCGATCGACCCGCTGCGTGAGGCGATTGTGGTCTCGCTACACACGCGTCTCGGTCCGTGGTCGCACATGCTGAGCAAGCAGTTTGCTCTGCCGGGCATGTCGCTGGCGTCGCCGTTCTTGTCCATCGGCAAGATGCAAGCGCTGCGGCTGGGCAAGTATCCCCATAGCGACGCGCTGCGGCTGCGTGAGTTGAAGTGCGTCTTCTCGTCGCGCTACTCGCTTGAGACCGGCATCGAGGCGCTCTGTGCGAACGCGGTCGAGCTTGTGAAGCAGGGCGTCGAAAT
>CBAAAE010000189.1:4590-5195 GCA_964658845.1 uncultured Novosphingobium sp. | reverse complement strand
TACGATCGCGGCGAAGACATGGCCGCGACCACCAAGCGGCATCCTTCGCGCACGCGGCACCGCACCGCTGTCAGCAAGGAGGGCAAGCTGCTGGGCTGCGAGATCGATTTCGCGATCGACGGCGGCGCTTACTGCACGCTGTCGCCGGTGGTGCTTTCGCGTGGCACTATCCATGCCGCTGGGTGCTATAACTGGCCCGCGTTGCGCATCCGGGCCAAGGCCATGGCCACCAACGTACCGCCGCACGGGGCCTTTCGCGGCTTCGGTGCGCCGCAATCGCTCTTCGCGCTGGAGCGGCACATGGACCGTATCGCAGAGGTCATCGGCATCACCCCGGAAGAGCTTCGCCGCCGCAACTTTCTGCACCCTGGCGACATGACCGCGACCCACCAGGTAGTTAAGGACCCTATCGATATGGGCGCGATGCTGACACGCGTCCTGACCGCAAGTGACTTCCACGCCAAGCAGCAGCGTTTCGCCGCGGAGAACAAGACGTCGCCAATCAAGCGCGGCATGGGTTTTGCGAGCTTCTTTCACGGTGCGGGATTTACCGGATCGGGCGAACGGCGGCTGAACTCGCTGGTCAAAGTTGAGGTCGATGAACA
>CBAAAE010000189.1:0-4580 GCA_964658845.1 uncultured Novosphingobium sp. | reverse complement strand
GTCCTGCTCGTGTCGTCCACCGAGTTCGGCCAGGGCACCAACACCATCCTCTGCCAGGTGGCCGCGCAGGCGTTGCAGATCCCGTACGAGCACGTGCTGATCGCACAGCCCGATACCCATCGCGTACCGAACAGTGGCCCCACCGTCGCGTCGCGCACGGCCATGGTGGTGGGCAAGCTGGTGGAAAACGCATGCGCGAACCTGCTCTTGAAGCTGCACTCTCCTAACCTCTTAGGAGAAACGTACACCGCGGAGCAGTTCTGCGAAGCCGCGCTCGCCTTTCGCGCGGCGCATGGTGAACTTACCGCCGAGGCTCGGTACCAGTCGCCGGGCGACATCTTCTGGGATGACGAGAAGTTTCGCGGCGAGGCGTATCCCGCCTTCGGCTGGGCGATCTACGTGGCCGAAGTCGCGGTGGACACGCGCACCTACCAGGCCACCTGCACGGACTTCTGGGCGCTGCAGGAGGTTGGCAAGGTGCTGCATCCGGTGCTTGCCGCCGGGCAGATTGAAGGCGGCGTGGCGCAGGGGATCGGCTACGCAATCTACGAGAAATGTGAGTGGCGCGAGGGCGCGCTGAAGAACAACCAGATGACGAACTACATCATGCCGACAAGCGCCGACCTCCCGCCCATCCACGTGCTTTTCGAGGAGATTCCGTCGGTGCACGGCGCGTTCGGTGCCAAAGGCATCGGCGAACTGCCCATGGACGGCCCCGCGCCGGCCATCCTGAACGCCATCCAGGCGGCTACCGGCATCGCGTTCAACGAGTGCCCGCTGCTGCCGGAGGACATCTTCGAGCGCATGACCCATGCCGAAGACGGTGGCAGCGAAGACCTGGAACCCGCCGTCGCAGGACCTTACTTCAGCGAGGCGCTCGCATGAGCCAGATAAGAATGCGCATCAACGGGGAGGCGTGTACGGTAGACGTTCCGCCCATGCGCCGACTGCTCGACGTGCTGCGCGAAGACCTTCGCCTGACCGGCACCAAGGAAGGCTGCGGGGAGGGCGAGTGCGGATCCTGCTCCGTGCTGATGAATGGCGAGCTTGTGAACAGTTGCCTGGTCCCCGCGCTGCAGGCAGACGGCGCCGTCCTGTGCACGGTCGAAGGCATGGCGACCGACGGCCGTCTGCACCCGATCCAGCGCTGCTTTCTTCAGGGCGGCGGAGCGCAGTGCGGCATCTGCACACCTGGCATGATGCTGGCGACGCAGCACCTGCTGGACAAGTATCCGCAACCCACGGAAGAACAGATTCGCGAAGGTCTGGCAGGCAATCTCTGCCGATGCACCGGGTACATGCGCATCTTCGAAGCCGTGCGTGAGGCTGTCGGCATCGTCCCGGTCGGAGCGCTTACACGATGAGGTCGGACGCATCGGACTTCGACCTGGTCGCACCCGGCACACTTGATGCGGTGCTTGCCTTGATGGCGAACGAGCCGCTGACGCCCTTGGCGGGCGGCACCGAACTCATGGTCGCGTTGTGCGCGGGCAGGCTCGCACAGAAGAGGTTCATCAGCCTGCAGAATCTGAACGAACTGCGTTTCATCGATGCGTCGGTTGGTGACACGCTGCGCATCGGCGCGGGCACCACCTTCACCGATCTGCGAGGCAGCGACGTCATCGCGCGGGAGTTTCCGCTGATCGCGCAGACTGCCAGCTGGACCGGTTCCATCGCCAACCAGAACCGAGGCACGCTTGGCGGCAACATTGCCAACGCATCGCCCGCGGCGGACACGCCACCGGCCCTGCTGGTCTACGATGCGGAGGTGGAGATCCTCTCGGCACGAGGCCGCCGCATACTGCCGTACCGCGACTTCCACCTCGGCTACAAGCGAACGGTGCTGACCTCGGACGAATTGATCTCCGCAGTACGTCTGCCGCGGCGCTTCGCAGGGCATCGGCAGGCGGTGCGTAAGGTGGGCACGCGCAACGCCCAGGCCATCTCGAAGATCGCGCTCGCCGGTGTAGCAAGGATTGAAGATGGCGTCTTTGTGGAGATTGCTCTTGGCGCGGCCAGCCTGCTTGATAGGCCGGCTCGCCTGTACATGACGGAGGCTGCGCTGCTCGGCCGCGATCCACGCGAACCCGAGACACAGCGCAGCGCCTGCACCGCGCTGCTTGGCGAGGCCGCACCCATCGACGACATTCGCTCGACCGCGCGCTACAGGGTGCGTGTCGCGCAGAACCTGCTAGCCGAGTTCCTTGCGTTCTGTTCGACCTAGACAGGTATGACCTGTCCTCCCGCAGCGCAGCGATCTGCTTCTTGCTCAGGCTGAGGACCGTCTAGAAGACAAGCTGATCCCTGACTTCGTTACGGGATTGCTAGGCGAGCGCGGGGTAATCGATGTAGCCTTCCGCCTCATGCGTGTAGAACGACTCCGTCCGGGGAGGATTCAGAGGTGCACCTTCGCGCAGCCGCCGCGGCAGGTCCGGGTTGGCGATGAACAGCTTGCCGAACGCGACCGCATCCGCCTCACCGCTAGCGAGCACCGCGTTCGCTGACTCCAACGTGAACTTTTCGTTGTCGATATAGACGCCCCCGAACTCCCGCTTCAGCATGGGCCCAAGGCTGTCCGGCCCTTGGTACTCGCGAGCCATCAGGAAGGCAAGCTTGCGTTTGCCCAGTTCACGGGCGACGTACCCGAAGGTCTCTGCCGGCGTGCAGTCTGACACACCCTGCGAATCGCTGCGTGGCGCCAAATGCATGCCCACCCGGCCCGGCCCGAATACGGCCGCCGCCGCGTCCGCCGCCTGCAACATCAGCCTTGCCCGGTTCGCAATGGAGCCGCCGTACTCGTCGTCACGCTGGTTTGATCCACTCTGCAAAAATTGGTCCAGCAGGTAGCCGTTCGCGCCGTGCAGTTCCACGCCGTCGAACCCTGCAGCCTTCGCGTTTTCGGCCGCGCGTCCAAACTTCTCCACAACGCCGTGCACCTCACCCGTGGTGAGCGCGCGCGGCGTTTCATACGCAGTGATCGGGCGCATGACGGCCACGGTTCCCTTAGCGGCAATCGCGCTGGGTGCGACCGGTGGCTCTCCATCGAGGTACGACGAGTGCGAGATGCGGCCCACGTGCCAGATCTGCGCGAAGATACGGCCGCCGGCCCGGTGCACCGCTTCGGTCACCGGCTTCCAGGCCTCGACCTGCTCCGCCGACCAGATGCCCGGCACCTGCGGATACCCGACGCCAAGCGGGTCGATCGGCGTGCCTTCGGAGATGATCAGGCCGGCAGACGCGCGTTGCGCGTAGTACTCCGCCATTAACTCGGGCCTCGGCACATGGTTCACGGTGCCACGCAGGCGCGTCAACGGCGCCATCAGGATGCGGTTTGGCAAATCAAGGTCGCCAACACGAATCGAGTCAAAAAGATCAGGCATCTACGGCGTCTCCATCGGCTTCGTCTTTCAAGCCATGGGAACTTGGATGTGCATGAGACTAGGGGAGATTCGCGCCACCTGCCGACGCAGGGCTGCCCCGCATCAGAGCGCCGCCTCGATCACCTGCAGGGCCTCCTCAGCGGAGGAGGCCACCAGCAGGTTGGCGCGCGCCTGCGGCTTCAGTACGCCCTCGGTCACGCAGTGGTCAAGGAACGTGAGCATCACGTCGTAGAAGCCGGCAGTGTTCAGCAGGCACATGGGTTTGCTATGCAGCCGCAGGGTCTTCCATGCCAGCACCTCGAACAGTTCCTCAAAAGTACCGTAGCCGCCAGGCAGGATCAGGAAAGCGTCGGACCGCTCGCCCATCAGTGCCTTGCGGGTGTGCATGGTGTCGACCACGTGCAGCTCCGTGCATCCGTCGTGCGAGACCTCTTTATCGACCAGCACGTGCGGGATAACCCCGACCACATGGCCGCCACCGGCGATTGCAGCATCCGCGACCGCGCCCATCAGGCCGACCTTTGCGCCGCCGTACACCAGGCCGATGCCGCGGGACGCCAGCAGCGCACCCAGTTCACGCGCATCCGCGAGGTAAGCGGGTTTGCTTCCATCGGCGGAAGCGCAGAAGACACAGAGGGTGTTCAAGGCCATATCACCAGCATATCGTGCGGGTCCCGTAGACTTTAGTGGTCCCCGCAAAGCAAAAGGACGCGGTACGCGATTGCAGCGCGCACCACGTCCATCCCTTGTAAGTCCGGGACCGGCAGACAAGCGAGCCTGTCTGCCGGAGGGTTCGTTGTTTAGATTCTCAGCAGATTCCGCAACCTAGCGGAATGAGGCAACGGCTCCGTTGTAACCCTTCACAATCGTGAGCTTTACGGTGTTATCTGCACCGAATACCTGGGTGCCCGCGGGTGCTTCCAGCATGTACTGCTCGTTCGCTGCCAGTGAAACCGGACGGCCCAGGATGATCAGGTTCTGGGTCAGGTTGCTGAGGTTCTTCAGCGTGACGTGGACCATGGGTCCCTTAGCCGGTGCGGTGCTGGGGGTGTTCTCAGCGGCGAAAGACGCCAAAGGTGCAAGCATGCAGCCCGCGAGGGCGAGGGTGGTGAGGGAACGATGGATCATGATGTGACTTCTCCGTATTGCGATGTAGCTGGCGAAGTCCCACTGCAATTGAAACAACGTCGCGCAGAGTGT
>CBAAAE010000188.1:0-5195 GCA_964658845.1 uncultured Novosphingobium sp. | reverse complement strand
TACTCGTTCGACGCGGCTGGCAGACCCCTCACGCTGAACGGCAAACCCGCGATCAATTTAAGCAGCTTTACAGCGGACGAGCAGTTCACGGCAGGCCTGACCTGCGATGGCGTGCGTGCCACGCAGACCTCCGGTTTCACCATCTGCGATGCTGCCGGGCTTACTTCGAAGCTGCTGTCGATTCCATCGCCGGGTACAGAGGATGACGATCACAACCCGCAGCGCATTGCACCGCGCAACCTGTTCGACATGGCACTTGGCGACGACCGCATCTTCCACACGCATGACGAACACTACAGCATCGGCGCACGGCTTACTGCCATCAACGTGATGAACAAGTACGCGCTGTATAACTTCCTCTCAACCTTCTCCGGCACGCACTACGTCACGCCGCGCTCGGTCACAGGCGAGGTCTCATTTCACTTCTAACTTGTCCTCCTGTAACGCAGAAACCGTTCATTAATCGGTGACCGAAGCGTTGTCATCGCGTAACGAAGTGGAGGGATCTGCATGTGTGCCTGAACTAGCAATTTGCTGGTCCGGACCAACAAGCAGATCCCTTTGCTACGCTGCGGGATGACAAGGTGACTAAGATGGAAAACACCATCCATGAAGCGACCTTCCAGACTTCCGCTGCTTTCCTCTCTCATGCTTGGCTGCTCCGCACTTGCGACCGCGCAGGCACCTGTCGTCCCCTTGCCGCCCGCGGGTACGAGCTTCGTGCAGATCGCACCACCCTCAAGCAAGACGGTGCGGAGCGCCACGCTGAAGGTCGATCCGCGCAAAATGATGTCGCATGACGCAAAGCTGGCGCTGGTGCGTGACAAGGTGAAGTACGTCTTCGTGCTGTTCCAGGAGAACCGCTCGTTCGACTTCTACTTCGGCAGCTACCCAGGTGCGGACGGTCTGTACGGCAAGCCGCCGTCGCAGATACCGGGCTTCGTGCAGCCTATCGTGAATGTGGACGGCACCGTCGGCTCCATCAGCCCTTTTCGCATCCCCGCCACCGTTCTCGATCGCAAGGGCAAGACGGTGCCGCTGTATCCGCAGGACACCGCTTCGGTGAACCACAGCCACATCACCAGCGTGCAGAAGCTGCACCTGGACGCGAACGACATCGCGGCGAACGACCGCTACGCTGTCGCAGAAGAAGGCATCATCCTGAACGATGGCAAGCCCAACCATGCGCCAACACTGGCCCGCAAGCAGATGGGCGAACTGGTGATGGCGCACGTGGATTGCGATACGGTCCCCTTCCTGTGGCAATATGCCGATCGCTTCACGCTGTTCGACCACTTCATGGACACGGTGATCGGCCCGTCCGGACCGAACGCGCTCGGCATGATTGCTGGACAGAGCGGCGCAACCCAGTGGATGCTGCATCCCGAGCAGGCTGAACTGCCCAACGGCAGCACCATGCCCATGACCAACAATCCACATCCCATGTGGGACCAGTTGCTGGACATGTCGACGGCAGACAAGAAGCACAGCCGATCGGCGAATCCTGAAAGCAACATGACCTACGCGACGCTGCCGCTGTCCTTCATGGGCGACGCGATCAAGACCACCACGTCCACCGATCGTGATGGCCTGCACGACCTGATGGATGTGCAGGACGACATTGAGAAGATCGCCGGTCACGGCATCGCGGCGGTGAACTGGGGCTGGTACCAGCAGGGCTACGGGCACGAGCCCACTGACCCCGCCGCAAAGGCGCTGCACACCGGCTATGTTGCGCATCACAATGCGCCGCAGTACTTCGGCTACATCGCGAATAATCCTTCCGTCGCGTCGCACATGCACGGTCTGCAGGAATTTTTTGACGACGTGAGCGCGCACCGTCTGCCTGCCTCCGGCGTGTTTTACATACGCGGTGGCTACGGGAACATCCGGCACCTACCTCCCTCCGATCCGAACCCGCGCCTGGCCGAGGTCTACAACGGCAACGACGATCATCCCGGCTATGCCGATGCGCAGATCAGCGAGAGCATGCTGGCCGAGGCGATCAACGCCATCGCGGCCAGCCCGTACTGGAAGCAGAGTGTCATCCTGATCGCGTATGACGAGACGGACGGCCTGTACGACCACGTGGCTCCGCGCATCCGAGCGCATGACGCTAAGGGCTTCGCGCTCGATCAGGGCCCACGCATGCCGTTCGTGATGATTTCGCCGTATGCCGTTGCGCATGGCATCTCGCATGAGCCGGCCGAGCACAGTTCCATCATCAAGCTGGTCGATGAACTCTACGGGCTGGTGCCGCTGGCCGATCTCCCCGACGAGGAGCGCGCTCGGCAGATCGGCTTGGACAAGTTCCATCAGAAAGACCTTGGACCCGCCGACGACAAGGTCGACGGTGTCGGCGACCTGCTTTCGGGCTTCGACGAGCAGCGTTTGAGCGGCCGCAAGAAGCCACTCGACCCGAGCTACGCCACCATTGCACCGGCGGAGTTGACACAGTTTCCACACCGCGGCGGACAGGGCTGCCGGTCCTTGAACATCACACCGACCGATGCCAAGCTGCCCAACCCGATCCCCGCTGATTTCAACCCACGGCCGGATACGACGCCTGGCATTCCCACCTCTGGCACATGGGTTCCATAGCGGCTGGGCTGTGTGCGGCAGTGGCACTGTGCCTATCCACTGTCGCAGCCGCGCAGACACCAGGCCAGACCCTGCAGACAGTGCGTGCGCGTGGCTTTTTACGATGCGGCATCGACCGCTCGGAGGCGGAGTACTCCAGCACGGATGAACACGGCAACCGCGCGGCTTTTGATCGCGACCTGTGCAAGGCGGTTGCGATTGCAGCCCTGGGCGCGCAGGCCCGCATGCTCGTCACCTACTACGCCGACGACGCCACGAGCATGGCCGCGCTCGCCGCCGGGAAAGCTGACCTGATCGCGTCGCTGAGCGTTCGCAGCGAGCCGTCCGACGCTGAAGGCAAAGCGCTGCCGGTCGCCTTCAGCCAACCGGTGCTACGTGACGCCGTCGGCCTGATGGTGCGCAGCGATGCCGGCGTTACGGCCGCTTATCAACTGAGCGGACGCAAGATCTGTTACCTCACTGAGACTCCCACCGAGGCCAAGCTGCAGGCCTGGTTTACAGAACATCATCTTGACCTATTGCCCTTTCCCTTTCAGGAAGAGGGCGAGATGGAAGCGGCCTTTGTCACGGAAAATTGCGTGGCAATTGCCGGCGATCTGACGCGACTCGCCCTGACACGCGCCAGCACCGGAGCGATGGCCAACGCGTACTTCATCCTGCAACAGACCTACGGCGCGGATACCCTCGCCATGGCCTATCGCACGGACGACCCTGAATGGGCGCAAGTGGTCGAAGCGACGCTCAACGTCTTGTATGCCGCTGAGCGCAACCAAGCCAAAGCACTGGCCCAGCAAACGGCCAACACCGCTCACGCCTTCTCGCTGCCGGACTCGTGGGCTACGGACGTCATCGCAGCGGTCGGCAGCTACGGCGACATCTTCGACCGCACGCTTGGAAAGGGCTCCCTGCTGAAACTCGACCGCGCCACTTTCCAGCCTGCGCAAGCAGCCGTCGACCCTCGGCCCTGAAGTCGGTTATCCTTGGGTCTGGTTGAGAGCGTAGCTCAGTTGGTAGAGCATCGCCCTTTTAAGGCGTTGGTCCTGGGTTCGAGCCCCAGCGCTCTCACCACTTCCCTTCACGACTCGCAACTCATTCGCTTGCACCGGCGATCATCTTGCGGACGATGTTCGAGGTGGAGAAGCCCGGTACCGTCGGCACAATCTCGACCCGACCGCCGGCGGCGGTCACGTCCTCATGCCCCACTACCGTCTCGACTGTGTAGTCGCCGCCCTTGACCAGCACGTCGGGCTTCATGCCGCGGATCAGGTCGAGCGGCGTCTCTTCGTCGAAGAGCACCACAAGATCGACCGACCCCAGCGCGGCCATGACGCGGGTGCGCTCATTCTCGCTGATGATGGGGCGGGACGGCCCCTTCAGTCGGCTGACGGAGCGGTCCGTATTCATGCCCACCACCAGCTTCGAACCGAAGCGGCGGCAGTCTTCCAGCAGCGTGATGTGGCCGATATGCAGCAGGTCGAAGCAGCCATTGGTGAAGACGATGGTCTCGCCCGACGCACGCCACTCTTGGACACGTGCCAGGGCGCGGTCCCGGTCAAGCACCTTTTCGCCCGATGACATGCCGCTCGAGACGGTCAGCTCCGACACAATCTCATGCGCGGCCACCGGCACCGTGCCCAGCTTGGCGACGACGATGCCCGCAGCGATGTTGGCAAGGTCGACTGCCGACTCGACGCGCAGGCCCCCTGCAAGACTCGCCGCAAGGGTCGCAATGACGGTGTCTCCTGCGCCTGACACGTCGAAGACCTCGCGCGCACGTGCCGGCGAACGGTACTCCTGATCGACGCCGCCGCGACATAGCACGTGGATACCTCTCTCGCTCATGGTGACGGTCAGGAAGTCGACCGACAGGTCAGCCAGCAGGGCGCGACCCGCGCGCAGCAGGTCCTCTGTTGCATGCGCAGCAACGCCGGTGGCCGCACTCAATTCGTGCAGGTTCGGGCAGACCGTGGTGGCGCCCGCGTACTTTGAAAAATCACGCGTCTTGGGATCCACCAGGATCGGCAGGCCCCTGGCCTTTGCCGCGTCGATCACCGCTCGGCAGAGCTCATCATCCAGGGCGCCCTTCGCATAGTCGGAAAGGATGACTGCATTCGCACCTGCAACGGCAGCCACGGCGCTTGTCCGCAGGCTCGCTGCATCGTCCACTGTCGGCTTCTCCCGGCTCTCCACGTCGATGCGGATCAACTGCTGTGTGCGGCTGATCACGCGGGTCTTGGCGATGGTCGGCAGACCCCATTCGACCAGGCCGGACGAGTCCACGCCTGATGCCATCATCAATTGCTTCAACTCCGCTGCGTGTGCATCGGTGCCGACGTAGCCCACCAGCGAGGTCTGCAGGCCAAGGCCCGCCAGGTTCATCGCGACGTTGGCGGCGCCACCGGGGCGCGAGTACTCCCTGGACTGCCGCAGAACCGGCACCGGTGCTTCCGGCGAAATGCGCTCTACATCGCCCACGATGTAGCGGTCGATCATTACATCCCCGACCACAAGCACGCGCAGCTTGCCAAAGCCGGCTTCCAGCAGATCGAGTACCTTGTGCAGTTCCGGCAGCATGAACCTTCCTTAGCCAATCC
>CBAAAE010000187.1:2211-5246 GCA_964658845.1 uncultured Novosphingobium sp. | reverse complement strand
CACCTTCCTCGAGCGTGTGCGTCACGGGCTTTTCAAGGTACACATCCTTGCCCGCTGCGAGCGCCGCACATGCAATGCGGACGTGCCAGTGATCGGGCGTGGCGATGATAACGGCGTCCACAGACTTGTCGTTCAGCACCTCGTGGAAGTCCGTGTGCAGCGTCGCCGACGTCGCGGTCGGGCGCAGTTTCACCTCTTCCCGGTGCGGGCCGTAGACATCGCACACCGACACGATCTGGTACGTCGCGCCCGTCTTTTCCGCGGAGTTGAGCAGCGAACGCATGCGTCCGCCAGCACCGATGATGCCGAGCCGCAGCGTATCATTCGCACCGAACGCACGTTTGGAAGCAAGCGCGGTAAGTCCGCCGGCGAGCAGGAAGTTTCTGCGATTGGTCGTGAGGTCCATGGTAGTTCTCCGGCAGATCAGCTAAAGGCTCGATTTCGTGCGAAGGCGACACAACTGTCTCGAAACGACCCATCATTTCAGACGGGGTGGGGCGGCGTCCATCCGGGCGCGCACACTCATTGCGATGGAGTCGCAAGGGTGGGCCGCCGTTCTTGTTCAGATCGTGAGACTGCGTGGACGCGAGACGCGCGGGATACACTGTTGCGGCAAAGCAGGCGCATGACGTCCTGCATGACGGGGAGAGTTCTGAGTTGGCAATCAAGCGTTATGGATTTGAAGGCGGCAAGGGTCAGGGCGGGCAGCACCTGCCCTTTTCGCGCGCGGTGGAGGCGGATGGCTGGCTCTACGTCTCCGGACAGGTGCCCATGGTGAACGGCGAGGTCGTGGCCGGAAACATCATTCCGCAATCGCACCAGGCGATCAAGAACGTGATCGCCATCCTGACCGAAGCCGGCTATGGCGTGGAAGACGTGGTCCGCTGCGGTGTGTGGCTGGACGATGCCCGCGATTTCGCCTCGTTCAACAGCGTCTTCCGGCAGTACTTCGGCGAGCATCCACCGGCACGCGCATGCGTGGAGTCGAGGATGGTCGTGGACTGCAAGGTCGAAGTAGATTGCGTCGCCTACAAATCGCCGCGCTCGTAGCACCGCCATCCTTAATGGAGAGTGCATGACCACCTACGATCTGCTGATTCGCAATGCAACGATCGTCGATGGCAGCGGCGATCCTGCGGCCATCGGCAATGTGGCTGTGCTCGCAGCGCGGATCGTTCTTGCAGGCATCGGAGCGCAGACGAACGCCGCGATTGAGATCGACGCAACCGGCCTGACGCTTGCTCCCGGCTTCATCGACGTGCACACGCATGACGACCTGAGCGTTCTGAAGGCTCCGGGCATGCTGCCAAAGCTGTCGCAGGGTGTTACGACGGTGATCGCAGGCAATTGCGGCATCAGCGCGTCGCCCGTGTCGTTGCGGGCAGAGCTGCCCGATCCCATGAACCTGCTGGGCGACGCGGCGGAATTTCGATACCCAACCTTCGCCGACTACGTGGCCGCCGTGAATGCTGCCGTGCCCGCGGTAAACGTGGCAGCGCTGGTGGGGCACACGGCTCTACGCAGCAATCACATGGATCGCCTCGATCGGGCCGCCAACTCAGCCGAGATCGCAGCCATGCGCGCGCAGTTGCAGGAGGCGCTGAACGCGGGTGCGCTCGGCCTGAGCACGGGTCTTGCGTACCTGTCCGCCATGTCCGCTACGACAGACGAGGTGATCGCGCTGGCCGAACCGCTGGCATCCGCCGGTGGGGTCTACACGACACACATGCGCAGCGAGACCGAGGCGATCCGCGAAGCCATGGCGGAGGCCTTCGCGATCGGGCATGCCGGCGGCGTGCCGGTGATCGTCTCGCACCTGAAATGCGCGGGCATTGCGAACTGGGGGCGCAGCGCTGAGGTGCTGGACGCGCTCGACCAGGCGCGGAGTCAGGGCAGCGTCGGCTGCGATTGCTATCCGTACGCGGCAGGTTCAAGCACGCTGGATCTGCGGCAGGTCGACCCGCGCGTAAAGATCACGATCACCTGGTGCACCCCGCATCCCGAGATGGCGGGCAGGACCGTCGAGGAGATCGCGGCACTATGGGGCATGGACCAGTTGGAGGCGGCGCAGCGTCTGCAGCCTGCAGGTGCGATTTACCACAGCATTTCCGAAGACGACATGCGCCGCATCCTTGCGCATCCGGCGACGATGATCGGGTCAGACGGCCTGCCCAACGATCCGCGGCCGCACCCCCGTCTGTGGGGCACATTTCCGCGCGTGCTTGGGAGGTACTGCCGCGAGGAGGGAATGTTCACGCTCGAGCAGGCCGTACACAAGATGACCGGCATGTCCGCGCGTCGCTTTCAACTGAACGATCGCGGCCTGATTCGCGAGGGCTACGCGGCGGACCTGGTACTGTTTGACCACAAGACCATCCTCGACCGTGCGACCTATGAAGATCCGAAGGTGCCCGCGCACGGGATCGCCGGCGTGTGGGTGAACGGCGTTCACGCCTACTCATCGGATGGTTCGACAAACGCTCGCGCGGGACGCTTCCTGACTCGCGGCACACGGACGTTGCCGGCCGAAGTTTGGCAGTTCTAACGCACGAGTGATTGCAGTCCGATCGGAGCAGAAACGCATTGCTTGACCCGCATAGTGTCGTTCTGCTGCTGGGTGCCGTGGCCGCGGTGGCCGCGCTGATTCTGCTGATCACGACGGCCCGTCTGAACCCGTTTGTCACGCTGATGCTGGTGTCGCTCGGGCTTGGCCTGTTCAGCGGCTTACCCGCCGGTGCGGTGGTGAAGTCGTTCGAGGCAGGCGCAGGCGCGACGCTGGGCCACATCGCGATCGTGGTGGGGCTTGGCACCATGCTGGGCAAGATGATGGCCGAATCGGGTGCTGCCGAGTGCATTGCCATGACGGTGATCGCGCGCTTCGGCATGGCAAACATCCAGTGGTCGATGATGCTGATCGGCCTGATCGTGGGCCTGCCCGCGTTTTTCGAGGTCGGCTTCGTGCTGCTGATCCCCGTCGTCTTCACGGTCGCGCGTGAGACGAAGAAGCATCCGCTGGAGGTGGGCCTGCCCATGCT
>CBAAAE010000187.1:0-2111 GCA_964658845.1 uncultured Novosphingobium sp. | reverse complement strand
GGGACCATCCTGCTGCCCGTCGTTCTGATGATGGTGGGCAGCCTGACGCAGACCCGGATGGCCGGCGCAACAGGCCTGCTCGGTGCGGTAGGCAGTACGTTGACCTTCCTCGGTAACGACGATATTGCACTGCTGGTGGGCGTGCTCGTCAGCTTTGTGACGCTGGGAACGTTTCGTGGCTTCAGCCGCGAGACCATCTCGGCATGGAGCACGAACTGCCTCGCACCCACTGCCGCCATCACGCTGCTGGTGGGCGCGGGCGGCGGCTTTGGTCGCGTGCTGATCGACAGCGGCGTCGCCAAGGTTCTGGTCACGCTTGCCTCAGGCATGCACGTCAATGTGCTGCTGTTTGCGTGGGGTCTGGCCGCCCTGCTGCGGCTGGCGACCGGCTCGGCCACGGTTGCGATGACCACCGCCGCGGGCATCGTGGCGCCCATCGCGCTGAACACGCCGCACACAAATCCGGCCCTGCTGGCGATAGCGACCGGTGCCGGATCCGTGATCTGGTCACACGTGAACGATGGCGGCTTCTGGCTGGTGAAGGAGTACTTTCACCTGTCGGTGCCGGACACCTTCAAGAGCTGGTCAGTCACAGAGACCATTATCTCGGTGATGGGTTTGCTGCTCTGCCTTGGATTGAGTGCCGTCTAGAACGTCATCCTGAGCGTAGCCGAAGGATCTGCTTTCCTTCGCCGTGGCTCGATCGCTCGGAGAAAGCAGATCCTCGACTACGCACGAGGTGCTTCGCTCAGGAAGGCGAAATTAGCATGTACCACTTACAGCGGCGCGTGCCGCCCGCGAGCCGTAACAGTCTCGACGCCGGTAACCTGCCCGTTCTCGATCACGACGCAGTGACTGAAGTTGTTCACTGTCGTGCAGACATGTTTCGGCACCAGGTGAACGAGCGTCCCGACAGACACATTATCGCGACCGGAGACATTCACCGGCAGATGCTCTTCGCTGGGCTTCAACGGCGTGGCATCGGGCATTTCGAGGATCAGGCAGCTTGGCACGCCTGAGTCGACCGAGACGGCCTTGTGTCCCGCGTCGAGCGTAATAATACCGGGCATGGGACGGCTCAAAACGCGGCTGAGCACCACGGCCGCAGGCCTGTAGCCGTATGTCTCCGGCAGGTGTGACAGGCTCGACAGGTCGCTGTAGACGATGGTCCCCGGGGAGCAGACGTGATGAAATCCTTCCTCCAGGAACGGTGGGAACGAGAGGGAGCATGGGAACGTCATCGTGCCCGCCGTGATCACTTCCGGCACCGTGATGCCGTCGTGCTGCAGAGCATGAATCACGCGCATCAGCTTGCCGTAGCCTTCGTACGCAACGACGCAGCGCGCCTCCATGCCCACGCCGGAGATGTGGCCGTCGTAGTAATGCAGACCGGCGAAGGTGCAGCCAGCCTCTCGGATCTGACGTGCGAGCCTGACGATGTCGGACGCTCGTTCCTGCTCCACCCCGGTGCGGTTCATGCCGGGATTGATGTCAATGAAGAGAGCGAACCCTGAGTCTCGCCACGCCTGCAGATGCTCGGTCGATTCGACCAGCGCGGAGATCTTCACAGCAGGATTTTCAGCTGCGATGCTCTGAATGCGCTGAACGGCAGGACCGACCAGTGACATGGATAGAACGACGTCGCGCATGCCGCTGGCACATGCGGTTTCCAGCTCCAGCAGCGTGGCGCACTTCGCCTGGGTGACGCCGAGTTCCACCAGCAGGCGCATCGCGAAGGCGGCTTTCACCGTCTTGAGGTGCGGTCGCCAACGGCTCGCGTCGCCACCGAACAGCTTCAGCGTGGCCTGCACGTTTTGGCGGATCGCCTCCGGATAAATAGCCAGCGCGGGCGTTAGCAGATCGGCGGGCAGATCGGCGGCGTACCAGGCGGCATCGCGCCATGATTCGGTGTTCATGGTATCTCCCGTGAAGTATGTGAACTGGGACCACAAGGCCCCGTGAGCCGGGGCTAACTAGCGGTTCTTGAGCGCGGTTGCCACAGCACTGGCGAGCGCAGGAACACTGGCTTCGCGTGCTTCGATGTGGGGCTTGCAGCCGTGTTCGAGCAGGGTTGCCGTGGTGACGGGACCAATCGACGCAAGCACCACGTT
>CBAAAE010000186.1:0-5268 GCA_964658845.1 uncultured Novosphingobium sp. | reverse complement strand
GCTGGTGCTGCATGCGGATCACGAGTTGAACGCCTCCACCTTTGCCGCACGCGTCATTGCAGCAACCCTGTCTGACGTGCATTCCGCGATTACCGGCGCGATTGGGGCGCTGAAGGGTCCGCTACATGGCGGCGCGAATGAAGCTGTTATGAAACTGCTGTACGAGATCGATGCAGCCGGCGCCGATCCTGTGGAGTACGTGCGCGACCTGCTGGCGAAGAAGGTCAAGGTCTCGGGTTTTGGGCATCGCGTCTACAAGACAGAGGATCCGCGTGCGACCCACCTGCGCCGCATGTCGAAGGACCTGGGAACGGCGGCAGGCAATGCTCGCTGGTACGAGATGTCAGAGAAGATTGAAGGCTTCGTGAAAGGCGAGAAAAAGCTGAACGCGAATGTCGATTTCTACTCCGCCTCCACCTACACGACGCTCGGCATCGACATGGACCTGTTCACGCCGATCTTCGCGGTGAGCCGCATCTCCGGCTGGGCCGCTCACGTGATCGAGCAGCACGACAACAACCGCCTGATCCGGCCGCGCGCAGACTACACCGGACCGGCCTATCCTGCGCCCTACATTCCCCTGAACGAGCGCTGACCGGGACGCCGAACCCGGTAAAATCACCGGGTGAGCTCAACCTCGAACACGGGCGATCTTGAAAGTCCGGCAGCAATTGCTGCGGTCGACGAGATTCTTGCGGGCGTCGGCCTGCAGCATGGCACGCGTACCTCCCGCAAGCAGTCTTGGAGCGCCGGCGAGCGGCGTCTCGTTGGTCCCAAGAAGGACAAAGCAGCGAAGGCTGCGGCTACACCAAAGGAATCACCACAGCCATTGCGGGCGGCTTCGCTGCAGCAGTGCGAGGCGCTGGTGCACGGCTTTTCAACCCGTGCGGGTGGCGTGTCGCGGTGCTATCGGCCCTCGCTGCCGGCTAGCTTCGGCGATCTGAACCTCGGCTTTACAAAGCACGATGACCCAGCGAACGTGCGTGAAAACCGCACACGCTTCCTTCAGTCGCTCGGCGCTCGGGACTTCAAACGTTTTGTTCTGCTGCACCAGCGGCACACCCCCATCATTCGCATGATCCGGGCAGCCGGCGAAGCCACGCAGGACTTCACGCAGCCAGCCACCATGCGCGGGGACGCGGCCATGACGAACGTGCCCGGGGTGCTGCTGACCGTTCAGACGGCCGACTGCGTACCGGTGCTGCTGGTCGATCCAAAGCGGCGAGCCGTCGCGGCATTCCACGCGGGTTGGCGCGGAACGCTCGCGCGCATGGTGGAGCGCGGCGTCGGCAGTATGCGGCTGCAGTATGGCTCGGACCCCTCAGACCTGCTTGCGGCGATCGGGCCGTCGATCGGGCCGGAGAGCTACTCCGTCGGTGAAGAGGTGCAACAGGAGTTTCGCTCGCAGTTCCGCTACGGCGACGAGCTGTTTCGAGACGTGTACGCCTCAGACCCCATCCGCGAGAAATATCCGCTGCTGTTCATGACGGCGCGCGCTCCCGGGCACTCGCCCATCGGTCCACAACTGCACCTCGACCTGTGGGAGGCGAACCGGCGACAATTGCTGGATGCAGGTGTGCCTCCTGCGAACATCACTGTCATTGGCGAGGATACGGCCGCAGATACGGGCCGCTTCTTCTCGCATCGCGCAGAGGACGGGTTTACCGGCCGCATGATGAGCGCAATTGGACTGCGCGAATAGACGCCAGGATCAGCCGAGTGTGATTGCCGGGTCGCCCGTCTGTTCGCGGAGCAGGCGTTCCGTCAACGCTTTAAGATCTTCGCCGGTCTTGGGCAGCGTGAATGCGCCGTTGATCCAGTCCAGTTTGAAGCTGGTGGAAAGTGCCGAGATCCAGATCTGCCGCACGGGAGTGTTCGGCGTAAAGACGAACTTCGTCCTGGCGGCTTCGAAGACGACGTTGAGTACGCCGCTGTTCTCCTCCACCTCGAATCCGCCTTCTTCCTCGGCGTCGATCAGGCTCTGTTTCAACTGCTCCAGCACGCGATCCGCGTCGCGGCGAAAGATCTGTTCGTCGATCATGGGTCCAGTCTAAATGTCGTGGCTCAACGCTGGAAGAAGAGCCTGGCTGCCAGCAGCACCAGCACCACCGCAAACCCGCGCCTCAGGACGGTGTCAGACAGGTGCTGCGCCCACAGACCGCCGAACCAGCCACCCGCCGTAAAGCCAATGGCAATTAGCATTCCCAGCTTCAGGTCGACTTGGCCAGCCTTGTAGTAATTCCAGAAGGCCAGCGCGCCTACGGGTAGCAACAGGGTTGCGACCGACGTGCCCTGGGCCTTCTTCTGCGACATGCCGTAGAAGAAGGTGAGCGCCGGAATCAGGAAGGCTCCGCCGCCAAGCCCGATCAGACCAGACACGCCGCCCACCGCCACTCCAAGCGCCAGGCCACCGAGGATGTAGAGCAGCGTCACCGGCTAAAACGGGATGTCGTCGTCAGTGATGCCCTCGTTTGCGTAGTCCTCCTGTGGCTGCGAACGCTGGTCGAAGCTGGCCGTGTTGCCGCCACTCTTCGCGGCACCGCCGCCGTAGCTGCTAGTCCCGCCCGAGTACTGGCTGCCTCCACCTTCGGCGTTGCCGCGGCCACCCAGCAGCGTCAGTTCCCTGACAATGATTTCGGTGAAGTACTTCTTCTGCCCGGATGCCTTGTCGTCGTAAGAGCGAGTCTGAATCTTGCCTTCGACGAAGACCTGCGAGCCCTTCTTGACGTAATCGCGAACAATCTCCGCGGTGCGATCGAAGAAGACGAGATTGTGCCAGTCGGTTTTATCCACCCAGTTGCCGGTCGCGTCCTTCGTCCGATCCGCCGTGGCCAGGGTGAGCGTCGCGATCACTTTCCCACTCGGGGTCGCCTTGATCTCGGGATCTTTACCTGCATTGCCCAGCAGCATTACCTTGTTTACGCCTTTTGCCATCAGCCTGCTCCGTTCGGTTTCTGTGAATCCGACGATAGCAGAAACGGCCTGCCACCCGCCTGTGGTTTGCGCTCGCCCACCCTGCCGGGTACCATCGGCCTCGCATGGACATTCCACCCAAACCGCCGCTCCCGATCACGCCCGGGCAGTTGCGCGCGCGTGCCGGACGGGTCTGCGTGGCGCTGGCCGGGCTGGGCATGCTGGACCTGGCAACGACCGCTGTGCAGGAGAACTCTTTCTTCGAGTTCCGGCTAGATTCTGTCGAGAATCCATCTGGCCTCCTCGCTGAGATCAGCGAATTCCTCAAAGCTCACACCAATGTGACCGCGATTGCCACCTGTCGCCGCACTTCCAATGGCGGAGGCTTCGACGGCACGGCAGCGCAGCAGATCGCCCTCCTAGCCGAGGCCGCACGCAGCGGCTGCATGCTGGCCGACGTCGAGGTCGAAACCGCCGAGGAGTTGGGTGTGATGGGCCCGCAGACCCTTCGAGATGCGGGTGCCGCAGTCATCCTGAGCTGGCACGATTTCGCGGCGACGCCCGACCTGGATGCCGTTCTGGAACGCTTGCAGGCGTTCGCGCCTGACTTCCTGAAGATCGTTCCTACGGCGCAGTCGTTGCTCGACAGCCTGCGGCTCGTGGACCTGTTGGAACGGCATGCCACGACCGGCAGACTGATCGCCATGAGCATGGGTCAGAGGGGTGTTCTGACGCGCATTCTAGGCCCGCGCTTCGGCTCGGCCTTTACTTTTGCGTCGCCTGACGGAGCTGAGGGTACAGCACCGGGGCAGATCTCGGCGGGCACGCTGAAGGACCTGTATCGCGTGGAAAGCATCACGGCAAACACGGCGGTGTACGCGGTCGCAGGGTCGCCGATCGGTGCGTCACTGTCGCCGCGTATGCAGAACACGGCACTGCACAGCGCGGGGATCGACGCGGTCTACCTGCCGGTCGAAACTGCTGATGCAAGGGAACTGTTGCACGTCGTCGAGCGATTGGACATCCGTGGGCTAAGCATTACCATGCCGCTGAAGGAAGCGGTGCTGCCGCTGCTGACCCACCGCGATCGCACCGTCGTTGAGATGGGTGCGTGCAACACGATCGTGCGGCGTTCGGACGGCAAGCTTGCGGGCTACAACACCGACGTTGCCGGCATCGTTCAGCCGCTTGAGGGCGTCATGCCGTTACATGGCAAACGAGTCCTGGTACTGGGAGCCGGAGGAGCCGCCAGAGCAGCGGTCTTCGGCCTGCGCGAACGCGGCGCGGACGTCTTCCTGCTGAACCGCACAGCCTCTCGAGCTGCGGCCCTGGCGCAGGAGTCAGGAGCGCATGTGCAGCCGCGCTCGACGCTGCTGGCAACCCACTTCGACATCCTCATCAACAGCACTCCCTACGGCATGCGCGGCAAGCAGATGGAAGCGCCTATCACCCCCTCTGAGATGAACTGCAGCCTGTTCTTCGACCTGGTCTACAACCCTGTCGAAACACCACTGATACGCGCCGCTGCGGAACGGGGCATCGCGGTGATTCCAGGTGTCGCCATGTTCGTCGAGCAGGGCGTCCGCCAGTTCTTCCTATGGACCGGGCAAGTGGCGCCTGAGGGCGACATGCTGCGCGTCGTCACGGAGGCGCTGAGCGCAAGCTGAACCGCGCGGACCCTGGACGCGCCGGATTTGATGAAGCGCTTCTCCGCCGGTACAGTCAAACGGGTATGCGTTTCCTTCGATTTCTCATCGCGCTGCTTGCCCTTGCAGGCTGCGTTGTCTCGGTGCTGGCTCTGCGTGTTCACCTTCAGGATCCCAATGCCACCCCACCCTGCGCCGTCAGCGAGCACTGGGATTGCGGCGCGGTGAACCATTCGCGGTTTGCTGTCTTTCCGCCCCGCGGTTTCGATGAAGACGTGAACAGCAAAGGCCACCTGCCCGTGGCAATTGCAGGTATCGCAGGCTACGCGCTGATTGCACTGCTCGCCTTGTTCGGCCTCAACTTCCTTACATTCCAGGTGACGCTGATCGGCTTCTTTTGCGCCCTGATGCTTACGTTCCTTGAGAAGTATGTTCTGGAAAAGTGGTGCATCTATTGCGTCTGGTCGCAGTTCATCGTTGCGGCCACACTTTTGGCGGCGGCAATCAACCTCTGGTTGAGCCAACGGCATAAGGTTCGCGAAGGCCTGAAACTGCGCGCCGTCTAAGTCGTCCCGGCATCGCTACAATTGCAGCATGGGCTGGCTCGAACTGCTTCCACTTCTGAAACGATTGCTGCCACTGCTGAGCCGTACCGCGCCCATGCTGGAGACCTTCGTTGCCACCCGTAGCGGCTTTCGCGCGGAAACCG
>CBAAAE010000185.1:0-5476 GCA_964658845.1 uncultured Novosphingobium sp. | reverse complement strand
GCCGTCAGCGCCATCCGGTGTGGTGGGTGCGTTCTTGCCTTTGTCGACAGATACTGCAAGGACCTTTGGAGCAGTCACTCCGAGTGACTTGAAGTAAGCCGCAATATCGGCGGCTCGGAAACCCCCACCTAATTCAATCAATGCGATGGTTTGGCCCTTGGCACTTACAGTGGGGAAGTTATAGAGCTGCGCCACCTGGACGGGCGTGAAGGATGTATTTACCGCTTTTGCGTTAGCGACGCGAAAATGTGGCTCCGCCTGCGGGCGGTTATCCAGGCCTAGCACGGCCTCGACGTGGGGCAGCAGCTGCTCGGGCAGGGAGATGTCGCCTTCTCGCACGCGGAACGTCCCGCTGCCTTTGACGGTGCGCTCGGAAAGTTTCACGCCAAAGGCAGTCTGCAGTGCTGCGGCGGTGCCGGTCAGGGTAATGGTGCGGCCAGGCAGGTCTACTGCCGCGGTCAAGCCGAATTCTGAGGCAAATGCCTTGACTGCCTTGACGGCTGCGGGGTCGGCGCCGTGCCTGGCCCGGAACTGGGCGCGGCTGATGTGGTCGCCGTCGATGCAGGACTGGGGGATGGGCTGCTTCCGCGGCACAATCACAGATACCGTGATGACGCCCCGGCTCTTAAGAGGCGCGGCAGTGCCGGCCGAGGTGAAGGCAGGCTTGTTGCTGCCGGGCAACGCGATGCGCGGCTGCGATGCAAAATCGGACTTGGGCATGGGGGCACCTTTCCTCGGCTAAGACGCGCGCGCCTGGTTCCGCACGCGCGTGAAGTGAGACGTGACAGCGATCAGCCCAGGAACATGCAGTCGCCGTAGGAGAAGAAGCGGTAGCGATGATCGATCGCATGAGTGTAAGCCGCCATGACATGGTCCCGGCCGGCAAAGGCGCTCACAAGCATCAACAGCGTGGATCGGGGCAGGTGAAAATTCGTGAGAAGTGCGTCCACCAGTTGGAAACGGTGTCCCGGTTGGATGAAGATGCGGGTGCTGCCGGTGTGCGATTCCATGTGGTCCGAGAGTGCCATGTGTTCAAGGGTACGCGCGGTTGTGGTGCCCACGGCAACGATGCGCCGACCGTCGGCGCGAGCCGCGAGCAGGGCAGCAGAAGTGACTTCGGAGATGGTATACGACTCCTCGTGCAGCCGGATATCCGCAAGGTCTTCCGCCCGCACTGGCTGAAAGGTGCCGAGGCCGACGTGCAGTGTGATGTGCGCAATTTGCACGCCGCGCAGACGCACCTCATCCAGCACCGCAGGTGTGAAGTGAAGGCCGGCCGTGGGCGCCGCCGCGGAGCCGTGCGCACCGGCATAGACGGTCTGGTAGCGCTCCCGATCGTCGCTCTGATCTTCCTCGCGATCGCGGTAAATGTATGGCGGCAGCGGAATGTGGCCGAGGCGGTCGAGCGTGGCAAAGAAATCTGCCGTGGGATCGAAGCGCAGGATGCGCTCGCCATATTCGCCGGCCTCAATCACTTCTGCGGTTAGTACCGGGCTGGCTTCGGCGGGCAAATCGAAGACGAGATGTTCGCCGACCGGCACCTTGCGTCCAGGTTTGACGAGGGCCCTCCAGGTATCGCCCCCGAGCGGCTGGGTCAGCAGCACCTCGACGCTGCCTGTAGGAGCGGGTGAGTTGGCCTGTGTCCTGAGCCCTGCCCGTCGACCAAAGAGCCGCGCCGGGATGACGCGGCTGTCGTTCATCACCAGCAGATCGCCCGGTTGCAGGAGCGAAGGCAGATCGCGAAACATACGGTCTGCGAACGCGCCTGTCGCGCGGTCGACGGTCAGCATGCGCGCTCCGTCACGCTCGGCGGGCGGGTGCTGCGCGATGAGTTCGGGCGGCAGATGGAAATCGAAGTCGTCGACGCGCACAGGTTCATTCTAGGGAACGGCGAACGCGGGGGCAGCATCTGCTGCTTCTGCCTCGGCGACGGCACGGTCCAGGCTTGTCTGCACTGACGCCGTGCCATCTTCTGAGCCGGGGATGTCCAGGGGTGCCTGCCAGCGAACGTGCACGGTGCTGAACGGCTTTGGGATGACGAAGCGGTCCCATGAATGCAGCCGCCATGCGCTTTCGGCGTGCAGGTAAAAGCAGCTTGCCGTACTGCCTGCGCGCCTGGCCACGGCTGCCGCGCCAGGCTTTGCGACGTACGCTGGCCCACGCGGGCCGTCTGCCGTAATGGCTGTCTTGTGCCCCGCCTGCCTTGCACGGGTCAGGGCCAGCAGGCCGGCTGCGCCTCCCCGCGAGCTGGACCCGCGCACCGGTACAAACCCCAGGCGCTGCACCACGCGGGCAATCAACTCGCCGTCGAACGATGCCGAGATGAGGATGCGAATCCCCAGGCCTCGGTAGCGGTACGCCGCCAGCAGCAGCGCGCGATGCCAGAAGACGTACACATCCGGTTCCGCAGGGTAGAGATCTGCCGGGCGGGCACCGGCTTCATCCACTTCGTGGAAACGAAGGGTCCCGCACAGAGCGCGTATCAGCAATGCGGCAACTGGCGGCACGACTGCGAGCAGCGCGCGCTGTTTGCGTGAGAAGGTCACTTTGAGCATTGTATGAGCGCATATTTGCCGGCCCTGTGGACGCCATTCTGCCGATAAGCTCTCGAAGAGCTGTCCGTCGCGCGTTTTCACAGTGCGTTCGCGTGTTCGTAACGCACAGGTGCCTAGGCTATTGCGATCAGGTATAAGCGCTTGCTGGAGCATCCGCTGTCCGCGCTTAGCGTCCAATCAAAGTAGCTCGTACCGCGAACGCGTCGGGCAGAACGAAAGGCATGGCGAGCAGTATGGCAGTAGTGGAAATGGAAGAAGCCAGCACCGAACCTGGGCTGGAGCAAACCGGAATCGAACCTGGGCTTGAACACGCGATCGATAAAGAGCTGAACCCGTGGGAGGCGCAGGCCGCCCGCTTTGATTTCGCAGCAGGCAAGCTGGACCTGGATTCCGGCATTTGGAAGGTGTTGCGCCAGCCCGCGCGTGAGATCATCGTGCACTTTCCGGTGATGATGGATGACGGCCGCATCGAGGTGTTTACCGGCTACCGCGTGCAGCACTCCATTGCGCGTGGACCGGCCAAGGGAGGCATCCGGTACGCGCCGGACGTTTCGCTGGACGAGGTGCGTGCGCTGGCCAGTTGGATGACGTGGAAGTGCGCCATCGTAAACATTCCCTTTGGCGGTGCCAAGGGCGGCGTCATCTGCGACCCGAAGAAGATGAGCCAGGGCGAACTGGAGCGCATGACGCGCCGGTACACCGCGGAGATGATCGACGTCTTCGGTCCGGAGAAGGACATCCCCGCCCCTGACGTCAACACCAACGAGCAGACCATGGCGTGGATCATGGACACCTACAGCATGCACATGCGCCAGACCGTCACCAGCGTAGTGACTGGCAAGCCGATCAACATGGGCGGGTCGCGTGGGCGCTCTGCCGCAACCGGCCGCGGTGTTTCGATCAGTTGTGACCAGGCGCTTGGGTACCTGGGTAGGAAGCCGGAAGACTGCCGCGTCATTGTGCAGGGATTTGGCAACGTAGGGTCGAATGCGGCCCTGCTGCTGCAGGATAAGGGCTATCAAGTCATCGGCATCGCGGAATGGGACGGCGGCCTGTGGAACGCGGCCGGCATCGACATTCCCGCGCTCGTCGAGCATCGCAGACTGACCGGATCCATCCGCGGCTTTGCCGGGGCGGACGAGGCGAACAGCGACGAGCTGCTGACCACCGCATGTGAAATTCTCATCCCAGCTGCGCACGAGAACGTGATCACCAGCCGCAATGCGCGCAACATCACGGCACGGATCCTGGTGGAAGGCGCAAACGGCCCGACCACGCCTGAGGCTGACGCCATTCTTGAGCGGAACGGTGTCTTCGTGGTGCCTGACATCCTCGCCAACGCGGGCGGCGTGACGGCCAGTTACTTTGAGTGGGTGCAGGATCGCATGGGCTACTTCTGGACGGAGGAAGAGGTCAATGACCGGTTGGATCGCATCATGCGGACCAGCTTTATCGACGTCATTCGCTACGCCGAGTCGCATGCCGTAAACAACCGGATTGCGGCTTACATGCTGGCGATCGATCGAGTGGCATACACCACCAAGCAGCGCGGCATCTACGCGTAGGACAAGCTGTGAAACGATGGCCGTCCACCCTTTGCTCACCTGAAAGGGTGGACGGCCATCACCTGATTACAGAGCTTCCGTCAGAGCGGTGCCAAGCTGCTTGACATGGTCCGCTTCGGCCGGCTTCGCTTTGCTCGCAAGCGCGGTTGTCTCTTTGCCGAGCTTCTGCATCAGCGCCTTGATCTTTGTGTCATCCAGCTCGTCGGCTGCAAGCAGCTTCTTCAGCTGATTCAGGTCGGTAGTGAGTTTCTTGGCTCCTTCAACCTCGTGGTCGCTAAGGAACTTCTCCCATCCTTCGATGTTCTTGATGGCTGCTTCCGGCTTGAGCGCGCTGATGTCGCCCAGTGCCTTGATGGTCGTGTCAAATTTGGTCGTGGCCATATTGCTCCATTTGTCTTTGTGATGAGGGACACCATGTCCCACCTGCCGCTCTGTGATGCCTTGAAATGGGTCACACGCAGGACGCCACATGGACCGCGTTTCGGGACACAAAAGGAATGCCGCACATGCTTTGCTGACGCACATCCGCCGGTGACGCTTTAACCGGGTTGCCACAGTGCGGGAGCGAGTCGCGGTGCTTCAGGACCGCGCACGACCGGGTGTGACAGAATGATGGGACCACGTGGTGGTGCAACTTTGAACCTTCCTAACTCCATGACGATGAGCCGCATCGCCTCGGTGCCGCTGCTCATCTGGCTGCTTTCCCGGAGCTTTCCCGTGCATGGACACGAGCAGGAGATTCTGGCGTCAGGGCTGTTCATCGCTGCGTCGATTACGGACGGGCTCGACGGTTACCTGGCACGGCGGCGCGGGCAGATCACCACCATGGGCATGCTGCTGGACCCGCTGGCGGACAAGCTGCTGGTGACCGCCGGGTATATCTGCCTGGTCAGCTTCAACCCGGGCGTGGTGCCGCCGTGGATCGCAGTTCTGGTCATCGGCCGCGAGTTCCTCGTGAGCGGCCTGCGCTCAATTGCGGTCAACGAAGGCTTCACCATTGACGCCAGCGACCTGGGCAAGCTCAAGACGGTGATCCAGATCGTCTCGGTAGTCGCCGCGATTCTGGCACATGGCTGGGATGCCTGGTGGATCGGTCCAGGCTGGCGCAGCGGTTCCGGCTGGTTCTTCGTGCCGGTTCACGTGATCGCCGTGACGGCGATCTACTGGATGACGGTGGTGTCGATCCTCTCTGCGGTGGACTATTTCGTGGCCTTCTGGGGCAAGATCGACCATGCCAGTTCGAGAGGGCGGAAGCGGAGAAGCTCAGTGCTGAACCGGCGTAAGAAGGTGGTGGCGGTGGGGCCGACGGCGGGCGGGGTCTAGGTACCTGTGCCGCCGCTCTTTGCGGCTTCAGCC
>CBAAAE010000184.1:0-5574 GCA_964658845.1 uncultured Novosphingobium sp. | reverse complement strand
GTTAGCTTGCCGAAAAGGGCCATGCCTTCCGGTACCACGCCAATCTGGCGCTTCACCTCCACCGGGTGCGTCAGCAGGTCTTCCCCAAGAATACGAATCAATCCGGAAGAGGGCGCAAGCAGCCCGGTGAGCATCTTGATGGTCGTGGATTTCCCCGCGCCATTGGGTCCAAGAAACCCAAAAAACTGCCCGCGTTCAACCGTAAGATCCAGTGCCTCCACTGCCTGAAATCCATGAAAGGTGCGGGAAAGTGCTCTTGTCTCAATCGCTGGGGTAGAGGTCATTGCTCCCCTTTATACATACGTCCATCCTGAAATCCCTGCGAACGTTTCGAGGCGATGCATTCATCTACTCTTCTGCAGCTGCACTTGCCTCTTCGCCGGTGTGCGCTCTGCCTGGGGTAGATGCTGTCTCGACAAGCTCGCGCAACTCCTTGCTTGGTTTGAAGAAGGGCACTCGCTTCGCTGGGACCGACACCGTCGCGCCCGTCTTGGGGTTGCGTCCCGTGCGCGAGTTGCGTTGACGTGTCCGGAAGCTGCCAAAGCCACGAACCTCAACCTTCTCCCCGGTCTGCAACGCATGCACGATCGCGTCGAACATCGTTTCTACGATAATTTCGCTGTCGCGGCGCGTAAGGTCGCCCAGTGCGCTGACGCGATCGGTAAGGTCTACCTTGGTCATCCTGCTGTCCTCGCTGGCCGAGCGGTCTTGCTCCTCTTAGTGTACCGGGCTGCCCCCTTACGGCATCAACAGAAAAAGCCCGCACGAGGCGGGCCTTCTCAGTCATAGGTAAAGAGATCTACTTGACCGTCCCGGCCTTCTTTACCTGGGGTTGAGTGCCTGCCAGATCGTCGATGACAATCTGACGGGAGACTGGCGTGATCGTGGGGGCGCCGCCACCAATGATCTCCGAAAGCGTGAAGCTTCCCGGCGTGCATCCGGTGGTATGGCAACCGTAGTTACTGATCCAGATATTGCCAGCGCGGTCCACCGCCACGCCGGCCGGGGCAGATAGCGTACCGCCGCCGTTCGCACCGCTATGGTCATACACCACGTTATTAGCCTGGTTGCTGCCGTTCAGATACGATCCGTTGACCAGCGGGATCTGCTCGATGGTCGGGCCGTTTGTATCGGTCAGCCAGAGCGAACCTGCGCCGTCAATGGAAAGCCCTGAAGGATGCCGGACCGCATCGTTTGCCATGCTGAAGCAGTTCTGTGCGCTCCAGATGCAAATGCCGTCATCGCCCGGGGCGTAGCCGCCGCGTGCACCCACATAGTCGTTCGACGTGAAGCCCACCTGACCGGAGTCCTCAAAGCTCTGATACGTGATTTCCGTGGTCTGTCCGCTCGGGGAGAGATAGAGGTCAAAGGTCGTCGGTGTGTCCAATTCCTGACCGCCGATACCGAAACCACCGACCACATCCGCGGCCAGGCTGGAAGCGATATAGCCATACGCGCCGGGGATCTCCGTATTCGGAACAGGCGTGTAGGCACTCTTGCCCTGCACCTGCGCGAGAGCCGGCAACCCATTGCCATCAACAATGCCATACCGCACGCTGTTGTCATAGGCGATCGTGACGGCCGTCGATGTCGTGTTCGGCAGACTCAACACAACTGGCCCGCCGGGGTTCGCTGCGGGGAAACCGGCGACGATGGACGAGTTCATGTCGTTGGCCCAGACCTCGCCGTCAATGTCGATGGCCACCTCCTGGGGATGAACCAGGCCGGCCGAAAACACCGGGCTGAAGGTACCGTCGCTTGGATCGAAGTAACCCACGCCGCCTTTGCCCGCTGCGTTGCTGGGAAACCAGACACGGCCGCTGAGATCGATGTCGATTGTGCTCACTGTCCGTGTGTTCACCGCGAGGCCGAAGTTCGGCGTCGTGTAGCTGGCTGACAAGGTCCAATCATTCGGAGGAGCCGTCAGGCCGCCCGTGAAGGCCGCCGCACCCGACTGTGGCTGCAGCGCAAAGACATAGCCGACGTTCTGCTGCGGGTTCAGGGCCAGGTAGACCGCAGCCTCCAGTGTGGTCGTCGGGACCGCGCCGTTCGGACCTGTGATGTAGCTGAACAGGGCATTGCAACTGGGCGAACCCGGGCCGACCGAGTTGACGCAGGCGCCCAGGATATTGCCCAGTGTGATCAGCTTATTGCCCTCAAATGTCACTGTGCTGTTGTTCACCCGGGGGTAGCCGTTTTCGACATCCAGAAGCGTGAACAAGGTTCCGTTGTTGCCGTTCATGATCGTCTGTGTGGCGTCGGCGGGCCCGCCAAAGTGATCAGGCGTGTTGACATCGGCAGTAGGAGTTGCGCTGAAGAAGTGCGCGAAGGTATAGGCCATCATCGCCGTGCTGATCTCGTTGATGGTGACGAAGGCGTTCGCGGCATCCGCACAGTTGCCGATTCCGGACCCGAGAACGATAGCCGAGTTGTTGCCGAAGCCCGGGTTCCCGCCGATCGAAAGGATGTACACCGGTGTGGTCGGCGTGGGGCAGGTGATGGTGCTCGGATCGATGTTGAAGTAGCCCGTTGAATCGGCAACCGTGCTTGCCAGCAGCGTCGGGGCGCTTCCATACCCACCTGTACCAAAGGCGTACAGGCCAATCGTGCCGCTGCTGACAGGATTCTGTCCTCCGTATGCCTTGCCCCGAATCGCCTTGGCAGATACAACCGCCGATGTTACCGAGCCCGAATTCTGCATGGCACAGCCAGACAAGAGAGCAGCGACCGGGAGCAGCAGTCCCAGGGCTGAGAAGTTGAGACGCATGTTGCCTCCAAGCAAGTCAAAAAGAAAATTGTTGTATATCAACCTGAAATATACAACGCTTCGGTAACTCGAAGGTAACCTGAGCAGTACGCCCTAACACTAAAGTGGAATGCCCAACACCCAACCACCGCGTTTTTACCTCGCTTTAGCAATTGGGCAGCCTCCCGGGCGTAGGCTGGGCAGGTGGCGGCGCAGGGCGCAGCCCGGAGTGCGGGTGAGTCAGACTATTTTTGTCCTCGAAGACGACGCAGACATCCGGCGATTGATCCAGTACCGTCTGGAAAGCGCAGGGTATGCGGTGCGCGTCTATCCAGCCCCTGGCGCGATTCTGCAGGACGCCGAGCGGCAACGGCCGGCGCTCTTCCTTCTCGACATCATGGTGCCTGGCGGCAGTGGGCTCGACGTTTGCCGGCGCCTTCGCAGCAGCAGCACGCTGGGCGGCGTGCCCGTGATTTTTCTGACCGCGCGCGCCTCGGAAGACGACCGCGTCCTCGGACTCGAACTCGGCGCGGATGACTATATCGTCAAGCCGTTTGCCGTCAGGGAACTCCTGGCGCGCATTCGTGCCGTGCTACGCCGGTCGGATGCGCCGGAGGAGGAGGCGACCCCTGCCATTCTGACCGTTGAGGACCTGGAGATCGATTCCGGCTCCATGCAGGTGCGCGTGCGCGGTGACCTCATCACGACCACCACGACCGAATTCCGGCTGCTCGAATACCTCGCGCGCCACCCTGGCCGTGTTTTCAGCCGCGACCAGTTGCTTGATGCCGTTTGGGGCGATGCCCGCTTTGTCACGCCCCGCAGCGTGGACGTCTATGTACGCCGGCTGCGCGAGAAAATTGAGGCAGAACCGGAAACGCCAAGGTTCCTGAAAACCTTGCGGGGGGCAGGTTACCGCTTTGATATTCCGCCCGTGCGCGTCGCGATGGCCTTGCCGGAAGCTGCCGCTCATTAGGTCCACGGATCCCTCCGATCTCAAATCGCCTTCTAACGAGCCGCTACACTCCTTCTGGCGCCGTGGCACCCTGCCGAACGGAGTAGGTTAAGACCATGGTGAAACGCCGATCCAGCCTTTTTGTTTACCTTCTGCTCTGGGTAGCAGGCGGCGCCGTGGTTCTTCTACTCGGTCTTCTGCTGCATGCGCCCTGGTGGTTGCTCCTGTTCGTCTGGCTCAGCGGTGCGCTGGTGGGGGCCTGGATTGCCTTGCAGCAGGTGCGCGAGGGCGCGCGTCCTCTCGAAGAAGCCGTCCGCCGGCTCCCGGACGCCCCCGACGCGCAGGTCCCCATGCCGGAACTCGCCGATCTCGCGGATGCCCTTGTCTCCGCCGCGCCGCGACTTGCCGCGCAGATTGAGGCAGCCCACGAAAACGGCCGAAGACTACAAACCGTGCTCGACTCCATGCAGGACGCCGTGACCGCGATCGATGCCGCCGGCCGCATCAGTTGGGCAAATCGGCCCATGCAGCAGCTTATGCGCGAGTCTCATGGTTCCGTGCGTACCGGTCACTCGCTGGTACAGACCCTGCGCGCGCCGGAGATCCTCGATTGCGTCCAGATTGCCCTCGAATCGCGTGAGTCCGTTGAGCGGCAGCCCGTCACCGTACTCCCTGGGCGCATCGTCGCCATCAGCGCCGCCCCTATGCCCGAGGGGGGAGCCGTGATCGTTCTGCACGACATTACCCGGATTCAGCAGGTCGAGCGCACCCAACGGGAGTTCGTCGCCAATGTCTCGCATGAGCTTCGAACGCCTCTCACGTCCATCCAGGGCTACGTGGAAATGCTGCTCGAAGAGGGGGAGGATGCACCCGGGGGAGCATCCCCCCCCAGTGAACGCCGGCGCGAGTTCCTGGACGCCATCCTCAAGAGTGCCCGGCGCATGGGCCGCCTCACCGACGATCTGCTGGCCCTTGCGCGGGTGGAGAGTGGCGAACGGCGCATTCAACCGGAGCCCATCGCCGTGTCAGTCCTCATCGAGGAGTGCCTCGAAGCGGTCTCCGGGTTGCTGAAAGAAAGAGGTGGAACCCTCGCTATCGCAGGCGACCCGCCGGATGTCGATGTGATGGCAGATCCCGACACCATCCTGCAGATCATGAGCAATCTTGTAGAAAATGCACTCATTTACGGCCGCGGCGTCGATGGCTGGGCAGTTATCGAGATCTCCGCCTCTCTTTTGCACGCCGAGGGCGAGGATCGTATGCCCGAGGTGCAGATCAAGGTACGCGACTTCGGCGCGGGGATCCCGTCGGAGTACCAGGATCGCCTTTTTGAACGCTTCTACCGGGTTGACAAGGCGAGGTCCCGTGAGTCCGGCGGCACCGGCCTCGGGCTCGCCATCGCCAAACATCTCGTAGAGGCACATCGCGGGCAGATCTGGGTGGAGAGCGAGTTGGGCAAGGGCAGCAGCTTCATCTTCACGCTCCCATGCGCCAGGATGAGGTTCGACGCGCCGGAGCCTGATCACGTCCAGGCCTCTCAGGAAGGGGACGGAAATCTTCCCACAGAACCTCGTTTTAACACTCCTTTAACATCGTAGTCTTCGAACGTTGAACTCCGGCTGGGAGCATAACCGTACTGAGAACCCCAGACGAGAGCAGCGTAAGCCGGGCCTTACTGCCCCTTGCGCGTCCCTGCGCGGTCACTCTTTCGAGGAACTGATGAAACAAAACAGCAAGTTTATGGCGGCGCTCGTAGCAGCGCTGCTTGTTTCTGCGTCGGGTGCGGCCCAGACAGCAACCCACAAGGCCAGCACCCACAAGAAGGCGCGGAAGACGGCATCGCGGAGCACCCGCGCCCGGAAGGCACATGTGG
>CBAAAE010000183.1:0-5620 GCA_964658845.1 uncultured Novosphingobium sp. | reverse complement strand
TCATCCGTAAAGACGATGCGGGTAACGGCGCGTTCGCCCGCCTTGCCCGTCTGTTCGGCCTGTGTAAAGCCGGCAAGGATATCCATCTCGCTGGCGAGGCGTTCGATATCGACTTGCAGCGTCATCGCGGAGCCGTCGCCTGCAGCGGATGACGGTTCCAGTCCTTGTAGATCAGGTAGCGCGCGGGCCGCTTGCCAAGCGCGCCAAACCACTGCGGGCAGAACGCGCCCATCCAGATGAAGTCGCCCTTTGCGACGGGATACCACGCATCGCCAAGCCGGTAGATGCCCTCGCCATCGAGCATCAGCAGGCCGTGCTCCATTACGTGTACTTCGACCATGCTGAGCGACGCGCCCGGTTGGTACTCCATGGTGTTGACGGCGAAGTCAAACAGGGGATCGGCGAGCAGCAGCGAACGCACCTGCACGGCATCATCGTCCAGCAGAGGCGTGCCCGGGATCGCGCTCTCATTGCCAAGCAAAAACTCTGGAGCCGTGCCACCGATACTCAGATAAGGCTTCTCGATCACCACGGCACGCGCGCCCTCGATCGCTGCGTGGATGGTATGCACGGCCATGGGCGGAACGTAGCAGAAGCCACCCAGCTGCAGCGTTTCCACCGACCCATCGAGAACGATTTCCACACCACCTTTCAGCACGTAGACGAAGCGGGAATGTGTCGTGTCGCCCAACTCTCCACCGGGCTCCATGTCGGCCGTGTACATCGCGAAAGCCGCGCCCAGAGCGGGTGCGGCATGCACGCATGCGGTCGCCTTGGTCATGCCGGGCAGCGGTGCCCACACGAAAGAATCGGGTGTCTGCAGCAGGTGGTCCAGCGCGCGCCGGCTGCGTGTCTCACCCAGGCCGTGCATGCTCATGGCTTCGCCTCGCGCTCCGCAACTGCCTTCACAAAAGCCACGCCCGCATCGAGTGCCAGCTGTACATCGCCGGGCAGCACGCTCTCGTCCGGATGATGGCTCAGACCGCGCGGCGTGCGGAGAAACAACATGGCTGCGGGCATGTGCGGCGCGGCGATCATGGCGTCATGTCCTGCGCCGCTGACCATCCTTCGAATCGGCGAGCCGGTACTGTCCACCGCATCTTCCAGCAGCCGCATCAGCCCAGCGTCCAGCGGCACAGCGGGCTGCTGCATGCGCAGCGCTGGCGTCACCGTCACGCCGCGCTGCTTGCCGCACGTCTGCGCAAAGTCGAGCAGGTGAGCCACCGCATCCTCTCGCGCCAGATCGTTTGAGGAGCGCACATCCAGTGACGCGCGCACCTCGCCTGCAATGACGTTGCCCGCGCCGGGAAACGTCTGCAAATATCCAACCGTAGCGACCAGGACGGGCACGCTGCCGGCGTAGCGTTCCACCTCGGTGACCCACTGCGCGGCAGCGCACATCGCGTCGTGCCGCAGCGCCATCGGTGTAGTCCCTGCATGATTCGCTTCGCCCGTAAACACAACCTCGTAACGGCTCTGTCCGGCAAGGCTTTCCACCACACCCAGCGGCAGGCCTTCACTCTCAAGTACGGGTCCCTGCTCGATATGAAACTCGAGATATCCAAGCGCATGCTGCAGCGTCGCGGCGTGTAAGTCAGAGTCATTCAGGCCGTAACTGCGAATGGCAGTGCGCACGCTGATGTTTTCGCGATCCGTGCGCGCCAGCAGTCTGTCATCCAATGTGCCCACAAGCGCGCGCGAGCCTATGAACGGTACGCCGAAGCGCACCCCCTCCTCCTCGGAAAACGCAATCACTTCTACCGTGAAAGGCAGTTCTTTATCACGCACGCGCTCCATGGCCGCAATCGCCAGCAGCACGCCAAGCACGCCGTCAAACGCACCCCCATTCGGCACCGTATCGAGGTGAGACGCCAGCACCAGTGTCTTTGCGTTGGGGAAACGCGACGGCCGCACGCCGCGCAGATTGCCTGCGGCATCCATGCTCACCTGCAGTCCCGCTGCCGTCATCCACGCGCCCACGCGATCGTTCGCCAGGCGCATGCCGACAGACAGGAACGTGCGTGTTGTCTCGCCGGGAACATCGGTGATTCCTGCGAGTTCGCGGCAGCGCGCGATTACTTCGGTTGCGTCTTGATTTGGGTAGCTCAATCGCGTGTCACCCGGGCGTGGATGTAGCCGCTGGGATCGCTGATGGGCATGAAGATTTCGTTCGCGTTCTCCTGCCCGAAGACCTTTAAATCCACAAGGATGTTATGAATATTCGGCATCGCGAGTGTCACTTCCAGTAACTCAGGAACGGCTGCAAGTGCGTCTTCCGCCATGGCGAAAAGCGTCTGCTGTACAGACCTGGAATCGTGCGTGGCAAAGGTCTTCAGCATGGCCTCGCGAAGGCTGCGGCGCAGCCGGTTGTGTTCCTGCACATCGCGCGTGTACTGCCACGATGCCGTAACTGAAGTTTCGAAGAGCCGGTCAGGCGTTTCCTTCAGCGTGGTGAGTTCGTCCTTGATGTAGCCCTCGAAGCCGCTCTTCGAAGTCTTTAGAACGATCATGTGTTCAAAGCCGCACACCAGCGTGCTGTCACCCGATTTCGAGCGGCGAACCGTAGCCGTCGCGGTCTCATCCGAGCCGCGCATGAAGCTGTGCGGATCCGGCTCGCCGTCAATCGTGAGGCGCTTCCACATGGCCTCTTCAATGTGAACTTCAGCGCTGGAGACCTGCGTATTCCGCCCGAGCAGGAAATCCACAAGCTCACCTGCGAACTGTTCCATCGACTCCGCGGTCGACTCTTTCGCGCGTGAGTAGACCGTATTTTTCATTGTGTCGGTAGGCAGAATCTTGGCGTTGCTGCCGGTCAGGTGCGCATCGGCAAAGTCGCCCTCCAGCAGCACGCGCACCGTCCACTCGCGCACCGTATGCACCCCGCCGTGACGGGCCACCTTCACCAGCCGGACGCCGGTCTTGCCGTAGCGGTTCTCCTGCAATCGTGCCATGTGTTCTTTGATCTCCCAGCCAAATAAGTAGGTAACCTAACGAACTAACTGCCGCGGTACGTGGTGTAGCCGTTGGCTGTAAGCAGCAGCGGTATGTGGTAGTGCTGCTCATCCGGCCTTACGGTGAAAGTAATTTCCACGAAGGGGTAGAGTCCATCCATAACTTCACGCTGATAGTAAGCGCCGGTCGCGAAGCGTGCGCAGTACAGCCCGGGCAGCATCGGTTCGCCTTCCGGCAGCAAGAACGTTACACGTCCGTCCGCGTCCGTTTCCGTAGCGTTCAGCGTCTGCCATTCGCCTTCGGTGACGCGATCCAGTTCGACAGCAACACCGGCCACTGGCCGCCCTGCTGACGTGTCGAGAATGTGTGTGGAGATGCTCATACGACGACCTGCTCCTCGTGCGCAGCGAGCCATTTCTGCAGGCGGATGTGCGTGATCTCGCGCTGCTGTTCGGCTGCTGCCTGTAACTCTGCTTCCGGTGTGTTGTGCATGCGGCGATCGAGCATCCCGAGCATCTCGTGCGCTGTTTTACCCGTCGCGCACACGATGAAGATGCGACCGAATTTCGCTTCGTACGCATGATTGCCTGCTGCCAGTTTCGTCTTCGCATCCTCATCGCTCAGCATGGCGGTACCCTGTTCGCCCGCGCTCCACGCCAGCGATGCATTGGTGGCATTACGATGCGCCTCACGCTCGCCAATCCGCGGATGACTTTCAAACGCTTCGTTCCAGTCCGCTTCACCGAGTGACCACCACGACGCGTCACTCGCGGCCAGCAACTCAGGTAGCGTGGACAAGGGACGCCGTGCAACCAGGCCGCGGGCCCACGCGTGCGAGCCGCAGCAGGGCAGCACCGCTGCCGCCGCTTCTTCGGCGCTCATGGCGTGCCATGTCTCCAGGTAGCTCATGCAGACCTCGGCGTTTGCGCTGTTTTGCACATCGATGCAGCATACATCCGCTCACCCATGCGTCGCGCCCTCGGCGTTGCGGGTGTACTCGCGGCCAATGTTTTTTCCGGGAAAGTCGCCATCACGAAACACCGTGCAGCCACGCAGCACGGTTTCGCGCACCACGCCGAGCAGCCGCTCGCCCATGTACGGCGAGACCTTGTGGCGATAGTGCAGAACGTCGGATGTCACGACGAACTCCGCGTCTGGATCGAAGACCACAAAGTTCGCATCACGGCCGGGCTCGATAGCTCCGACACGTGTACGCAAGCCTGCAAGCGCGGCCGGCGCACCGCTCATCCATCGCGCAAGATGGTGCAGGCTCAGGCCGCGTGTGCGCGCCTCCGTCCACATGACAGGCAGCGCCGTGGAGAGGCTGGCGATGCCGCCCCACGCCACGTTAAAGCGGCCATCCTCACCTCGCTTCATGGCGGGTGGACATGGCGAATGATCCGTTGCCACCAGGTCGATCACGCCGGCCTGCAGTGCCTTCCACAGCCCCTCGCGATTCGCACGGCTGCGCACTGGCGGAGCGCATTTGAACTCGGTCGCGCCGTCCGCGATTGCCTCCGCGGACAGGTGCAGGTAGTGCGGGCAGGTCTCCACCGTAACCGGCAATCCTTCTGCCTTCGCAGACCGCAGCAACTCCACCGCCTGTGCCGTGGCAAGGTGCACGATGTGCAGTCGAAAGCGGTACCGGCGGCAAAGGTCCAGCAGCATGCGGATTGCCGCCAGCTCGGCCTCATCCGGCCGGGACGCGAGATAGGTCGGGTAACGCCGCCAAGCACTGTCTTCCGGCGGGGGCAGTGTCGTCATGGCAGCATCAATGGGAGCCTGCAACTCCGCATGCACCAGGAGGGGCAGCCCCGTCGCTGCAATCAGCGGCAGCGCCTGTTCCAGATGCGCCGCATCGATGCTGGTGAAGCCCTCGCAACCCGGGTAGACAAGGAAGCATTTGTACCCGGGCACACCCGCCCTTGCCAGGGGCACCAGATGCTCCGCGTTGCCGTCGACGGCGCCGCCCCAACTCATCCAGTCGACGCGGCACTGTCCCTTAGCGGCGATGCGTTTTGCCTCCAGGGCAGCAACCGTAGTCGTCTCCGGCAGGCAGTTCAGCGGCATGTCGATCAGCGTGGTGTAGCCGCCAGCCGCGGCCGCGCGCGTGCCGGTGGCAAAGCCCTCCCAGTCGGTGCGCCCCGGCTCATTCAGGTGGACGTGCGTGTCCACCAGGCCGGGCAGCAGAACGAGCTCACCCAGGTCGCGCACCGCGATGCCGCTTGGCACGGCTGCAATGCCGCATATCTGCTCGATGATGCCGTCCGACACGATTACCGCGGCGGGATGTTCTCCCTGCGGCAGAACCGTGCGCTGCGAAATCCACGCCTGCTGCATGCAAGCATTATGCGCTGCGAGACCCGCACCTCACACAGGTGTGAGCGAATGCCTGCATGCGATACTTGCTTCGTGCCGCTGACCGTTCATCCCGAGGTAAAATTCATGCGCATGGCCATCAACCTGGCCACGCAAAACGTGCACCACGAGCATGGCGGACCCTTCGGCGCGGTGATTGTGCGTGACGGCGAAGTGATCGCCGCAACTGCGAATTCGGTCACGCGGACGAACGATCCAACGGCACACGCAGAAGTCAACGCCATCCGTGCCGCATGCGCAAAGCTGGGCACCTTTCAGCTCGATGGCTGCGACGTGTACACCTCGTGCG
>CBAAAE010000182.1:0-5641 GCA_964658845.1 uncultured Novosphingobium sp. | reverse complement strand
TGTCCTACACCGGACTGCTGACCATAGTTAGGCTGCGGCTGACCCACGCCGGGCTGCTGACCATACGCGGGCTGTTGGTCATAGCCCTGCTGAGGCTGCTGGCTGTACTGACCCTGCGGTGCCTGCTGCTGACTGTATTGAGGCTGCTGGCTGTACTGCGGTGCCTGGTTGCCACTCGCCGGATCCATCCCCTGCGCGGCGGCAGTTCCCTGTGCTGCGGACATGGCACCACCAGCCGCAGGCGCGGCGTTCTGCGCAGGATCACCGGCCGAAGCCTGGGTTGTGCCCACCGTTAGCTGATCGACCACCTTCTTCACGCCAGAGGTGCGCGACGCGATCTGTTCTGCGGCGTCGCGTGCTCCGTCGTTCGTGACGGAACCGGTAAGCGTCACGGTTCCGAAGACTGTCGATGTGTTGATGGGTTGATTTGCAAGACGTGCGTCGCCTGCGAACGCCTTTAAAACATTCGCCTCAACCTGCGCGTCACTGACGGCCTTGTTTTGTGCGAAAGCACCAGCAGGTAGACTGAAGACCGCTGCCAGTGCAAGCGGCATAAATAGACCAGATCCAATCTTCCTTTGCATCTTTTGCTCCACGGCAGTGGTGACTGCCAAACGGGCCGTAAGCGTCAGGCCCACGCTTGATGAGACGCAGATTTCACAGGGAAGTTGTGGTACGCGCGCGTCCGCGAGCGGACACTCGGAACAGTACCTCCAGAATGCGTACGGCGGCTTTCGCCGAGGCTCGCAGATCGCCTGAAACCTTCGACACGCCCCCATAGCGTGCGCGGTAGTTCACAGGTACCTCCGCAATGCGCAGGCCGGTCTGGATTGCACGGATCTGCATCTCAAGGTTCCAGCCGTAGGTGCGCTCCTGCATGCCCAGGCTGTCCAGCGAAGTTCGGCGGATGACCCGAAATGCGGCCATGTCGGTGTATCGAAAACCTTTGGGATAGAACACCCGCAGCAGCGCACCCACAAACCGGGCCGCGAAGACCTGCGACAGCAGCATGGACCCTTTTTCGCGCTGGTACGAGCCAAGCCGCGTACCCAAAACGAAATCCTTCTCGTTCCGCTCGATGGGGCCGAGCAGATCCGGCAGATGCCCCAGCACGTCCGCGCCGTCGCCATCCATGAAAGCTATGATGTCGCTCGACGGCGAAGCAGCTGCGACACCTGCCAGGCAGGCGGATCCATACCCCCGAGGCGCGGTTACGACGCGCGCCCCGGCGGCTGCAGCAATCGTGCCTGTGCCGTCTGTGCTGCCGTTGTCCACGACGATGCATTCGTCCACCAGGTTCCACGGCACTTCGCTGATCACGAAACCAATGGACGCCGCTTCATTCAACGCCGGAATGACGATCGACACGCGCACTAGATGCCGGCCTCATCCGTCACGGGAAAGATCGCCTCGATGGGCATCGCTGACTTCGCGAATCGCTGGTAGATCCACTGAAGAACGAATGCGACGGCGGTTGCGCCGTAGACCCACTTCTCAAGGAAGTACAGTTTCGGACCTGGTGCTGACCATTGCGTTGTAAGGCCGTAGAAGATCGCGCACACGTAGACACCGGCCGGCAGGGACGGCTGCAGCACAAGGAACGGCACCATCCAGATGACGTACCAGGGATAGTGCGGCGAAAACAGCAGCATCAGCAGAAACGCGAGCGAGCCGGCGGGCGCAATAAACGCGGATCCCGGCTGCTGACTGCGCCGCCAGCACCACACCAGCAGCGGTAAAAAGCAAAGCGCGCAGAAGACGAAAAATGCCCCGGTTGGGACGTGACCCAATCCGGGTACGTGCTGCACCAAATCCAGCAGGAAGTAGCGCGAGCCGGTGGCCAGGCCCTCCTCTTCCACGTAGCCACCTGCAAACCCGAAGACGCGCCAGCCCACGTTGATGTAGCACAGGTATCCGCCGACGATCACCGCCAGCATGGCCGCGGGCATCTTCCACTCACGGCGGCGGTAGAGCGCCGGCAACAGTAGCAACGGGTAGAACTTGGTCATAACCGCGGCGCCCAGCGCCAGACCCGTCAGGACCGGCCGGTTGCGCAGTCGGAAGAGCAGGGCAAGCGTTACGAACATGGCAAGCAGGGCGTCCACATGTCCGCTCGATCCAATCTCCCAGATCAGGAGCGGGCTCCACGCATATAGCAGGACCTGCTCGCGGCGCAGCCCGAGGGCCGGCAACATCGTGACCAGCCCATATACCGTAACGGCTTCGGCGGCGTACATGGCCAGCTTCATCGCGACCAGGCTGAACGAAATGCCGGTCGCCGCGTAGTAGAACATCTGCGCGATGGGTGGGTAGATGGTCGGTGCATAGTCGCGGCGGTTGATGTTCGGAAAGATGTCGTCTTCGCGAAACGCTTTCAGGTGCGCGTCACCGGGCACGTAGCGGTACGGACTGATGCCGTGGTGCTGCACCATGCCGTCCCAGACGTAGCGGTAAATATCGCTCGAAAGATGAGGATCGGGGGTCAGCAGCACCAGGCGGCAAAGTACCGCGAACACGCAGATGATCGGCAAGGTCCAGCGATTGACCGGCTGCCGCGTGACCAGAATCGCCGCACCGAAAAACACCACCAGCGCACATAGCGTCGTTTCGGAGTAGCCAATGATGAAGTCGTCGAACTCGAGGGCAAGATGGTGCGACAGGCCGAGCAGCATGCAGCCAAGCAGACACAGCGCAAGGTTGGTGCCGCGTGCGGTTGCGGGCCAGATACCCTTGTTCCGCCTGGCTGAGGCGGAGGTCACCGCGTGACCAAGGCGGTAGGCCAAGGAGGTGTGCCTGATGCCGCGAGATCATTGAGGAAACCTCGCGTTGCAGTCGCGTCGTAGCCGTCCACGCTGGCGAAGGCGGGACGCGTGCCGTCGAGCAGTTCCGCAGCCAGCAATCGCAGCGTCGCACCGTCATCCACGTCGTACCAGAGTGGAAGTTCGACCACCTCCAGGCCGGCTTCGGCAGCCCGTTCGCGGGTCTCCGCGAGGACGGAACTGGTGCTCCACGTGATGCGCTCGAAGACCTCGCGATGTGCCGCCTTCAGGCCGATCAGGTAGTACCCACCATCATCCGACCCGCCAAGCACCACGCGATAGCCGGGTGCGAGCAGCGCCTCTACTGCCGACCTCAACGCTGACCCCGGCAGCGTGGGGCTGTCTGAATCGATCAGGCAGACCGCCGCAAAGCCACATGCCAGGAGGTCGGCTGCTGCGCAGTGCAACCGTTCGCCGAAGCCATCGCCACGCTGCGCGATCAGCTTGAAGTCCGCGGGCAGCAGGCCGTCAAAGGCGACCTCATCACCCACCGGCGTGTAGCAGATGATGCCATCGGCACCGCCTCCCTGGGCTACTTCCGCGATATTGCACGTCGTGTCGCGGAGAAAACAGATGTTCAGAGCCGCCGTCTGCTCGAGCGTCAAGGGAGGTGCGAGCCTGGTCTTGACCTTGCCCGGGCGCGGGGCCTTGGCCATGACTGCAAGAGCCACTTTGTTTGCAAGAGTTGGATCGTGCCTGGTTGGATCAAGGATCGGGTACGAGCTAGGCAAAGGCCCGCTCCGTCGTCACGCTTCCACTGTCTATTGCGCTGCCGGCATCGAGAGGCTTTTCGCACACAGCGAACTGGTAGCGTCCCTGGCGCATGACGCGCACGTAAGACCACGGCTGCGAGCGCATCAACGCGTCAAACTCACCGGCTGCCATGGTCTTGACCCTGTGTGGCTCAACGTACGGGACACGTCCAAAGGACGTCAGTTTAGCGAGTAGCCACATGGCCGAGAGCGGCAACTGGGTACGCGCGGCAGACACCGGTTCCGCAATAAAGCAGCGGCCGCCTGGACGCAGCACGCGAAAGATCTCGCGGAGCACGTCTTCTCGATTGGGAACGATCAGGAACAGGCGGGAGATGACGATGCTGTCGACCGGCTCCATGGATGCCGGCAAGGAATGCACATCGGCATGGTAGAAGGAGCAGTTGTCCAGCTTCTTCTGTGCGGCGCGGCTGCGCGCGCGGGAAAGGAGATTCTGCGATAGATCGACGCCGGTGGTACGCATCTGCGGGAAGTTCTCGGCGAATCGACAGGCATAGAAGCCTGGACCGCAACCCAACTCAACCATGTGTGCGCCCTTCGGCGGGGCCGATCCACCCCAGAGAGACGAGCTGATGTCAGCCGAGTGGTCGTGGAAAAGATGCTCGCGGCAGAGTGCGTAAAACCAACTGTAACGCTCGAAAAGGCTGTCCGGGGGACAACAACCCGCCAGTTCCTCAGCCATTCTCTGCTCCGTGGCCATACTTTTCCTTCTGTGTTACATGGTGGTACGAACGGGCCCATGGGAAAACCGGCACTACGCTGCCGGTCTGCTACTTTTGTTGATCCTACACAGGATACGGTCAAGCATGGCAGACTGCAACGCAACATGCATGAGGATCATCAGGAGAGATGCGCTCAGTGACATGACTGTTTGCCCTGTGCAACAAAGACGGCACAACAGGTGGGCTAATGAACCTGCGCGCGCACCGCGTCGTCGAACTCGATGCGGTTCTTACCGAGCAAATTGCCGAGCGAACGATCGAGAGCCATCTGTGCCTTCATCCAATCCGAGCGAGCCGCCACTTCGGTCGACCGCGCCTGAGCAAGGTAAGCCTGGTCCTGGATGATGGTGTAGTTCGTACTCGCACCCACCGCGAACTTGTCAATATCGGCTTGCAGTAGTTGCTGCTGATAATCCCTGCTTTCAACGGCCGCGGCATACGCCTCATGCGCGGTTTCAAGCGCGATTATGGAATTTTCAATCTGCTGCCGAATGTCGTTCGCCAGCTTCTGCGTCCGGCCCTCCGCACGCCGTAACTGAATTTCATCGCGGGCTGCGTCCGCCTGCGCAATCCGGTTCCGGATGGGCAGGTTCAACTGGATGCCGGCCTGGTAAATGGTCGAGAGCCTGAGACCGCCCTGCGTCAGCGCGGCTGGCGGCTGGATCGCGCCGGTGCCGGCAGAACCCAGCGTCTCGTAGGGCACCAGCGATGAGCCTCGCGTCTGCACATTCGCATAAAGATTCAGCAACGGCTTGATGCCGTTCTGTGTCGCCCGCACAGAGATCTCATCTGCCTGCACCTGCAGCCCCGCCTGCACCAGGTCCGGGCGATTCGCCAGTGCATCCGCAGTCAGTGCAGACACGTCGAGCACGGGCGGCGCGTCCGGCACAATGATTCGGTCCGTGGCGACGATGGAGAGCACCTGCGCTCCCGGATCGGCCAGGTTGCGCACCAGTTGCTCACGCAGGATCACCTCCTGCTGACGGTACTCGCCACGCGCCTGGATCAGATCGAGCCGACTTGACGACACCAACGCCTGCGCTCGGGTCAGGTCCACCGGCGCAAGTGTGCCTTCGGCAACCTGGTTCTGGTCGTCCTGCAGCAGGCGCTGCGCCGCCGCCAGTGACTGCTCCTTCACTGCAATGTTTTCGCCCAGTGAGATCAGGTCGTAATACAGGCGCGACACGCCGTAAATGGTCTCAAGCAATTGCTGCTCAAAGACAAGCCGCGACACCCTTCGATCAATCTGCGCGATGCGCACAAAGCGCAGGTTTACCGCACGTCCGCGTCCGCGTAACAACGGCTGCGACACGGTCAAGGATGTGCT
>CBAAAE010000181.1:0-5948 GCA_964658845.1 uncultured Novosphingobium sp. | reverse complement strand
TTGCGGACAACGTCATCATCGTCTGCTCCATTGAGAACTTTGACCCGATGGGTGTCCATACGGGCGATTCCATTACTGTCGCCCCGGCGCAGACGCTCACGGACCGTGAATACCAGTGCATGCGCGACGCGGCCATCCGCGTGATTCGCGAGATCGGCGTCGAGACCGGCGGCAGCAACGTGCAGTTCGCCGTAAATCCCGCGAACGGCCGCATGACCGTAATCGAGATGAATCCGCGGGTTTCGCGCTCCTCTGCGCTTGCATCGAAGGCGACCGGATTTCCCATCGCAAAGATTGCAGCGAGGCTCGCTGTCGGCTACACGCTGGACGAGTTACAGAACGACATTACCCAGGCCACGCCCGCATGCTTCGAACCGACGATCGATTATGTCGTGGTGAAGATTCCAAAATGGCAGTTCGAAAAATTCCCGGGAGCAGACGAGAGCCTGGGACCGCAGATGAAGTCTGTCGGTGAGGTGATGGCAATTGGCCGCACCTTCAAGGAAGCGCTGATGAAGGCCGTGCGATCGCTTGAGACGGGCAAGAAGGCAAGCGCCGCCGACATCGAGCCGCGACGCCTGACGCAGCGCCTGGTGACGGCGCACCCCGAGCGATTGACTTACATTCGATACGCGTTCGAGCGCGGCATGACCGTGCGCGAAGTCGCGCGGCTTACCGGCATGGATCCCTGGTTCCTCTACCAGGTCAAGCAGATCGCCGACGAGATCAAGGAGATGGCCGGAGCGTCGATCGAGACAGCGACCGAGGACCAGGTGCGCACGGCCAAGCGGATGGGCATCAGCGACGATCAGCTTGCGTCCGCATGGCAACTTCAAGGCAAGGACGCGGGTGTCCGCGTGCGTGAGATGCGCGAGAAGCATGGCATCGTGCCCGTCTTCAAGCTGGTGGATACCTGCGCGGCAGAGTTCGAGAGCTTCACGCCGTACCTCTATTCCTGCTACGACGAAGAGGATGAGGCGACTCCTACGAATCGCAAAAAGATCATCATTCTCGGCAGTGGACCAAACCGGATCGGGCAGGGGATCGAGTTCGATTACTGTTGCTGCCATGCCGCATTCGCGCTGCGCGAAGACGGCTACGAGACCATCATGGTCAACTGCAATCCTGAGACTGTTTCAACCGACTACGACACCAGCGACCGCCTCTATTTTGAGCCGTTGACGTTTGAAGACGTGCTGGCCGTGTACAGGCATGAGGCCAGCAGCGGTGCCGAGATCGGCATGATCGTGCAGTTCGGCGGGCAGACACCGCTGAACCTTTCCCTGCCGCTGAAGGCCGCGGGCGTGCCCATCATCGGCACCTCTCCGGAGTCGATCGACCTGGCCGAGGATCGCAAGCGCTTTGGCAAGTTGATCGAAGATTTGGGGATTCCGCAGCCCGCGGGTGCCATCGTGACCAGCGTGGAAGAAGCGATCGCCGGCGCCAATCGTGTGACGTACCCCGTGCTGGTGCGGCCGAGTTATGTGCTCGGCGGGCGTGCCATGGTCATCGCGTATGACGATGCTGCCATCGTCCGTTACATGACGACGGCGATCGAGTATTCGCAGGAACGGCCGGTCCTGATCGACCACTTCCTGGAGGATGCGACGGAAGTCGATGTCGACGCGCTGTGTGATGGCAGAGACGTCATTATCGCGGGCATCATGGAGCACATCGAAGAGGCTGGCATCCACTCGGGCGACTCGTCCTGCGTGCTGCCTTCGGTCGACCTTTCGCCGGATGTGCTCGACCAGATTCGCCGGCACACGCGCAAGCTCGCCATGGCTCTGGACGTGATCGGACTCGTCAACATTCAGTTCGCGATCCAGCGCGGAACGGTCTACGTCATTGAAGTCAATCCGCGCGCCTCGCGTACCGTGCCCTATGTCTCAAAGGCGACCGGCATTCCGCTGGCGAAGATCGCATCGCGATTGATGACAGGCAAGACACTGCGCGAACTGCTGCCAGAGCAACTCGCAAGCGGTGACGATCTCGGCACAGGTCAGCACTATTTCGTCAAGTCACCCGTCTTTCCATGGGGCAAGTTCCCGGGCGTAGACCCGGTGCTGGGGCCTGAAATGCGATCGACCGGCGAAGTCATGGGCGTGGCCGAGACGTTTGGTGAAGCGTTTGCCAAGGCCCAGATCGCCGCTGGACAGAACCTGCCCGTCAAGGGCACGGTTTTCCTTAGCGTCAACGATCATGACAAGCAGGCAGTGGTCCCGCTGGCGAGACAGTTCGTCGAGATGGGCTTCCACCTGGTCGCGACGCATGGCACGGCAGAGGTGCTGTCGGACGCCGGCATGCAGGTCGAACGTGTGCACAAGGTTCAGGAAGGTCGCCCAAACGTGGTCGATCTGATCAAGGGCGACCGCATTCAGTTGATCGTCAACACGCCGCGCGGTCAGGACACCTTCTTCGACGAGAAGGCAATCCGGCGCGCAGCGGTGCTGGCTCGCATCCCGACAATCACGACGGTTGCTGCCGCGCGCGCTGCGGCGGAGGGGATTTCCGCTTTGCAGAGCGGCCGGGTCACGGTGTACGCGCTCCAGGAGCTTCACGCGTCCCGTGTTCCTGCGCTTGCGTAATCCGGGACGATACCATGGAGGCATGCTGCTCGATGGCGTTCACATTCCACTCACCACCCCGTTCTACCCTGATGGCCGCGTGTACCTGCGCAAGCTGGAACACAACGTACGCCGGTACTCGCTGACGCCGGTAAGCGGGCTTGCGGCGCTGACGAGCGTCTCCGAGATGGAGATGCTGTCGGACGCGGAGCGGCGCGACGTGCTACGGATCGTTGGAGTCGAGGCCGCGAAGGAAAAGGTGCTGCTGGCGGGTGTTGGACTGCCGGGTGTTCGCGAGTCAGTCAGCCTGGCGGAGGCGGCCGCGACCGCAGGCTTCGATGCCGTGCTGGTCGCTGCGCCGCTTGAGTTCGGGCATCTACTTTGGCAAGAAGGGCATGCGGCATCAGAGTTGCTGACTTACTTCCAGGCAATCGCAGATGCATCGCCGCTGCCCGTGGTGCTTGTCTCGGATGCGCAGCGAGTCAGTCTGCCGGTTGAACTGATCGGGCGCCTGAGCGAGCACCGAAACATCATCGGACTACTGGAGCAGTCGAACCACATTGGCCGGGTGGCGCAGGTTCGCGAGCTAACATCCGGGGTGCGTCACACCGCGACCGTCACGGTGACGTTTACTGCCGTGACCGGGCGCATGTTGCATGTGCCCGCGCCGTCCGAGATCGTGGGCGGCAGCTTTGTCAGTGCGGAGTCGCTTAGCGGTGGAGCAGCGATAGCAACGGCCCCTCCCGTGCCTCTGCTGAAAACGCGCACCAAAGAAGTTGGATTCCAGGTCGTGTGGGGCCTGGCAGCGCACGCGACAGATGCTCTACGCGCAGGTGCTGGAGGCCTGCTGCTGCCCATCGCCGCAGCCGTACCGCAGGCGGCCTTCGAAGTGTGGGCAGCGTGGAAGGATGGCGACACATCCCTGATGGCCGAGAAGCAGGGCAGACTCGCGGTCGCAGAGCAGGGCATCGCGCCCTACGACATTGCAGCAATCAAGGCCGGTTCCGAGCTCTCGGGCTATGCAGGCGGCCGTCCCAGGTTGCCGCTGCTGCCGGTTACGGCCGGTCGCCAGCAGGGGATCGCCACCCTGTTACGTGCCATGCGGTCGTGAGGGTTACGGGCGCGTACGAGGCGTGATTGTGATGCCCAAGCCGCTGAGCTTGCTGCGTGCCGAGGCTGCTTCCTGCGAGTTGGGGTAGCGCTGAATGAGAGAACGAAGTTCTCTGGCGCCCGCGTCCGTCTGCTTCAGTGCCAGCAGCGATTCACCCTTGCGAAGCTGTGCCGTGGGGATCTTCACGTTGCCCGGGTACTGCTCTACGACCTTGTCATAGTTCTTTGACGCGGGTGCGAAGCGGCCTGCCTTGTAGTCGATTTCACCAAGGTAGAAGTACGCATTGCCGGCGAGATTCGAATCTGGATAGAACTTGATGACGTCGTTAAACTCCGCAGATGCCAGCGTGTATTTGGCGCCATTGTAGTCGCTGAACGCCGTGCGGTACAGATCCTCAACCGGAGGCGCAGCGGGTGCCTCGGGCGTGGCAACTGCGGGGACCGCCGCACTTGGACGTGAGGAACGACCGGCGGGTGCAGTCGGCGCGATGTCAGGGGTTAGAGGGGCTGCGTTGGTGGAAGCCGCGGACGTATCCGCCCGCGCGTTGATCGTCTGCTGCGCACTCTGCAGATCGCCCAAGCTCTTCTCGATGCGGGTGAGACGCGCTTTCAACTCGTCGACCGAATCATTCAAGGATTGCATCTGCCCTGAGACCTGTTCCGTGCTCTTGCCGGAGGTCTCGCCCTGGGTACGGATCTGCCTCTGCAGGGCGTCCATGGTCTGGGCCATGCGGTTGACCGAGTCGGTCGTCTGCTGCACCAGGTCTCGCATCACGCCTGCGCGTTCATCGCTCGACTGCTGCAGACGCGCGATGGCATCCTGCAGCGCCTGTACCTGCGTCTGCAGCTGGATCATCTCTTTGTTGGCAGCGAACAGGGGCGCGGGAACGGCGAGCATGACAGCCGCAAGTGCGATGCTGGCAGGAATCAGGCGAGCGAAACGAGTCATCGGGGGTCTCTCCAAAAAGAGCGGCGGTGCGACGATCATCATCGCACCGCCGTTCGTGGTCTGGTTTGCATTCGGACGTACTTGAGCTACTTGTCGAGGTTGAACTGCGCACGGCGATTCTGCTGCCAGCAGCTTTCATTCTGCTCTGTGCAGAACTGCTTTTCCTTGCCGTAAGACACCACGCGGATGCGGCTGGCGGGAACGCCTGCATTCACCAGAGCGGTCTTCGCAGCATTGCCGCGATTCTCACCCAGCGCCAGGTTGTATTCCGCGGAGCCACGCTCGTCGCAGTAACCACCAATCAGCACCTTGATGGCAGGGTGTGCATTCAGGTAGGAGGCGGCGCCAGCGGCGTTCGCCTGCGCATCCGGGTTCAGGTCGTAGCTGTCGTAGTCGAAAAAGACATCCTTCACGGCAGCGTGGAAGGCGGCATCGCTCCCCATGTCGTCCAGGTTGCTGGCCGTGCCGGAGGTGGGTGGCGGGGGAACACGAACCGTTACGCGCACGTTGGCGTCGGCTGTGCCGCCGTCGCCCGTCACCGTCAGATGGAAGTTCGTGGAGTTTGAAGGCGTGACGTTCTGCGTGCCGTTCAGGCTGACCGGGCCGATGCCCTCGATCGTGGCAGAGGTCGCGCCGGTCGTTCGCCATGTCAGAACGACGGCCTGGCCCACATCGATGGACTCAGGCGATGCGGTCAGCGTTGCGGTCGGCGCGGCCGCTGCTACCGTGGGCGCTGTGTAGGGCGGCGGGGCGCTCGCCTTCTTGTGGCAGCCTGCAAGCAGCAGCATGGAGGCGGTTGCCACCGTGAGCAGTGACTTGATCCGCATGGTGTGCTGTTTCATCGTGTCTCCTGACCCTCTTGAGGGGTGGTGCGGGTGTTGGATGTTTGCTGTACCAGTCTACGAAACTTCGGTGTGAATCTAGCGGAAGCTCCAGTTGGGCATATCGCTGCCCGAACCGGCGAGCCTGTGTTTTCCAGTGCCATCAGCAAGCATCGTCCAGACTTCCGCACGCGCGCCAGAACCAACGGCGAAGGCGATGTGACGACCGTCGGGCGACCACGAAGGAAAGTCGCAGCGGCCGACGCCATTCGTGAGTTGCACCCACTTCTTACTGGCCACTTCCATCACGTAAATGTCCTGGCCTCCGGGTGCTCCCGGGCCGTACTTGCGATCCCAAGCGAACGCCAGGAACTGACCGCTGGGCGACCATGAAACCGACGTGGCGTAGCCTCCGTCAGTCATGCGCTGGACGCCTGCGCCATCCGCGTCCATGACGTAGAGCTGCGGCAGACCGGTGCGCCCGCTGACCCATGCGATCTG
>CBAAAE010000180.1:0-5950 GCA_964658845.1 uncultured Novosphingobium sp. | reverse complement strand
GAGCCGATCAGGGTGTTGGTCCCGTAGATCTGCCGCAGATCCCACGGCACGATGTAATGCGAGCCAGTCGAGGTTGTGTAGTCGGGTGAGGTTGTGGCCTGGGCTGTGGCAAGGGCGGATCGCTTGCTCTGTGGCGCGGGCAGGCGATAGCTGCTCAGGCCGGTGACACCGCGGATAACGGCGGTGAGTGACGCCGGCAGCTGCACCGGTGTGCTGTTTTCAAAGAAGTTCCTGCCGTTGCGACGGTAGCGCTGCATGCTGACGCGGAAGGCACTCTCCACCGCGGATGCCGTGCCGGAGAAGACGATCTGGTTGCGGCTTGCCGGCACCGACTGCACCGCGAACCCATGTGCCTGCAGCCAGCTCTGCAGCAAAAAAAGATCCCCATCGGCAATACCGAACCGCTCGCCAAACTGCTCGGGAGTCAGCCACTGGTGGTAGCTGGGCGACGCGGAGTTCTGCTGGTCTGCCAGCAACTGGGTCAGGGCTGCGTCCTGCGCGTCGGTCGGCTTTAGGATCAGCGACATGCTGACCAGGGCGGTGTCGCCCGGCAGCGCGCCCAGCGCCTCTGACCGGCTGGGATGACCGGTAACGCTCTCCGGCAGAGCGATCTGAGCCTCGCTCGCGGCAGGCAAAGCTGCCAGGCGGCGTGCCGGTTCTTGTGCGTGGGAGCCTGCAGCGGCAAACATGGCTGCACCGGCAGCGACACAGACAACACTTCGGAGAGCGCGACGGAACATCACCATGAGTCAGGAAACCTTTGCGAGATCATGCATTTGGGCGACACACGCTCACGAGATCCCGCGAAGCGGTTCTCTGCACGTCCTATGCCATCTGCGCTATGAGACGGATGTTACTGCCCACAGGAAACAGCTCCATCAGGCTTTGTCGCTTAGAAGAACCTAATGTGGCGTGACTGCTTCACTGGACCGAAAGCACGGGCCCGGCGTTACGCGCCCATCCACGCGAAAGCCCGCTGAAGGTAGACCTTCAGCTCCTTGCGCGGCACGATGGCGTCCAGAAAGCCATGCTGCAGCAGGAACTCGGACCGCTGAAAGCCCTCCGGCAGCTTCTGGCGGATCGTCTGCTCGATGACGCGCGGCCCGGCAAAACCGATCAGCGCGCCCGGTTCCGCGATATTCAGGTCACCCAGCATGGCAAAGCTAGCGGTGACGCCGCCCGTCGTGGGATCGGTCATCAAACTGATGTAGGGCACCTTCGCGTCCGCCAGCCTGCCCAGCGCGGCCGATACTTTCGCGAGTTGCATCAGGCTGACGATGCCCTCCATCATGCGCGCGCCGCCGCTGGCCGAGATGATCAGCAGAGGATGCCGGGTCTCAAAGGAGCGATCCACCGCGCGTGCGATCGTCTCGCCCACCACGGCGCCCATCGAGCCGCCTATGAAGCTGTATTCCATGGCTGAAATCACGATGTCGCGGTCGCCCAGCTTGCCCACCGCGTTCACAATGGCGTCATTCAGGCCAGTCTTCGCCTGCGCCTCGGCCAGACGCCGCTTGTAGGGTTTCAGGTCGCTGAAGTCCAGCGGGTCGGTCGAGCGCAACTCCAGGTCGACAAGCTGGTACCCGGGCTCCAGCAGGTTGTCGATGCGGGTTCGCGCGTCCATCTTGAAGTGATACCCGCAGTAAGGACAAACCTGCAGGTTCGTTTCCAGTTCCGCTCGAAAGATCGCCTTGCCGCAATCCGGGCACTTTGCCCAGAGGCCCTCGGTGCGAACTGTCCGCTCCGTTTCGCTCACGATTGCGCTATCCTGCCGCTTGAACCAGGTCATCGTCGATCAGTTTATCCGGTTTTCACACGCCTGCGACAAAGAGGGGCAGCTTGACGCTTACGCGCCCCTCGCCTGTTCTGCTACATTTTCCGATCATGGCTGCAACTCTCCTCCGCACGTCTCGCCTCCGCTTTGTCATCGCTGCGCTGCTGCTAGTTGCGCCTTCGGCCCTGCTGGCGCAGGCAACCACGCCGCAGGTGCCGGACTGGGCGCTGCCCGGCTCGGCCACGCATCACCAGGTCGCGCCGCCGCCAGACTTCCATCGGCCCTCGCGGACCGTGAACACACCCATCGGCATCTTCGACGGCCAGACCGACGTGGGAGCCCCGCTGCTGGAAGGCAGTTCCAACTTCGACGCCGCCACGGGCACGTACACGGTTCGTTCCGCCGGCTACAACATCTGGTACAACCGCGACGAGTTCCGCTTTCTCTGGAAGAAGATGTCCGGCGACGTCTCCCTGTCAGCCGATGTCGCCTTCCCGGAAGCCGCGCCGCCCAGCGATCGCAAGGTCGTGCTCGTGATCCGGCAGAGCCTGGATGACGATGCAAAGGAAGCTGTCGTCGCCGAACATGGCACCGGCATGGTGCACCTGGCGCAGCGCACCGAGCAGAACGCCGTTATGAGTGACATGACCTACACCTTTGGGGGATCGCTCCGCAAGGTCATGGCACAGCGTCTCGGCATCGAGAAACACGGCGATGCCATCACGCTGACCATCAGCCTGCAGGGCGAGCCCATGCACCCGCTGGGACCACCGGTCCAACTGCATTTCGACGGGCCATTCTACGTGGGCATCGGCTTCTGTCCGCACCTGCCCGCCACGCTGGATACCGGCGCGTTCTCAAAAGTAGTGCTAAAGAACACCGCCACTATCATGGCAAACAAGTAAAAGCCCGGCCCAAGGCCAGGCTTTCGTCTTCGCACTTGCACTTCACGCCGAAGGCGTCGAGAACGGTGCGAAGCACTCAGATTCGCATGGGCATTAGGATGTAGCGGTATTTCTGGTCTTCGTTGGCGTCTTCCGGGCGCATCTGGCCGGCGGACTGCGCGTCCTTGAACTCCAGCCGCACTTCACCCGTGGTGCCGATCGCCTTCAGGAAGTCGATCAGGTATTGCGAGTTGAAGCCGACGACCAGCGGATCGTAGTTATAGGGCGTCTCGATGATGTCTTCCGACTCGCCGGCGTCAGTGGACGAGGACGAGATGCGGAGCTCGTTCTGCTCCAGCCGGATCTTGATCGCGCCCGAGCGCTCGTCGGCAAACTGCGCCACACGTTGGAGAGCACCCATCAGGTCTTCGCTGCGGACGATGACGAACTTGTTGTTGTCGCGCGGCAGGACCGCCTCGTAGTTGGGGAACTGGCCGGTCAGCTTGCGGCTGGTCAGCACGCGGCCACCCATGCGGAAGAACAGCGTGGTCTCGTCGTCGGCAAACTCGACAAAATCGTCCTCTTCGCCGGATCCGCTTGCCAGCAGGCTTTGCAGCTCGCCCAGCGCCTTGCGCGGGATCAGCGTTTTTTTCTCGCCTGAGATGCCTTCCAGCGTCTCGCCCAGCCGCTCGATGTGTGCCAGACGGTGGCCGTCAGTGGCGACCATGGCCATGCTCTCCGCCTTCAGCACCAGCAGCGCGCCGTTCAGGGTGTAGCGTGACTCTTCGCTGGAGATGGCGAAGATCGTCTTCGACACCATGCTGCGGAGCGCCGGCGCGGAAATCTTGATCGCACTTGCCGTCGGAAAGTCTGGGACCTGCGGGAAGTTCGCGCGGGCCATGCCGACCATCTTGGTGTTGGACCGGCCGGCGCGGATCTGCACCCAATGGTTGTCCATCAGCTTGATGCTGATATCGCCCTCGGGCAGCAGACGGATGTAGTCATACAACTTACGGGCGGGGACCGTGCAGGCGCCGGACTTCTTCACCTTCGCCGGGCAGCTGGTGCGCAGGCTCTGGTCCAGGTCGGTCGCGGTAATGGTCAAGCGATCGCCCTGCGCTTCGAACAGGAAGTTCGAAAGGATTGGGATGGTGGTCTTCCGCTCCACCACGGACTGCGCCGCGGTCAGTTCGCGCAGCAGCTCGGCACGGGTGACGGTGATGTCGAGGTTGCCGACGGGCGCGGCTCCGGTTCCAGCGGTTTCGAGTGCGAGAGGCGAGGCGGTGGTGGACACGGAAGAGACCTCCAGAGATCATGCGGGCTGGCGAAAATGCGAAACGGTGAGCATCAGCCTTGCTGAATGGTCAGCATGCATCCTGTCACTGCCCGAGTGGTACTCAGCCTAACACCGCGATGCCGAGCTTCGCATTTCGTTGCCGGTAGCACATCGTAGCGCGAGAGCACCGTGTGGAAGGCGTGATTCTTCGGTGGGGAACGCGTCCCGGGCCTTTCCTTCCCAATCCCTTCCAGGCAGCTAGGCTTCAGCGACGAGTGCTTCTAAGAGACAAAGTCTTATAGGAGAGATTTATATAGCCGTAGTAGTCGTTGTCCTCGGAAAAGTGGATCGCATGCGGAAGTGACGCAGATGCAGCGGCTTGGAGGTTGTACGGGATTTCCGGAACAGGTCTCGCCGGAACGGAAGAGAAGGATTTCCTGGAAGCCGTCGCGCTAGAAGCGCGGGCGTTGCAAGCGATACACAGCCTTCGCGAAGGCGTTACGCCAAGAGCATGCAAGGGTAAGTGGAAAGCTGGTCCGCAACCGCGCACAGCGCAGGTTTTATGATCTTCGGCATGCACACCATGCTCGCCAGGCCTGAGGATTACCGCGGATTTACACGGCTTCCTCAGGATGGGAGCGTGCTGTGCAAGATCGTCTCGTTTCGCGGCGGCCAGCCCCCTGTCCGCTCGAAAAGGATGAGAAATCATCCCTGGTCTGATAGCGTTGCTGTGTTCAGGCGAGGGAGCACGATGACCGGGAAGCGCGCATGCGGAGTCTTTCTATTGGGTACGACTCTGGCCGTCGCTGCAGGTGCGCAGACGACGCCGCCAGCGGGTACCGCGCAGAGCACAGCGCCGCGGCCCGCGCCTGCTCCCGGGTCGATTGCCGCGCATCCCGAGTGGCCCAAGGCGAACCCTGAAGACGTGAAAAGCCCGGAGGCCATCATCGCGGCGTTGTCGGACTCGATCTCAGGCGATGCCGGCAAGCCGCGCAACTGGGACCGCTTCCGCTCGCTGTTTGTGCCGGGAGCAGGACGGCTGGTCGTCACGCGCGTTCCCAAAACCGGCCCGGTAGACCTGACGGTGCTTTCGATGGAGGATTACATCGCGCGCTCCAGTGGAGCCGCTCCCGCGAGTTTCTTTGAGATCCCCATCGCATACGACGTGCAGAGCTTCGGCCGCATGACGCACGTGTACGAGTCGTACGGCCTGCACCATGCGCGCGATGACAAGCCGTACGTCCGGGGCGTCAACAGCTTCGAACTGCTGTCAGACGGCACGCGCTTTTACGTCCTGCAGGTCTACTGGGATACGGAGCGGCCGGACAATCCCCTGCCCGCAAAGCTGGACAAGTCATCGTAAGTTCGCGGGCGCGCACAAAGTAGTCTTGAGGGCATGAAGGTCCGCCTGCTCTTCGCACTTTTCCTGTCCTTCGCTCTAAACGCAGCAGCAGCCATCCCTGCTGACTGGACGACGCCGTTGGCGCCTTTTCATATCGCCGGAAACCTCTACTACGTTGGGTCGCGTGACCTGGCGGCCTACCTAGTGGTGACGCCACAGGGCAACATCCTGATCAACGCGAACCTGGAGTCGTCGCCACCGCTGATCCGTGCCAGCGTCGAACAGCTTGGATTCAAGTGGGCCGACACAAAGCTGCTGCTCAGCAGCCAGGCGCACTACGATCACGCCGCGGGCGCAGCAGAGATACTTCGCGAAACCGGGGCCAAGCACCTGGTCATGGACGGCGATGTGGAGGTGGTACGCAGCGGCGGCGGCACCGAATACGACAAGACTCTTGACCGCTTTCCAGCGGCGCGTGTGGATCGCATCCTGCACGACAACAGCACCGTATCGCTGGGCGGTACCAGCATCGTCGCGCACAAGACCGCGGGCCACACCCGGGGCTGCACCACCTGGACCATGCGGACGGTCGAAGGGGGTCAAACGCTCAACGTCGTCATTGTCGGTGGGTGGGCCTGGAACCCTGCGGTCCGCCTCGTGGACACTGCCGGCAA
>CBAAAE010000179.1:0-6014 GCA_964658845.1 uncultured Novosphingobium sp. | reverse complement strand
TTCGATCTCGTTCATCAGCTTCATCGCTTCGACAATGCAAAGCACCTGGCCCACTTCGACGATGTCGCCCACCTTGATGAAGGCCGCCGCACCAGGGGCTCCGCTCTCATAGAACGAACCGACGATGGGCGACTTGACCTCATGCAGCACCTCTGCCGGAGCCTCTGCGGGGGCAGGCGCGGCGGTAGCGTGCGCTACCTGCGCGGGGTACGGCGCGGCAGTTACCTGGGCGGCCTGGGCGTGCGACGCGGCAAGCCCGTGCAGGTGCGCGGGGTCAAACCCAGCCGGTGCGGCGGCCGCCGCAAACTTAATGCGGACGTGCTGTTCGCCGCGGTGAAGGTCGAACTCGGCGATGTCGTTCTCCTTCAGAAACTCAACCAGCTCCCGAAGTTCCTGCAGATCTTTCTGTTCCATCATCTTCCTTCTGGGAAACGGCTCACAATTCCAGCCAGCCCTTGTGTACGGGGGTCAGAATTTCGGCACCCGCCGCTGTCACCAGGACGGTATCTTCGATACGAACGCCGAAGCGGCCGGGCAGGTAAACCCCGGGTTCGATTGTAATCACCATTCCCGCCTCGAGCTTTGCGGGCTGATCTTTGGCGACTCTTGGCCCCTCATGGATCTCGAGGCCGAGGCCGTGCCCGGTGGAGTGGCTGAACTCCTTTGTCCACCCCGCCGCGCGCAGGAGAGACCGCGCTGCCTCATCCACTTCGCCGCAGGTCACCGGCGCGGACCTTCTCGACCGCGGCTTTCTGTGCCACGAGCACAGCCTCGAAGACGTTGCGCTGATCGGCCCAGCGGGTCCGGAGCCTGGCGGGAACGGGTCCATCACCGAACCCGAACGCGACCGTACGCGTCATGTCAGAGCAGTACCCCTCGAGCACCACGCCAAAGTCCAGCGTCATCAGGTCACCAGGCCGCAGGGGCGCGTCCGTGGCGCGTGCGTGGGGCAGGCTGCCGCGCTCGCCCGCGGCGACGATCGTCTCGAAGCTCATGGCGTCGACACCGGCAAGTCGCGCACGATGCTCCAGTTCCGCGGCCACATCGCGTTCGCACATGCCCGCTTCTATCCACGAAAGCATCCCTTCATAGAGCTCGCACGTGAGTGCGGCAGCGCGGCGCATGCCATCCTGCTCGTCCTTGTCCTTTACACTGCGCAACGTGGCCACGAGTCCGTTGAGCGGCTTGAAGAAGGCCGTCCGACCACCGGCGGCACGGGCGGCCTTGCGCATGAGGGCGAGCGCCCCAACCGTGGTGTGACCCCCGTCGAAGCCGCACACCGCGGCTCCACTGGCCGCAAGGTAAGCGCATGCCTCGTTCAGGGCAGACTTCGGAGCGATGCGCACGGTAGCTCCCTGCACCTGCTGCCGGGCCTGCTGGGTGTAGCGGCCATCGGTGAACAGCCGCGCCGAGACCCGCGGCGTCGCGAGTACAGCAAGCGCTGCGTTCGACCCGGTAAAGCCCGTCAGGTAACGCACATCCGGCAGGTTTGTGATCAGGGTGGCGGCCGTGGATTGCGCGCGCATGGCCTCAGCCAGCCTGCGTAGACGGAGCCTCTCATTCATCCCGCGATCATACGGCACAGCGATGCGCCGGTCCCCCACAACCGGTGCGCGGGTGGCCACGCCCGGTGCCCCGGTATCATGGTGTATGCATTCGCTCGCACGTGCCCGTCGCCAGCTCACGCGTCGCCGATTCCTGGTGGGCGGTGCGGTGACCGCGGCGGCGTTCAGCCTCTACTCCGGCGAGCTGGAGCGGCATGCCCTGACCATTGTTCGAAAAACGGTGCAGATCGCCAACCTGCCCACGGCCTTTCACGGCTTCACCATCGCCCAGATCAGCGACATTCACTATCGCGATTTCGACGAGCCTTACTTCGTGGAGCACGCGGTGAGCCAGATCAACGGATTGAACCCGGACATGGTGGCGCTGACCGGCGACTTCATCACAGCACACCGGGTGCCGGGACTTTCCGTGGCAACCGCTCAAGGCGACGCGAACGAGTGCGCTGCCATCCTGTCCGGGCTTCGCTGCCCGCTACGCTTCTGTTCGCTTGGCAACCACGATTCAGTCGACCCGGCCGGCGTGCTGCGGGCGCTGCGCAACCAGGGTTTGACCGCGCTGGACAACCAGTACACCGCCATCGACCGGAAGGGCGACCGCATGTGGGTGTCCGGCATTGCGGACGCCTACTACGATGTGCCGAACCTGCCCGCGGCCATCCCGAAGCGCCGCCCTAACGAGCCGCTGATCCTGCTGGGCCACGAACCCGACTTCGCCGATACCGTGGCGCAGTACCATCCGGTGGACCTGATGCTGGCCGGCCACACCCACGGTGGACAGATCCGGCTGCCGCTGTTGCCCGCGTTCTTCCTGCCGGCGATGGGCGTGAAATACGTCAACGGCCTGTTCAGCGTGGGTCCGAGGACGCAGCTTTACGTGAACCGCGGACTTGGCACCATGCACCTGCCCTTTCGCTTCAATTGCCCACCGGAACTGACCCTGTTGACGCTGCAGCCTGCGTCATTGCGCTAGCGAGCAGCAGTGGCAGGCTTCTTGCCCCGCGCCTTCACCTCATGAACGGCTGGTGAAACGCCTGACTGGCGGTCCATCCATGAGTCCAGGAGGCTCTTCTTGAAGCGCCAGCGATTGCCCAGCTTGAACGCCGGCACAAACCCTTCCGAGGCGTAGCGGTAAAGCGTGTCGCTGCTGATGCCGAGGTAGTCCGCCGCCTGGCGGATGTCCATCACCTCTCGCAACGTCATCTGTGCGGCAGTGCCCATGCATGCTGTCCTGATGCCAGAGGGTTCGCCGGCGGAAGGCAAGCTTCACACTCAGCCCCATACTTGTACCCTGTTTTGGGCGCCGAGACAAGGACCCTCTGTGTTCCCGCGTCGTTATGGCAGGTAGTAGAAGGGATTCGGCAGCTTCACGCTGTGCTGTGCCATGGGAGCGCCCTGCAGGTCGCTCCATTGATCGCCCATGTTCAGAACCAACATGTAACCCCCGTCGACGATCTTTTGTCGCTCGGCGGATTTGTAGTCGCCGGTGGTGCGGCCTGCGTCGGCCGGCTGCTTCAGCGAGAGATGTTTCCAGCCGCTGTAGCCGGCGGCCGCAAGGTTGGTTTCAGTGGCGGCACGCTGCGAATCGGGCCGGCCCGTGATGAAGAACACCGCGACGCCAAGCGCCTGCGCCCGGTGCGCCAGACGCACGGTACCTGGAACGGGTATGGATGCTTCCGTCGACGTGATCCAGGCTTCGAAGCGATCGGGAATGTAGCCGAAGTCCTCACGCACCTCTTCGCAGTAGCTGGACAGCGCCGTCTCGTCGATGTCGAGCACGAGAGCCAGCTTCGCACCACGCGGCGACTCGCGCACATCCTGCTCCAGAACAGCTTCGGCGCGCCGTGTCTGTGCCTCAAGATCGGCCCAGTAACAGCCGCTGGCCCCCGTGCAGTCGGTATAATCGCGCACGGCGTACCGCAGCAGGCCCATGTTGCCAACCGGTTCCGGGCTCAGCAGGACGGACGCATCGGCACTGCCCTGCTCCTGCGTACGGAGCACGTCTGCCGCGGAGGGATGTGGCACAGGCTTGCGAATGCCCGGACACGCAGGCGGCACCATCGCCACAACCGAAGCGGGCGCGCTGGTCTGAGCCTGTGCGCTTAGAAGGGCGGCCAGGAGCGCAAAGGCGTACCGCCTCACTCAGCCTCCGCGCCGCTGTAGAGGCCGTCGATCTCGCGGGCATACCTCTCGGCGACCACCCGGCGCTTCAGCTTCATGCTGGGCGTTAGCGTGCCGTTTTCAATCGTCCATTCGTCGACGACCAGGCGGAAGCGCTTGACCTTCTCCCACGGCGAAGCTTCGGCATTTACGCGGTCCAGCTCCTGCTGGTAGCGGTCGATCACACGTTGTTCACGGATCAAAGCCGCACGATCCGCGACGGCGATACCCTGCCCCCTCGCCCAGTCCTCCAGCGAGGCCTGATTCGGCGAGAGGATGGCCGTTACGTACTTGCGCCGGTCACCCTGCAGGGCCACGTGGCCGATCAGCGGCGACACCTTCAGCTTGTTTTCGATGGGCTGTGGCGCGATGAACTTGCCGCCAACCGTCTTGATCAGTTCGCGCTTGCGGTCCGTGATGCTGAGGTAGCCGTCGCCATCGATGCTGCCGATATCGCCCGTCTTGAACCAGTCGCCGTCCATCACTGCGGCCGTCTGCTCCGGCTTCTGCCAATAACCTGCAAAGACGCCAGGGCCGCGGACTTCCAGCTCGCCGTCTTCCGCGAACCGGCACTCGGTATTTTCGAGTCTCAAACCGATGGTGCCGAGCTTGTTTTTACCCGGCTGGTTCACGGCAATGACCGGCGAGGTTTCGGTCAGGCCATAGCCCTCAAGGATGCCTATCCCTGCGTCTGCAAACCAGTTTGCCAAGTCGATGCCCAGCGGCGCGCCACCCGCGACAAAGACCTTCACGCGGCCGCCGAACGCTTGGGCGAGCTTGCTGTACACCAGCTTGTTCGCGATCTTCCAGGCGAGCGAGGACGGCGTCTTGCCGTTGGCGATTTCAGCCCGGTGTTTGCCGCCGATGCGGATGGCCCAAGCGAAAATCTTTGCCTTCAGACCGCCGGCCTTCATGGCCCTGCCCTCGGCTGATTGGCGTACACGCTCATACACACGCGGCACCGCGACGAAGATGGTCGGCTTCACCGCCGCCATCGCAGGCAGCACACGCTCCGGCCGGCTGACATACGCCAGCGTCACATTCTGTGCGTAGAACAGGTAGTCGATGTGCCGCGCCGTAACGTGCGAAAGCGGCAGGAACGAGACCATCAGGTCATCCGGTCCGAACTTGAAGATGGTCGTCGTCATCGTCAGGTTCGAAGCGATGTTGCCATGCGTCAGGACCACGCCCTTGGCGTCGCCGGTGGTGCCCGAGGTGTAGATGATGGTGGCGGTATCTTCCGGCTGGACGGAGCGGAGCGTCGCGTCGAAGCTGGCATCACGATCGCTGCTTTCTTCGCCCTGCGTCAGGCTGGCGAACGCGATGCCTTCGCCCTCGTGATCCATGACGATCACGGTTTCGATGCTGCCTACTCCGAGCACCTTCGGCACCAGGTCGTTCGTGGAAACGATGGCGATACGAGCACCGCTGTCCCGCAGTTGCGCCGCTGTCTGATCCACGGTCAGCGTCGGAAAGATCGGCACATCCACCGCGCCGATGGCCAGGCAGGCGAAGTCGGTGACAGCCCACTCCCAGCGGTTTTCCGCGATCAGGGCTACGCGGTCACCCTTCGCTACGCCATGGCTCTGCAGCCACGCGGCCAGCCGCTGCGTGCGCCAGTACAGCGCGTTGCACGAGATGGGCAGCCACGCATCGCCAGCCTGGGTAAGGGTTGCGCGTTCCGCTCCACGCGACGTGGCATGCACGAAAACATCATTCAACGTTCGCAGTTGCATTCATTCTCCTGGGACGAGCCACGCTGTCCCAGAGGAATGCTACATGCAAAATGCGCGTTTCAGGCCTGCGGTAGCGGCGTCATGCAAAGGAACCGCGAGGATGACGCAGCCCAGTCCGCAAGCAGCCGTCGCGCAAGCGAACTTTCGCTCCGCGCCGCGTGTTCTTCCATCAGCGCGTGCAGCGCGGCCTTTGCGTCTTCGCTGGCTTCGGCAAAGCTGGTTGCCTGCAGGAATTCTGCGTGGTAATGCGTGCCGGAGAGCACGGTGCCATCCTCGTCCAGAATCCACGCGGAACCGCCCGTCATGCCCGCTCCAAAGTTGAGGCCGATGGGCCCAAGCACGACCGCCATGCCGCCGGTCATGTACTCGCAGCCGTGATCGCCGATGCCTTCCACAACGGCGACCGCGCCGGAGTTGCGCACGGCAAAGCGCTCGCCTGCGCGGCCTGCGGCGAACAGCTTGCCGCCGGTTGCGCCGTAGAGCGCGACGTTGCCAAGGATCACGTGCTGACCGCTGTCCTTCGCCGCCAGGCCCCGCGCGCGCAGAACGAGTTCGC
>CBAAAE010000178.1:0-6018 GCA_964658845.1 uncultured Novosphingobium sp. | reverse complement strand
TGATCTACGGCCAGATGACCGAGCCGCCAGGAGCGCGCCTGCGCGTGGCGCTGACTGGCCTGACCATCGCGGAGTACTTCCGCGACGTGGAAGGCGCGGACACGCTGCTGTTCATCGATAACATCTTCCGGTTTACGCAGGCCGGTTCTGAGGTTTCCACGCTGCTCGGCCGTATGCCCAGCGCGGTCGGCTACCAGCCCAACCTGGCGTCGGAGATGGGTCAGTTGCAGGAGCGTATTACGTCGACCAAGAAGGGTTCCGTCACTTCGGTGCAGGCAATTTATGTGCCCGCCGATGACCTGACCGATCCTGCTCCGGCCACGACCTTTGCCCACCTTGACGCGACCACGGTGCTGAACCGTGCGCTGACCGAAATCGGCATTTATCCCGCGGTTGATCCGCTGTCGTCCACATCGCGAATCCTATCTCCGCGCATCGTCGGCGAGGAGCACTACAACGTGGCGCAATCGGTCAAGGGAATCCTGCAGCGCTACAAGGATCTGCAGGACATCATAGCCATTCTTGGCATCGACGAGTTGAGCGAGGATGACAAACTGACCGTCTTCCGTGCGCGCAAGGTGCAGCGGTTCCTTTCGCAGCCGTTCCACGTCGCGGAGGTCTTCACCGGCAACCCTGGCAAGTACGTCAAGGTTGAGGACACCGTGCGCTCGTTCAAGGAGATCATCGAAGGCAAGCACGATGACGTGCCGGAGCAGGCCTTCTACATGAAGGGCGGCATCGAGGAAGTGCTGGAAGCTGCCGAGAAAATGAAGGCTTCGGCGTAATCAGAGGCTTGTCATCCCGCAGCGATGCTCCGCTGCGCTGCGGTATGACAACAGATAGAGAACCCATGGCAGAGACAGAAAACACCACCGGCCAACTCGCAATCCGCATCGTCACGCCTGACCGCGTGCTGGTCGATACCACCGCCGATGCCATTGAACTCCCGGCGCTATCGGGCTACCTTGAAGCGCTCTACGGCGCGGCGCCGTTGCTGGCGGAACTTGGTGCGGGCGAGGTAAGACTGCATGGCGGTACTTCGGGCGATGCGAAGTTTTTCGTAGCCTGGGGCTTCGTAGAGGTTCTGCCGGAGCGCGTCACCGTATTAGCTGAAACCGCGCTGAAGCCGAACGAGATCGATGGTGCCGAGGCGCAGCAACAGCTGGACGCTGCACAGAAGGACTGGAACGAGGCTGGCGACGATGCGGAGAAGTACGAGTATGCTCGTGCCGAAATTCGTGTGGCAGAAGAAAAGCTTGCCGCGTCAAAGGATCTCTAGAACGAACCGTCACCTAAGCAAGCGAAAAGGGTCGGGCAACGTGTCTGGCCTTTCTTTTGCGCCGACCGCCCTCTAACTGGGATCATTCCCTTTGATGGGCACTGGAGACATTAACAAACGCCAACGAAGCCGCGTGAAATCAGAAGCGGACTGGCCGCGAAGATTGTCATCCGATGCTACGGTTTTGCAGCAGGAGCCTTCTGGGCATCATCGATTGCTTTGCGAAACGCGTCCACTGCCGGCACGTTGTGCGAGCGCAGCGCATCTTTGGTGACGTACCGCCAACCGGGACTCGCGTCCAGGGCATCCCTGGGCAGCCCCGCCTGTTGGCCTTCGTAGACGAGGAATGAGTCGTCCGCCTCACCCACCTCGGTCTGCGGACCTGGCCTTCCGGGCAACGTGCTGTCGGGTTGGTTCGGCGCGTTGGGCTGGTTGCCGCGCTGCCCGCCGATCAGGACGCCCGTATCGGTGCCGTTGATCACTCCGGGCCTGCGATTCTGCTGCGGGTCGGGGATGGTAGCGTTCACCGTTCTACCATTGCCTTTTCGCACCACGATAAGTAGATCCGCGGTCGCGGAGTCGAGTACCGGCTCAAGACGTCCCCACTTCAGCAGAGCGGTTTCCACGTCCTTTTGTGCGACCCGGTTTGCCTGCGGATCAGTCATCGAAACGCCGGCGTTCGGATCGATCAGAACGGCGACTGTTTTTGCCTGCAGGATGTAGTTCGGTAGAAGAGGCTTTTTGTCTTTGGCGAAACCAGAAGGCAGCGCCAGTAGCACTCCGATCAGCAGGCAAGACGCTCGTTTCCGCATGGAACCTCCTACGCAGCTTCACTTCAGCACCGCAGCGAAGATAGGACGAATCTTAAGCTCTCGAGCCGGTCGCGTACAAGCTGCAACATCGCACCGTTGCACATTGCGTTCGAACGCGGGAGTGCATGCGTTCTTATGTCACTGACACGTCGCCGCTTTCTCTCTCTTTCCGCTGCTGCTTCCAAAGTTATTACGGGATGCCTTCATGCCTAAGTGCCGCGGCGGCGACTGCTTCAAACGATTTCAGCTTTGTGTTTGGTGTTCTGGTAGGTACGCTGGGAGTCTGGTTTGTACCGTGCGTGGCGGGAACTAATCACGGGTATAAGACTTACGGGTTTCATGCTTGACCTTGTGATCCCGCAACGAAGTGGAAGCAATCATGCATGAGGCTGACCGATGTCCGGTACAGCACACATGCAGATCCCTCCGCTGCGCTGCGAGATGACACGCATCCCGGTCGCAATCGATCGCCAGTGACAACGAAGCGCAGAGTGACGAAGTCACTTACGACTTAGCCTCCTGGTAGTGCCCGATATGCTGGTAGATCTCCTGCGGGAACTTCAGGTTGCGGTAAAGATTGCCGCTGTCAGGATCGGTGGCATCGATGAACTGAAAGTCCTGCTCGCTCTGCCATTCCAGCAGGCGTTCGCGGCGTGGCGGGCTGTAGTCGCGGCCTTCCACCTGGTGCAGCATGGCGGCCGCCTGCTCCTGGCTGAAATCCTCATCCTTCGTCAACCATGCCAGGACTTCCTCGTGGGGCATAAAGTGCCTGGCGACCATCGCGAACACCAACCGGCCGTAGTGACCCACATCCGTGCCGGCATCCAGCGAGTCCAGCAGGCCGGCCATCATCGGATCCTTGCGCAGTTCTTCCACGCCGCCCGGCTTCCCGTCGATCTCTGCCGATCCGCGCTCGGTGGGCGCGCCTGCCGTACCCTGGGGAGCGGTTGCCGCGGTGTTGGGGGAGGGGGGCTGCTTCAGGGCGTCAGTCGAAACCGGGTCGGTAGAGGCTGGTCGGGTTGCGTGCGCCTTCAGCCTGGCGAGTTCGGCTTCGGCACGTTCCGCGCGTTCCGTTGCAGTTCGTAGCGCCTCGGCTGTCTCATCGGTTAGGACGGGCTGTTCCATTTCAACGGTACGTTCTGCCATGGTGTTCTCCTGTTCGCCATTTGTTCGCTTCAATTACTAGGACGCTGAGCGCCAGGAAGGTGTTGTGCGCTGATAAGCGCCGTCGCCGATCGTAGGCGGATCCGATCGCAAAACTGCTCGAATACCGAACGCGCCAGTCGCTCACCGCACAAACACTCTTCCCCAAGCACCACTCGAAAGGACTATCCTCAATAGCTACAGAGGAAGTATGGCGGACAAAACGAAGGTACGGGGCAAGGCGGCGGAACCGGGAGTAGCAGTGGTCACTGGGGAGACAGGCGGCGACACAAACCCACATTTGCGGACGGAAGTATTCGAGATCTTTCGCCGCTGGGGATACCTGCAAGCGACACTCGATCCGCTGAAGCAGTACCTGCCGGCGGAGCCATTTCCCATCGAGTTGCCGGAGGGTTCGGACAGCATTGCGGATGAGGCGCGGCGTTACTACTGCGGCAACGTCGCCCTGGAGTTCTCGCACATTGCGTCGCCCGAGAAGCGTGAGTGGCTGCAGGGGAAGATGGAGCAGTTGCCCATCGAAGGCCCGCAGCAACAGGCGCACACACTGACCTCGCTGATCAAGGCGGACCTGTTCGAGGCGACCATCCAGCAGCGATACCTCGGCACGAAGCGCTTCTCGCTTGAAGGTCTTACCGCGCTGATCCCGTTTCTCGATCGCGTATTTGAGGTAAGTGCGGCAGCGGGCGTCGAGCGCTGCAACTTTGCCATGAGCCATCGCGGACGTTTGAACGTGATGGTGAACACGGTGGGTCGATCCGCCGCGGATATCTTTACAAAGTTTGAAGACGTCGATCCGCGGAGCCATCTCGGCGGCGGCGACGTGAAGTACCACCAGGGTGCTACCGGCTCGTACACCGCTTCTGATGGCCGGAAGATCGCCCTGCATCTGGCCTCGAATCCATCTCATCTGGAAGCCGCAGACCCGGTTGTGATGGGTCGCGCGCGCGCACGCCAGGTGCGCATGGGCGACGACGGCCCAAAGAAGGTGCTGCCCATCATCATCCACGGCGATGCCGCGTTTGCCGGCCAGGGCATCTGGGCTGAAACGCTCGTGCTTGCCACCATCAACGGCTACACGGTCGGCGGCACCATCCAGATCGTCGTGAACAACCTGCTGGGATTTACGGCCGAGCCGCTTGAGTCAAACTCCTCACGTTTTGCCACGGACCTGGCCAAGCGTCTCCCGATCCCCATCTTCCACGTCAATGCCGAGGACCCGGACGCCGTAGTTCGTGTCGCTGCGATCGCCGCGGAATACCGTGCCACGTTCGCGTCGGATGTGGTTGTCGATCTGATCGGCTACCGCCGCCACGGCCACTCGGAGGTGGACGACCCCACCGTGACGCAGCCGCGCCGGTACGCGATGATCAAGCAGACGGCTCCGCTCTACAAGAGCTATGCAGAGCGTCTCGGTGTCGATGCGAGTGCGGAAATCAAGCAGATCTCCGATGGCTTTCTTGCCGACCAGGCGCTTGGCAAGGAGGCGGAACACCCGCCCGTGCTGAGTGAACTGCCGGTTTACTGGAACGACTACAAGGGCGGCTGCCTCCCCACGGAAGACCCTGAGATCACGGGTATGCCCGTCGCTGAGATCAGCCGCCTCGCGACAAAGCTGACATCGGTTCCGGCAGACTTCAACCTGCATCCGAAGATCAAGGCGCTGCTCAAGCAGCGGGATGAGATGGGCACGGGTGCCAAGCCGTTCGACTATGGCACCGCAGAGTTGCTCGCTTACGCTTCACTGCTCGAGAAGGGCACGCCGGTTCGGCTGTCCGGGCAGGATTCGCAGCGCGGCACCTTCAATCAGCGCCATGCTTTTTTTACGGACACCGAGACGGAGAAGCGCTGGTCGCCGCTGCAGGACCTGGCACCGGAGCAGGGCCGTTTCGAGGCCTATAACAGCATGCTGAGCGAAGCCGCGGTGTTGGGTTTCGAGTATGGCTACTCGCGCGATTACCCGGAAACGCTTACGCTCTGGGAGGCGCAGTTCGGAGATTTCGGGAACGGCGCCCAGATCATCATCGACCAGTTCATCGCGGCCGGCGAGGCGAAGTGGGGGCTGTATTCGGGTGTGGTTCTGCTGCTGCCGCACGGTTACGAGGGGCAGGGTCCGGAGCATTCTTCGGCGCGCATCGAGCGCTACCTGCAGCTGTGCGCGACGGACAACATGATCGTGACCCAGCCCTCGAACGCCGCGCAATACTTCCACCTGCTGCGGCGCCAGGCACTGTCGCAATTTCGCAAGCCGCTGATCGTCTTTACGCCTAAGAGCATGTTGCGGCACCCGGATGCGAGCTCGCCGCTGGTGGATTTCAGTGCGCCACACTTCCAGACCGTGCTCCCGGACAAGGAAGCCGTCGATCCGACGCGCGTCCTGATTTGCAGCGGCAAGATCGGCCACAACCTGCGGGTCGAGCGGGCAAAGCGCGGCGACTACTCCACGGCGATCGTCTTCCTGGAGCAGCTCTACCCGTGGCCTGGCGAGGCGCTGGAAGCGGCGCTGGCCCAGTACCCGTATGCGGAAGAGATCGTGTGGGTGCAGGAAGAGCCGGCCAACATGGGCGCATTGGTCTTCGCAATGCCGCTGCTGAAGCGCAACGCGGGCGGACGACGCGTGCTGAGCATCAAGCGCTCGGCAGCGGCGAGCCCCGCTACCGGTTCGGCCAAGGCGCACGAACTGGAAGAGAAGGCGCTGATTGAGTACGCGCTGGGTCGAGCGAAGAAGTAGCGGTAAGCTGCGATGGAAATAAGGTAGACCTGCGA
>CBAAAE010000177.1:0-6041 GCA_964658845.1 uncultured Novosphingobium sp. | reverse complement strand
TACCTGGAGGCTTTTGCGCAGCTCTACCGCGACATGGCGGAGCAGATTACCGCAAGGCTGGAAGATCGTGCTGCCGATCCTCTCGCGCTTACGCTGCCGGGCGTGGGGGACGGAGTTGCGGGCCTGCGTTTCATCGATGCGGTCCTGCTCTCGTCCGCGAATCAATCCGCCTGGACGCCGCTCCAGTAACACGTCGGACTGCCCTCCTGTCGACCTGAGCGGTGGCAGGAGGGCTTTTTGCGCGCCCCAGCCACGTTCTCCCCTCTTGATGCTTGGTGGCTGAGGGAATTTGTTCGTGTCCGCAACGTTTACACGTAGTGCTCGAAATCTGCTTGACAGTGGCATTACAGCTTCCTATAGTTTGCGGCGCGTACAAAAGCGGCTTCCTGATGCGTCTGAACGTGGACTTGTCGACTGTAAACCAGGCCTGTTGCACCTTACGGGTGCCGTTCAAACCACATAGGGCACGCTTTATGAACGCGTATCAGAAGTAACTTTCGGGGGCTGTATGAAGCGTGCAATTCTTAGCGGTGTCCTTCTCGCCTGCAGCGCAACACCAATGGCTTACAGCCAGTCGGTGGAAGGCCAGCAGATTACGGGGCTTGTCACTGATCCAACCGGCGCCGCGGTTCCCAATGCGGAAGTGACGGTCACCAATGACGCCACCAAGCTGAGCCGGGTGGTTCACACAAACGGCGACGGCAACTACGATGCATTGAACCTGCCGGTCGGAACCTACACCATCTCGACGACGCTGGCGGGCTTCAAGAAGTCCGTCATTACTGGCGTGAATGTTGACATCGGCGGAAAGCCGTCTGTGGACGTCACACTGACGATTGGTCAGGTGGGAGAGACGGTCGAAGTCAAGGCAGAGACGGTCATGATTCAGACCACCACGGCTGAGATCGGCGGCGTTATCACCAGCACGGAGGCAACGCAGATCCAGTTGAATGGACGTAACTACGTTCAGCTGCTGACGCTGCAGCCCGGTGTTTCACAGACCATCGCCAGCGGTTTCTTGTTGATGGGCACGTATGGGGTAAGTGGAAGTTCGCAGTCCGTGAATGGTATCCGTACGGATTCTGCAAACTACTTTATCGACGGTGTGGATAACAAGGACAACGGCGGCGGCGGCAATAACTTTGTCAATATTTCCCCTGACTCGCTGCAGCAGTTCCGCAACGTCGCCTCGAGCTATGACGCGAGTTACGGCGGCACCTCCGGCGCAACCATTTCAGTCGCCATCAAGAGCGGTGGACGCGACTTCCACGGCAACGCGTACGAATACATCCGGAATGATGCCGTTCAGGCCTATCCGTTCCGCGCGCTTTCCTCTTTGAGCCAGGCCCCGATTAAAGCGCCGCTTCGGTACAACGACTTCGGTTACACCATCGGCGGCCCAATTTACATTCCGGGCCTCTTCAATAAGAACAAGAACAAGTTGTTCTTTTTTGCCGCCCAGGAGTACAAGCGGCTGCGCACTTCGACCGTGACGAACGTAACCGTTCCGAAACCAGCAGATATCGCGTCTGCGATCACTACCGGACCATCTACTGCTACCGGCCGCGCGCTTGCCGCGACCGTCCTGCAGGACCCGAGCGGTAACTTCCGGTATCTCAGCCTCGGCAACAACAATCAGTCAGAGTACCTGGTCAAGGTTGACTACAACCTAGACGAGAAGAACCAGATCAGCGGACACTTCGTTCATGACACCGTTGCAAACATTGGCAATCCCACCAACTACGTTATCTACGACCGCACAATCCCCGGCCTGACGTCTTCAGTGCAATGGGTTCACACGCTTAATGCCAAGACCGTCAACACGGCAATTTTCTCCTATTCTGGAAATATCATCAACGAGGGTGGAAATATCCGGACAAACTCACAGTTTGGCAACAAGCCCATTCTCCGGACGGATTACGGCCTGACTTACGCCACTCTGTACAACGCATCGACTTACATTCCGCAGATCACCGTAACGGGTTACGGCATCCCGGGCGTGACTCCAAGGCAATTTGATAACAGCCAGCGCATCTACGCGTTGAAGGATGATTTCTCACGCGTTATTGGAAACCATTCGGTGAAGACCGGAGCGTACTTCTGGCGCGCCCGTAAAAATCAGACTGCACCACCGCAGTTGAACGGTGCATTCACCTTCGGCAGCCTGCCTGCTCTGGTGGCGGGTAACTTTGCCAGCTACACGGAAGGCAGCAACATTCCTCAGGTGCAGGCCCGCTTTGTGCAGTTCGAAACATATGTACAGGACGACTGGACTGTATCTCGCCGCTTGACCGTGAATGCGGGACTTCGCTGGCAGTTCATGCCGCCGATCTCAAGCTGGCCAAACAACACCGCCTTCTTCGACCCGAAGTACTACGACGCGACGAAGGCTGCCACTGTCAGTGCTACAAGCGGCCTGATCACGTCTGCACCTGCGCCGTACAACGGCCTGGTGCTGCCGGGTACCGGCTTCTCAGACAAGGCCAAGCAGGTCGTCGCACCGTCGGTTTACAACAATCCGGCTGTGCAGGCGCTCTTCCATGGTCTGCCTGGTGGCATCGTAGCAACCCACTTCAATACGTTTGCTCCACGCATCGGCTTCGCGTATGACGTCGATGGCAAGCAGGAGACCGTGGTGCACGGCGGCTACGGTATGTCGTACGAACGCGTCGAAGGTAACTACATCTATGGTGCGGTCTCGCAGCTGCCCTTCACCGCAGTAGCCTCGCTCGCCAGCGCCGGCAACGCCGATTCATTGGGCGGGGCCACTTCCACGGCACCGACCAACATCGGCAACTCCGGTGATCCGAACCTGGCACCGCCGCGCATTCAAAATTACAGCGTCGGTATCCAGCACAAGGTATTCAGCAACACGTCCATGGAAGTGAACTATGTGGGTTCGCGTTCCTCAAACCTGACCTACCGCAAGAACCTGAACCAGGGCGCGCCGGGCATCGAGCAGGCCAACGTTGGTGTCAACAGAAACGCGCTTCGCCCCTACAAGGGCTACGGCGAAATCTACCAGTACACCAACGGCTCGCGTTTGAACTACAACTCGCTGCAGGCACGCATGCAGACCCGCTTCAGCAAAGGCGGCCTGGTTACGCTGTCGTACACCTGGTCCAAGGCTCTGACCGATGGCTCAACCTTCGATTACCAGCCTCAGGACAGCAACAACCTTCAGGCAGACTACGGTCCGGCAAACTACAACCAGCCGAAGATCTTTGTCGCCAGCTATGTCTTTCCACTTCCCTTCTGGCAGCATGAGCATGTCTGGTACAAGGAGACCCTGGGTGGATGGCAGGTCTCTGGTATTACCCGCATTGCCAATGGCCTACCGATCAACGTCATTCAGCCATCTGGACAGTCTATCGCCGGCAACCTGGTCACAACGGCCAACGTCGCCCAGCGCCCTAACGTCGTCGGCAACGCATATGTTCGTAGCGGCAAGCAGTACCTGAGCCCGGCAGCCTTCCGTGTACCCACTGCGGGTACCTACGGCAACCTGGGTTACGACGCTATTTCTGGACCACTCTTCAACAACTGGGACGTGGCGCTGCAGAAGAACATCCCGATCCGTGAACGGATCAATGTCGAGTTCCGCGCCGAGATGTTCAACGCTCCAAACCACCTTTCACCCTTCACGATCGGAGGCACGCTCGGCGCTGCACAGGCCGATGGTAGCTATCAGACGAACTTCAACTCGACTACCGGCGCCTTCCAGAACGCCTTTGGACAGGTAACCACCGCAACCGATCCGCGCACCATGGAGTTTGTATTGCGCGTCAACTTCTAAGCCGGTTCAGCGACTTCACCGACCCGGGCGAATCAACCGGGCCTTTCTGTCGCCCGAATGAAAGCGCGTCGTTTGTCGTAGCATGAACGCAATGGCAGGACGCACCTCAAACGGGCAGGTAACACAGGAGCACGTGCGAGGCATTCGGCGCATCGACCTCTCCTCGGCGCAGCTTGCCTCCAGCGAGATCGCGCGGGACATCAATCGCGACATTGTTCTGGAACTGATCCGGTTTGAGCAGCCGGTCGCCCGCGCCACCCTGGCACGTCTCTCAGGCCTGCGTCCAAGCACCATTTCGGCCATCGTCGAACAGTTGATTGCCGAGCAGTGGGTGTGCGAGGGCGCTGTCGTGAAGGGTCCACGTGGTCGGCCCTCGACCATGATTTCTGTCAACAGCGAGAAGGTCACCTTTGCCCTGGATCTGCGCCCTGACCGCGCGATTCTCGCGGTTGTTGACCTGAGCGGACGCTTCCTGTCGCGTGAAACCATAACCAGCGACACCGATCCACGCAAGACCATCGGCCGCCTGATCAAGCGCATGCGACGTCTGAGAACTGACTTCGCCGACCGCTCCTTTGAGGGCATCGGTGTCAGCGTCCCCGGTCGCGTACATCCTATAACCCGGCGCGTACTGATGGCGCCGAATGTCAAATGGCTCGACTTCGACCTGAAGGCAACGCTGGAAGCAGACTCAGGATTGCAGGTCGAGATTGACAATGACGCAAACGTCTGCCTGGCTTCAGAGCTCTGGTACGGCCGCCTGGAAGGTGCACGCGACGTCGTCCTGGTCGCAATCGCCGAGGGTGTGGGGACGGCGATCCTGGCCGGCGGACATCTCCTCTCAGGCTTCAACGGACTTGCGGGCGAGTTCGGCCATATCTCGGTCGACCCGCGGGGCCTGCAATGCGCCTGCGGGCAACGCGGCTGCTGGGAGACGGTCGCGTCCTCACGAGCCGCTCTGACCGCCTTCCACGACGCCGGCGGCTCAGCCGAGGTGCAGCTCATCTCCGACCTGCTGGCGCTTACTGCGGAAGGGGATGAAACCGCCATCCGCGCCGTGTCGCAGCAGGCGCGCGCGCTTGGCCGTGGTCTGCGCCTGATCACTGCCACCCTGTCGCCCGAAACCATCCTGATTACCGGCGACATCACGTCGGAGTGGCACCGATTTGGGCCTTTGGTGCAGCGCGAAATGGAACACACCATGCTCGCCGGCACAGCGCCGAATCTGCGTATCGCCGGCGACGCGGAACTGGCACGCCTCAGCGGCAGCGCGGCCATGTTGATGCAGCGCCACGCGAGCTATCACCGGTCGACGCACGGCTCGGTGCAGGGCCGTGGACTGCCGGCGCAGGCCCCCAGAAAAGCATCACCGGTTCCCGCAGAAAGAAGGGCCGTATGAGCAGGTCCACAACTGCCGTCGTCGATACAGATGAATCACCGCTGCTGCCGCCCGAACCCATGAGCATGGCGGCAGTGTTGCGCATTTTACCGATGCGGCGCCTCTGGTACGCGCAGATTGTCAGCACCTTCGGCGATTTTGTCGCACTCTTCGCGGTGATCACTGTCATGACGTTCCGCCTGCACGCGACACCGCAGCAGGTCACTGGCATACAGATTGCGTACATGCTGCCCATCGCTATTCTCGGCATTGTCAGCGGCGTCTTCGTGGATCGCTGGCCACTGAAACGCACGCTGGTTGCAAGCGACATGATCCGCGCGGTGCTGGTGCTTTCGCTGGTCGTGGTCCATAGCTTCTGGGGCTACTATCTTGCGCTTGCGTCCATCAGTGTTGTCTCCAGCGTCTTTGGACCGGCGCAAGGCGTGGCCGTGCGATCGTTCGTTCCACCGCACGGCATGCGATCTGCACAGGCGCTCCTACAGCAGGTGATGTTCGTCATGCGCATCATCGGCGGCCCCATCGCTTCCGTTCTGCTCGTCTACTTTTCGGCAAACGTCAGCTTCCTTGCCGACTCGGTCAGCTTCGTCATCTCAGGTCTACTGATGGCGTCGCTCACACTCACACTTCCAGCCAAGAGCGCGGCAATAAAGACCGGAGACGGAAAGCCTGCGGGCGGGCTCTCACGCGTGGTCTCCGACATGAAGGAGGGGACGAGCTTCATTGTGCATCACGCCGCACTGCTCTTCGTCATCACGGCGATGGCCGCGGGCATGTTCATCCTGGGCTGCTTTGGGCCGTTGATCGCGGTCTACGTGCGCGACACGCTGCACGCGTCTACCAAGACGT
>CBAAAE010000176.1:0-6070 GCA_964658845.1 uncultured Novosphingobium sp. | reverse complement strand
CCTGGATGAAGAACGACGCACGCGACTGCACGAAATCAATCCGCGGTGAACCAGTTACCGCGGTGTAAGCGGTAGGTCTTCCACCTGCCAGGCCAAGGCGCGCGCGACGGTACTGCTCCAGGCCGGTGATAGTGGACGCGCTGCCCGTCAAAGGATTGCCCGAAGCATCGAGTACCGGAGCCGTGCCGCCGCCGAAGATATACGTGCCGTTGAAATTCTGCGTAACACTCTGTCGCTCACGTGCAACGCGCAGGTTCATGCCAAATTTCACGGTGTGTTTCGTCATCGTCACAATGGCGTCGTCATACACCTCAAGCAGCAGTTCGCGCATTTGCTGCGGACCCAACTCCGCGCCGCCGCCGATAAACGCGCCCGCCACCTGCACCTGCGGAGCCGTGCTCTTCGGCGTGTTCAGACCGCCATTCCAATTCAGGCTGGCCCGCGCCTCGTGCATCCAGTGCGCCGAGATCGTAGTGATGTCGGTAAAACGTGCGACATGTTCATACTGCGTCGCATCGTAGGCGGCCTCCCCAAGCGTTGCGCCGCCGGCCGCCAGGTTTCCAAGTTGATTCACACTGGCCGTGTAGTTTGCGATGAACGTGTTTTTCGGCCCAAGCTGCCATCCCAGGCGCGCGCTCGCCACCCACAGTCGCTGCGGTTGCGCCACACTGTCGGTGAGTGTCACCGTGTTACCCGCCGCATCCAGACCCACCGCATTCACCGCGGCGATGTTATCGATACTGCGATGCTCAAGGCTCATGGCAAAGTCACTGCCAACCTTACGCACGGGTCCGCTCAGGTCAAAGCCGAAACGCTGTTTGCCAAGCGTGCCCTTCGCCACGGAAAAGGGATCGCGCGCATTCAGAGCCGACCCGCCATACGTGCCGAACAGCGCACCATGCACACGCGACTGGCCCGGCTTGGTATACACCTCGACGCGCGCGCCCTCGTAAGGAGGCTCCTGGTACTCTGCCGCAAACTGGTCTGGATTGATGCGGATATAGGCGATGGATGACTTCGGCGGCAGCCTGCTCGGCGACTGAAAACCATCCACTGTAATCATGGCAAGTTCGGGATCGCCGCCACTGCCCGCCGTCATCGCCTGTAACTGCCGCAGCAGATCGTCAGGGTCGTCGGCCAGCGCTTTGAGGTCGTCGCCCTGCAACGTCCGCGAAGGTCCGGACTCCGTGCTGTCGACACCACGGCTCGCATTCGCGTCCACATCGACGGTCTGCTCGATGGCCTGAGGCCGCAGTACGACGGCGATGTCACCCTGCCTGTGCACCGCGGGCAGATCCACTTCGCCCGCGGCAAAGCTCTCGGCAAGCACGCGCAGATGGTGCGGCCCCGCGGGCACGCAAGCGTATCGGAAACGGCCGTCCGCAGACGTGCGCGTCGCGCTGCCGTTCTCAAGCGTCACCACAGCCTCGGCCACGCTGGCGCCCGTTGCATCACGCACCAGGCCCGTCATCGGCGAGCCACTGACACAGGCATCCGCATCCGCCACGCGGACCTGCGCGCTGGCAGTTTCACAGGCATGCGGGATCGTAAGCGCCGCCAGCCACGCGGCGGCGCGAAGATGATTCGTCATAGGGGAAGGCTTCTTTCTGCTGAGCTGCGGTTATGAGGAAATACGCACAACATGCCAGGGCTGCATGCAAAACCTCCGCACACGAGGCACTTACTTTTCTCAAGAACAAATACGGCGTTGGAGACCCTTACGCAGACCACAGTTCGCCGGTTCCCCAGCCAGCGCAAAAACTGTCATCACGCAAACATCTGTCATTCCGTAGCAACGCGGAGGATATGCTTGTGTGCGCGTACCCGGCAGTCGGCTCGGATGAGCCAGAAACGCTAGAACGGGCCGCTGAGGGTGCAAGGCAAGCAACGAACCACCCGCCCTCATCCTGAGGGAAGCGAAGTATCCCTTGAAGTCCCGTCAGCACGAACGCACGAGCCTTTCGGCAGAGAAAGCCCGGGGCAGTGTCGCTGCTCTCGAACGTGCAGGAATCCTTCGCTTGCTCAGGATGACAATGCTGGTGGTTGGTTGTGATCTCAAGACCAGCTACCCTGAAAACGGCATGCCGATCCTCTCCCTCGCGACCTCCGATGACGACAACATCCGCGGGCGCGCGCAAATCGGTGACGCATCGATCACGGTGCTCACAGACGGCACCTGCCGCTTCGACGGCGGCGCCATGTTCGGCGTGGTCCCCAAGACCATGTGGTCAAAGAAGACACCGGCAGACGATCTTAATCGCGTGTCCATCGGCCTGAACTGCATGCTCGTCCGCATCGGCGACAAGACCGTCTTGATCGAGACCGGCTTCGGCAACAAGATCGCGCCCAGGCTCAAGGAAATCTACGCCACACAGGAGCGCCTGCCCACTTCACTTGCCGCCGCGGGCATCAGGCCGGAGCAGGTCGACATCGTCATCAATACCCACCTGCACTGGGATCACTGCGGCTGGAACACGTTGCTTGACGCAGCCGGCCAGCCCCAGCCATGGTTCCCCAATGCTGAGTACATCGCGCATCGCGGCGAGGTGGAACACGGCCGCAGGCAGTGGGAGCGCGACCGCGTCAGCTACGTCGCTGCCAACTACGAACCCATGATCGCAAGCGGCCAGATGCGCCTGGTCGAAGACACTCAGGCAGACATCTGCCCTGGCATTCGCGTGGAATGTTTCCCCGGCCACACCCGGCAGTTAATGGCAGTCCATATCGAAAGCGAGAACGAGCACGCCTGCTTTATCAGCGATCTGATACCCACAACCGCGCACCTCGACACCGGGTGGGCAATGGGCTTTGACCTCGACCCGCTGCGCACCATTGAAGAGCGCAAACGCTTCTACGCACGCGCCCTGCCGGAAGGTTGGCTCGTACTGTTCCCGCACGATCATCGCGTGCCGATGGCCTATCTGGGAGCCGCGCAGAATGGCCGGGTACAGCTTTGCGAGTAAGCGGCCGGGAACCGCTCGGTAAAGCGTGGTAAGTGCCGACTCAGCTGCCGATTCCCACTTCGGGACGGCTCGCAACAAAATCTACATGGCGCGACATAAGTCTTCTTGCTCCTCATGCACCTGCCGATAAGCGCATAGATAGTATGAGGAGTTACACCTTGCGGCCTTTGCGTTCCCTCTTCCTCCTTGCTGCCCTGGCGGTGCCGTGCGTGGCGCTTGCCACACCCATCACGTACAGCCTCACCGCAACTGCCTCCGGTTCGCTCGGCGGCAGTAGCTTCACCGATGCCGCCATTACCTTTACCGAAGTCGCTGACACGGATAACATCGCCTTCCGCAACGACTACGGTGCTTTCTACAATCCCGGCAGCGTTAATGTGAGCGTCTCTGGCGTGGGAGATACAACGCTCGATAACAGCTTCTCTTTTTTCAGCATAGCGAACTACGGTTATTACGGCGTTATCAATACCGCGGGGAATGCCGGGGCACTTACAAGCATCTCCTCTCTGGGGAGTTACGATCTTTCCACCGCGCTGCCTATGACCAGCGTTGATAGTGGTTATTCCACCGGAGATCTCACGGGAACCGCCGGCATTCTTGATCTTTCTTCCTTGACCGACGGCGCAGCATCCGCAAGCACGGATCCAGTGGCTGTTACACCCGAGCCGTCCACCCTTTTGCTGCTGGGTACCGGCGTGCTGGGTCTCTTCCTCGTGACGCACCGCCGCTCCAGCGAGCCCCCCGCCCAAAACCACATCCAATAGGCCGGCAGCATCGTGTCCTCGTCCGTTCTGGACGGCTTGCCGATCGCGGTAAGTCCGTCGGGAAGCAACCATCATCCGGCAGGATAGTGGTTGCTTTCTCATGGCACGCCGACCCTTTCACTGCGCCGCCGCCACCTTCACGGAACGGCTGACACGAACAGGATCGGCTCAGACCGCTCTGCCTGGCAGAATGTTTACTGCTGGTGAGGCGGATACCGGTGGAGGATCGCTCACCGAAACCTGCGGTGATCTTTGCCTTCCCTGAACTGAAGAAACACTTTCTGACCTGAAAATCCACACTTTCGGCCAGCCTCGAACCAGTTCCCGTCACGCCGGAGCCGTCAGGGCTGGCGATGCGCGCGCATGGGTAGACTTGGCGTGGTTGCCGTGGCACGCCGACGCTTTCACTCCCCGCGCATAGAGGTTGCGTCACTTTCCATTAGTCCAGAAGCACGAATCTTTTGGCTTCGCTCGGCGAGCAGTTCCGTTTTGGAACAGGTGGCGGGATTCGCAGGCGAGATTTCGTTGCCTGCCCTGTCCCACCCGGCATCACAATCGCCAGGTTCAATGATTGTGAGGTCACCTTTGCGAAAGCTGCGTTCCATGTTGTTTCTTGCTGCCTTGGCTCTGCCGTCCGCGGCGTTAGCCACCCCTATCCTCTACACCCTCACAGCGACGGGCAGCGGTAATCTCGGCGCAACCACCTTTACCAACGCCGCTGTTACCTTTACCGAAGTCGCCGACACAAACAATGTTCTGCACGCCCCCGGTATAAGCAGTTCGCCCGCCTACTACACCTCTGGCGGTATCGTATCTGTGAGCATCGCGGGTGCGGGTAGCTACACGCTCGAAAGCTCTATGTTCCTGACCGAAGCGGGGGCCATGACCGCCACTTCCGGCGTATTCGGCATTTATGACACCTCGACCGGTGGCTTTTACGGCATCGACAGCGGTAACCTGCTGACGTATTTTCTCGCCACGACGCTCTCACCCACCAGCGGTGCGACGGCCGTGCGCGACTACAATCGATCGCTCATCAGCACGAGCGGCGATCTTCTTTTCACGTCCTTTGCCGATGGCGTGGGTTCTGCTGTCGCCATTACACCTGAGCCGTCAAGCCTGGCCCTGCTGGGTACCGGCATACTCGGAGTGTGTGCGGGAGCGCGACGCCGCTTCAGCACGCCTCGCGCCTGAGGGCTGCACTCCACGCCGGCGCGCGTACGAACATGCCCCATGCGCGCGCCGGCTGCTTTGATACGGCAACAAAGCCCGACCAGCAGGGGTATGTGGCTCGGACCCAAACCAGTCCGGTGGCATCTGCCGATGGCACTCCGCTTTCGCGCTGGATGTCTAGTCGATACGAACGAGCTTTGTCTTCTTGCCCAGTTTCACGGTGAGCGTCACCGGCAGCGACGCCACGTCGAAGCGGACGTCCCCAGCGACTGTTCCGTCGATTTTCACGGCACTTTCAGCGCGCTTGCGACGAGCTTCGCCCATGCTTGCGGCCAGGCCCGCGGCGACCAGCAGCCGGTCGGTGCCGACAGTCGGCGGCGTTGCCTCGTAGGCAAGATCGTCCCTGCGCAGCGTCACACGTTCGGTGTCCTCGGTGATGCCGCCCTTTTGAAACTGTGTCGACCAGTTCTCCTGCGCGCGCATCGCGGCGTATTCGGATGAGAAGCCCGCGGTGATGGTTCGCGCCATGGCCTTCTTCGCTTCCATGGGGTGCAGCGTGCCGGCGTTCACCTCTTCGCGCATCGCGTCGATCTCGGCCCGGGTCCGGTCGGTCAGCAGCGTCCAGTAGCGCCACATCAGGTCGTCGCTCACCTGCATCAGCTTGCCGAACATCTCGAACGGCGGCTCGTTCACGCCGATGGCATTGCCTAACGACTTCGACATCTTCTGCACGCCGTCAAGGCCCTCGATGATGGGCATCATCAGAACAATCTGCGGCGGCTGACCAGCGGCTCGCTGCAGGTCGCGGCCACGCATCAGGTTGAACTTCTGATCGGTGCCGCCCAGCTCCACATCGCTCTCGAGCGCGACGGAATCATAGCCCTGCGCAATGGGGTACATCAGCTCGTGCAGCGCAATCGGCTCCTCTGCATTGAAGCGCTTGTGAAAGTCCTCACGCTCCAGCATCTGCGAAACGGTGAACTGTGCCAGCAACCGCACGAAGTCCGCGTAACGCAGCTGGTCCAGCCACTCGGAGTTATAACGCACCTCGGTCTTAGCGCGGTCGAGGATGCGAAAGACCTGCTCCTGGTACGTGACGGCGTTCTCGGCGATCTGTTCGCGGGTGAGCGGCTTGCGCGTCTGGCTTTTGCCGGTAGGGTCGCCGATCAG
>CBAAAE010000175.1:0-6149 GCA_964658845.1 uncultured Novosphingobium sp. | reverse complement strand
TAGGCGAGCAACTCCTCTGCCCGTGCAAGTACCGGTTCAATGGCGTCGCCCAGGAGGAGGTCGCCGACCGGCTGTTGCCGGTGATCGGGAAACGTCGAGCGCAACGTCTCGATGCCATGCTTACCGATCAGCGCCGCCTGGTTCACCTCGTCCAGGTCGTGATCCTCGGTTGCCATCCAGAAGACAGGCACATGCGGCACGCCTGCTGCGGTCGCGACCTGTGCCTTGCGGATGGCAGTAGCGGCTTTTAGCAGGGTCAGCAGCGGCCCGCCAAAGAGTCCAACCTGCTGCCCTGTCACAACGACACGGGCGCCCTGTCGCAACAACTCCAGATTTGCGAAAGTAGCCTCGCCGACTCCGAAGCCCCGATTTTGCGCAACCAGGGCGTCCACCAGGGTCGCGCGGTCCGCCTGCAGCGAGGGTGTGGTTCCAGCCTTCCACCGGTCGTCGAAGGGACTACCCGCATAAAAGCGCCGGACAGGTGCGTCGGCCGGCGCCGTGCGAAGCTCGGTGTAATCGCGAAACAGACGCGAGAGGTGCGGAAGAATCGTGATCGGATAACACTCTGTGCTCATGGCCTGGTAACGAAATCTTCCGCTGGGGTAACGCGTTATAGGATGGCACACCCAGCCGCTTGGATGCAGTTTTGATACGTTCATTGCTATGAGCAAGCCACCCGCAGGTAAAACCCCTGTCAAGAACAGTGCCGCATCAAAACCCGCAAAGGCTGCGTCTGGAAAGCAGACATCCACGTCGCGTGAGTTGCCAAAGGTTCCCATAGCTCCGCCCCGCCTGCCCAGGAACAAGGCTCAAGTGCTGGATTCAAAGCTTGCCTACCAGGGCAGAGTCTTCAGCGTGTACACAGAAAAGGTGCGCGAGCCGAACGGCGTGGAAGCCACGCGCGACGTGGTGCGCCACAGTGGCTCGGTGGTGATCCTGGCGGTTGATGAGACGACAAATCCCGCCGATCCGCTCATCGTCATCGAGCGGCAGTTTCGCCACGCAGCCGACCAGTACCTGCTGGAACTGCCGGCAGGTCGCGTGGAACCGGGTGAAAACGTGCTGGCAGCCGCGAAACGCGAGCTCATCGAAGAAACTGGCTACCGTGCCAGGAAGTGGACGCGACTGGTCCGCTACTACGCCAGTCCCGGCTTCGTCGGCGAGTGGATGGAGATCTACCTGGCTACCGGCATCGTGACCGGTAGGGCGGAGCCGGAAGACGACGAGCGCATCGAGGTTCGCCTGCTGCCGCTTTCGCAGTTAGTGAAAATGGCTGCGGCAGGCGAGATCCACGACGGCAAAACCATCGTGGGGACCATGATCTACGCGCAGCGCCGGCGAGACGAGCCACCTGCGTCCTGACACAACACGCCGTGTTCACCGGGTGTTTCACAAGACGAAAAGCTTCACGCCGCCATGAAGCGCTGGGCAACAATGGCTGTACTCGCGAAACCTTCCGAGGCACGTCTATCGAACACCATCCTCGCGGAGGATTTCACCCGCGAGAAATACGGTGATGGTGCACGATGGGTGAAGACGCGTGGCACAGTACAAGGGCACAGTGAAGTGGTTCAACAATGCGAAGGGCTATGGCTTTCTGGGGCGTGATGACGGCGGCGCGGATGTCTTTGTCCACTACAGCTCCATCCAGACGGATGGCTACAAGAGCCTGAAGGAAGGCGATCCGGTGGAGTTCGACGTGATCCAGGGCGCGAAGGGTCCCCAGGCGGACCAGGTAGTTCTGGGAACCGCGGTTTAGCGACGGGAAGAGCATCCCTGCACCGGAGCCGGTAATCTCTAGGGGTATGGACAACATCACCATGGCGCGCCTGCTGGACGAAACGGCAGCGCTGCTGGAAATCGATGCGGCAGACCCCTTCCGGGTGCGCAGCTACAGGCGTGCCGCAGAGGCTGTTGAGCAGCAGACCGAATCTGTCGCGTCGTTGATCGATGATCCGAAGCAGCTTACCGCAATTGGGGGCATCGGCAAGGGTATGGCGGCGAACATCGTCGACCTGGTGCGTACCGGGTCCATGCCTCTCCGCGACGAGTTGTTGAAGAAGTATCGGCCCACCATGCTGGAGCTGCTGCGGCTGCCGAGCATGGGTCCGAAGACGGTTGCGCTGCTGTGGAGCGCGCTCGAAATCGCGGACATGGATCAGCTGGAAACTGCGGCAAAGGCCGGACACTTGTCCACGCTGCCGCGCTTCGGGCAGAAGCAGGTCGACAAGATCCTGAAGGGCATCGAGGATCATCGCAGGAACACCGGCCGGTATCGCATCGATGATGCCGAGGAGACAGCGGAGCGCATCGCGACGCTGATCCGGCAGTTTCCTGGCGTCGACACCATCACCACAGCAGGTTCGTTGCGGCGAGGACGCGAGAGCGTCGGCGACCTGGACCTGCTGGTGACCGGGCCCGCTTGCGAGCCGGATGTGGTCAGCGCAGCGGTCGAGTATGTGGCCACGCTGCCGCTCATCGACACCCTGCTGGCGAAGGGTCAGAACAAGGTGAGCTTCACGCTGCGCAATCACCTGCAGGTGGACGTGCGCCTGCTGCCCCGCGCGAGCTATGGCGCGGCCATGCAGTACTTCACCGGTTCGAAGATGCACAATGTGCTGCTGCGGCAAAAAGCGCTGCGCCGAGGCTACACCCTTAGCGAGTACGCGCTAGCACGCATGAACCCGGAAGAGGGCGAGAGCGCGATCGTAGCTGCTGCCTCAGAAGAAGAGATCTACGGCGCTCTTGGCATGCAGTGGATTCCGCCCGAACTGCGCGAAAACTGCGGCGAACTGGATGCCGCCGAAGCCGGTACGCTGCCTTCGCTGATCACCCTTGCCGACATCCGCGGCGACGTCCACATGCACACCGTTGCCACTGACGGCCGCGAGACCATCCTCGACATGGCAGAGGCCGCGGCCGTGCGCGGCTTGAAGTACATCGCCATCACCGACCACTCGAAGAATCTGGCCATGACGAACGGCCTGGACGACGTGCGCGCGCAGGAACATGTGCGACGCATCCGCGAAGTGGATGCCGCGATGGAAGGGCGCATCCGCGTCTTTGCCGGCATTGAGGTTGACATCCTGCAGGAGGGCGATCTCGACCTGAGCGACGAGACGCTCGCGCAGATGGATGTCGTCATCGGCAGCGTGCATTCCCACTTCAAGATCCCGGCCGAAGAAATGACCGAACGCCTGCTGCGCGCCGTCGAGAACCCGTACTTGCGCATCCTCGGTCACCCCACCGGACGTAAGGTACTGCGCCGCGAACCGTACGCGTACGACCTGGATGCCGTGCTGAAACGCTGCGCGCAACTGGGTGTCGCGGTGGAGCACAATGCCTCACCGGCGCGCGCCGATCTGAACGACCTGAACCTGCGCAAGTCCAAGGCGCTTGGCTGCAGAATCAGCGTGAATACGGACGCGCACAGCATCGAGGACCTGGACAAGATGCGCTTCGGCATCACGCAACTGCGCCGTGCGTGGCTGACCGCCGCCGACGTGCTGAACACGCTGGATGCCGACGCGTTTCTGGCAGCGCTGCGCCCACGTCCCACACAGGCGGGAGGATAAAGGCCATGGCCGACATGAAGCTCGACGGGGGCGTGCAACAGCAGCAGCGCTCCATGCTGTTGCCCATACTGCTCGCGCTGCTGGTCCTGGCGGGTGCCGGAGCCTGGTTTGCTAGGGTCTATGTGCATCCGGCGGTCACGGGTTCCGTGGATGGCGTCCAGGTGTTTCCCGTTCATGTGGAATACAAGCGGGGGAACGGCGGCAGCGGCATGCTGGTGGGTGCCGACCAGACGGAAGACGCGCTCTACGTCGTCGCCGATATTGCCCTGAGTAACAAGTCTGAGGTGCCATTGTTCCTGAGCAGCTTCTCCGGCAGTTTCACCACGGATGACGGCACGATCATGGAAGCAAACATCATCGAGAAAGACGATCTGCCGAGGCTCATGACCATGTTTCCGAAGCTGAAGTCGCTCGCCGACGCAGCCGGAACGCCTCTGCTGCGCGAGAGTTCGGTGGCGAAGGATACAAATGCCCGCGGCTATGTCGTGATGTCGTACAACATTCCCCAGGCTGTCTGGGACAAACGGAAGTCGGCGGAAGTGGCGGTCGACTTCTACCACCAGGACCGGCTTACCATGCCGTTGCCCAGGTAGCGGACGCTTCGACGAACTTTAGAATAGGCTCATGCGCTCACCGGATGTCGTCATCGCAGGTGCCGGTCTGATCGGCCTGGCCTGCGCCTTGGAGTGCGAGAGGCGCGGCCTGCGCGTGACGGTGCTGGAGAGGGGCCGTGCGGGTCAGGAGGCCTCGTCCGCTGCCGCAGGCATGCTGGCCGCGCACGACCCGGCCAACCCGAAGGCACTGTCACCGCTTGCCGAGTTTAGTCTTGCGCTCTATCCGCAATTCCTTGAACGCGTGTGTGAACTGGGTGGGTGTGCGGTGCCCATCGAAACCGAATGGACGCTCGAGCAGACCGGTGATGCAGACGCTGACATTGCACCTGCTGGGATTGCGACCCGTTGGTTCCGCCGCGTCCCCGAGCAGAGTCTTGATCCGCGCAAACTGATCCGTTCTGTGAGTGCAGCGGTTGGCTCCGCTGACATCGTTCTCATGGAACAGACGCCCATGCTCTCTCAGGAAGTGAACGGGGCTGGCGTGAGTATTCGAATTCCGAACGACACCATAGCCTGCGGTGCCTTTCTGGACTGCACAGGCGCGTGGAGCACCGTGGACGTGCGCCCGGCGAAGGGGCAGATGTTGCGTGTACATGCACCCGGCGCGCTCCATGCTGAAACGCTGGGGAACTTCGTGCTCCGCACAGAAAACATCTACATGGTTCCGCGTCTCGACGGGTCTGTTGTGATCGGCGCGACTGTTGAGGATGCGGGTTTCGATAAGGCCGTGCACGATCGCGATCTGGCGGATTTGCGGAGGCGGGCAGCGGCGGTTGTGCCCGGCCTGCAGGCAGCGCCCCTGCTGGAGAGTTGGGCGGGCCTGCGGCCCGACACGCCCGATCATCTGCCGCTGCTGGGTGCGACCGGCCGGCATCAATTTATCGCCGGGGGGCATTTTCGCAATGGCGTCCTGCTTGCCCCGGCCACCGCGCGTCTCATGGTGTGCCTGCTGATGGGCGAGCCGCCTCCCGTTGACCTAGCAGCCTTTGATCCCCGCCGGTTCAGTGGCTCGTCTATCTGCTAGCAGAGGCCGTGCAGCGATATTCGCGCACCCGTGGTGACAACCGCACAAACCATCCGCTATAAAGACGTTTTGTAGAGCAGTCGTCCGAACGACGACAGGGAGAATCCGGCTCATGTCGCAGGTCGTTGCCCCACGCGGGCTTGAAGGCGTTGTTGCAACCACCTCGGGTATCTGCTGGATCGATGGCGACGCGGGCGTCCTGTCGTACCGCGGCATCGACATCCACGAGCTTGCAGCGAAATCGACCTTCGAGGAGAGCACCTATCTGCTCTGGTTCGGCACCCTGCCGACCGCCGGGCAGCTGAAGGACTTCACAGCCCAACTGGCCGCGTCACGCGTGATGGATCCGTCCGTAGTCGACTTCCTGAAGGGTCTGCCTAAAACGGCAACGCCCATGGAAGTGCTGCGCACGACGGTGAGCCTGTTGAGCATCACCGATCCGGACGATGAAGACAGCTCTCACGATGCGAATGTGCGAAAGTGCCTTCGCCTGACCTCTCAGATCGCCATGGTGGTGGCCTGCTTCGATCGTATGCGCAAGGGCCATGCCGTCGTCGAGCCCGACACCAGCCTGAGCCATGCCGGTAATTTCCTGTACATGCTGACCGGTCAGAAGCCCATCGCGGAAGCGGAACGGGCGCTGGATGTTGCGCTGGTGCTGCATGCGGATCACGAGTTGAACGCATCCACCTTTGCCGCGCGCGTCATTGCCGCAACCCTGTCTGACGTGCATTCCGCGATCACTGGCGCCATTGGTGCGCTGAAGGGTCCGCTGCATGGCGGTGCGAATGAAGCGGTGATGAAGTTGCTGTACGAGATCGACGCGGCCGGTGCAGACCCGGTGGAGTACGTGCGCGATCTGCTCGCGAAGAAGGTCAAGGTCTCAGGCTTCGGACATCGCGTCTACAAGACCGAGGATCCGCGCGCGACCCACCT
>CBAAAE010000174.1:0-6149 GCA_964658845.1 uncultured Novosphingobium sp. | reverse complement strand
ATCGACGACAGCAGGCGGTTGTCCGCCGCAATGTCCGCTGGCAGCGCACGAGCCTCCACCGACGGCACAGTTACAGCGGCGGTGTCCTGCACCACGGCGCGAGTCTCTGCCACGTGTGCCACGCCAGCCGCGATCGTCACGGCAGCAACCAGGGCCAGCGACCACTGCGGCAGTGCCGCCCAGCGATCACTTCGACGCGCCGCCGGCAGCAGGGAAGCCCGCGTGGAAGACCGGCGTTCCGCCCACTGCAGCGTCTCCGCGCGGTAGCTCTGGAGGGCCGAATGCATCACCAGCACCTCAGGTTGCTGCGAAGATGCGGGCTCATGCGAACTGCAACCGGCGTGTGCCAGCAGGTCGGCGAACGCTTCGTCGGTCAGGTGCTTCGATGGCTGATTCATACCCGTCCTCCTCCGACGCGTGCGCGCACAGTCTTTACTGCCCGGTGCAGGTGTGTCTTTACGGTATTCACGGGCATGCCCATCGCTTCCGCCATCTGCGGCAGGTCCATCTCTTCAATGAACCGCAGCAGAAAGGCCATCCGCTGGTTCGGCGAGAGCGTCTCCATGGCCTCGTGCACCTGCATGGCCTGTTCGCGCGCCAGCAACGCGCCTTCCGGCGACGAGCCGGTGCTGCGCAGGTGGTTTGCCATGTCTGCGGCGTCTACCGCGGAGGCGTGCGCCTTGCGCCAGAACTTGAACTTCTGTGTGCGCGCGTGATCGCGGATCAGGTTCACGGCGATCCCGGTCATCCACGTGTTCAGGCTGCAGTCACCGCGGAATCCGGCGCGATTGCGGTACGCCTTCAACAGCGTGTCCTGCACGATGATGTCGGCCAGATCTTCGTCACGCACGGACGACATGACAAATCGCAGTAGCCGCGGCCGGTAGTTTCGCGCCAGCGCGTCGATATCATCCAGCTCCGTAACAACGGTCTGTTCCCTGGGAGTGAACTTCAACACATCTGCGTGGAGTGTATAGGCCATCCGTGGGCTCCTGCTGTGAGCGCTCCATGAACGCCCCGCATGTCTCTCTTTGTGATTTCGCAGGCAGGGACGTGCCTGCAGGCTACCTTATGGGACGTGCCGGGGACGCCGTCGTGTACATCAGGAGACTACTTGGCCGTCACTGTCACGGCGTAGACCGCTGAGCGTGTAACGGTGAGGTTCTTCGCCGTAAGCGCAACTCTGTAGGTTCCTGGAACCTCGCTCCGGAAGATCGGCATACCTCCCGCGGTGCCCATTGGCCGCCCGGGTGCGCACCCTGCGAACCGATTTGAAAACCGCTCTGGATCGCGCCGTCGCGTTCATTGCGTCCAGCACCACGGCGCGTTCCGATTCGGGACTCAGACCATTCTTCGGCGCCAGAATGCGCCTTCATTTGGGGAAATCGTCGCCATCAGGAGCCTTGCGGTTGGAAGGGCACGGGTATGATTCGACTATGCCTCACAGAACATGCAGGGTAGATCTCCTGCGTAGCCTGGCCATCGTGGTTGCTTCTACGGTCTCTGCCCTCCCCATCCATGCGCAGGCAGTGCCGGCAGCCCAGCAGCGACTCCATCTCCAGGCCTACGGCATGGCGTCCTACGTTAACCCGGATTTCAGCGGAACAACAAAGAACGCCGGCGGCACCCTCGGCGTGGATGTGGATGGTGTCCGCGTGCTGCGTCATACCAGCCTTGGCTTGGATGTGCGGTACACCGGGTCACGAGGCACGGTGACGAACCAAACCCTGCTATCCGGGGGGCCCCGTCTCAGCTACAACGCGTTCCGCTTCCAGCCATACATCGACTACGAGTTCGGCTATGGCAGTGGCACGTTCAACCAGAGCATCGACCCAACCTACGTCATGGATGTGACCAGCGTGCATAGTTACGGGGGTGGTTTCGACTACATGCTTACCCGTTACTGGGGCGTTCGGGCGGACGTCCTGCAGCAGCGGTGGCGCTACAGCCACCTGGCACCGTACTTCCATCCCATGGCTGTCAGCGTGGGCGTCAGCTATCAGGTGCACCTCCGCAGCAGGACGGGTCCGGAGTAGACCCGGTGTACACTGAATCCGGCACCTGAGGGAAGGTCGCGCGCTTTGCCGCGTCCCTCCTGTGTCATCCCGGACGACGCAAGTCTCCTGTCGGGACGTGGCTCAGCCTGGTAGAGCGCACCCTTGGGGTGGGTGAGGTCGCAAGTTCGAATCTTGTCGTCCCGACCATCAGATCCCCTTCAGAGAAAACAGCAAAGGGCGACCCCGTGTGAGGTCGCCCTTTTGCTGCTCTACCAGGAATTTTCGGCTAAACGGCGCGACGGCGATGGCGACCGTGGCCGCCACGCGAGGCGAACTGCCGTGCTCGCGCGCCGCCAAACTGCCACTCCCGCACCGGGCCCACGTCCACGTGGACGAACTGGCTCCGAGGGTAATAGCCGACTCCACCCATGCCCAGGCTGAGAGCCGCATCGCGCAGGGCGCGTGTGCTGACGCCGGGGATGCGGATGTCGATCGCCTTGGAAAGGATGTGTTGCGAGTGCTCCGCAACGCCGGTCTCAGCACTCCGCGAACGCAGAAACTGGTTCGATTCCGGCGTGCGATAGCCGCAGACGATGTCGATGGTCGCACCCGGCCGACCCAGCTTGGCCAGCAGCGCATGCAGCAGGTCGAACTCTCGCGGATCGTAGTCGGCGGTCGCCTCCGTGCGGTGGTCGCGCAGAAAATGGTTCAGCATGGACACGCCCATGGCGCTGTACTGGCCGCCCTGACGGTAGGCCACGTCAATCGACTCGCCCGTGTGCAGGTGGTGCATTTTCAGGCGAACCGTGTCCAGCAGGGTCGACTTCGACAGGCTGGAACCCGGCATCATCTCTGGCACTTCGTCAGCCCGTACAGCAGACACAGTGCCGACCGTCAGCGCTGCCAGCGTAAGACCGTAAAAAAGACGTATCAATCGGGTGGGTGCTGAAATCAACGAAAACGCTCCAGGGAGGAAAGGTTGAGTCTAGCTTGCATTCTTTCTGCTGTGGCGACCGGTGTCCGTCGGTTACCCGCCTTACTGTGATGCGGTACCCGCTCGCACAACCGTACGCGGCACGCCATTGCTGCCCTGAAATGACTGTACCTGAAACGTAAGTACAACCAGGTGGCAAGGTTCCGCATCGGATACGCCACCTCACGTCGCAACCGAAAAACCCGCCCTAAGGAACCCCCCAAAAGGCTAGCTGCTGTCGAAGCAACCGGACGGGGCTCCATCGGCCCCGCTACGTTTCCAATGGCCTTTTCGCCGGTTGCCGCTGCCTGTCTCGGACGAAGGCTGTGCGCCAGGACCAGCGCAACGCAGACGGCGACGTACGGCGTCAACTCGTTTTCCAGCCGCAGCTCCAGGGGGTCGCCGACCACGATCACGATGGCGAACCAGAGCGGCAGAACCAGGCTGCATCGCTCCAGCGGCACGTTCCCGAGGAAGCGCCGAAACTGCAGCAGGGGCAGCCACAGAAAGCCGAAGACGCTGCAGTACACCGGCCAGTGCAGCGGGTTGGCGAGCATGCGCAGGTTGTCGCCGAGGGGAACCACCACGCCGCTCCCGCGTCCTCCGGTGAGGTGCTCGCACAGCAGCACGAGGCCTTCCCAGAGGGCCAGTTGGCCCACGAGTTCGAGGTAGCGCATCGGCTTGACCATCCTGAGGGCAGGCATGAGCGTCGTGTCCGGATCCAGCTCCATCAGAAACAGCAGCAGCGGCAGAAACATAGTCGTTTCGCGATTGAACGTCCCAACAATCAGCACCGTGTAAAACAGTGGGCGATTCCGCGTGTAGGCGGCGTAGAAGCCGGCGGCAAAGAAGGCAACTGCCGGCATGTCATAGGCGAACCGGGCCTGGACATCGTAGATCAGCATTTCGTGGCATGACAGCATGTACACGACGAGGAGCGAGCACCAGCGTAACGGCGTACCCGCCCCCAAAATGTGCTCGATCAGGCGCCGCGTCAGCACCACCGCTACCAGGACCGACAAAAAGGCGACGACGATGGTGAGCGCCTGTTCCGGCGTAAGTGCGCGGTGACGGAAGCTGTAGCCGCGTCCGTGGGTAAGATAGAGGTCCAGCCGATAGACCCAGGACATCAGAACGCGGCGGCGATAGGGCGTCGCCATCTCGGAATGGGCAACCTGCTGCATGGTGAAAGCCGAGGGTGACTGAAGACCGAAGCCAAGCGCGTAGTGCGCGCAGACGATCAGGGTCGTCAGCCGCCACCGAAGATCCCTGCGAAGCCCGCGCAGGCTGTGCAGCATAGGTTGTGAGCGGGACGGCGTAAGCACGACTCATCTTAGCTTGGGCTTTGTACGGCAACGCAGAATGGAAACAACACTTTCTCCGCGGAGGTTCTTCTTATGTCGCTTGCAAGCCGCTTTGGTGCGGGGAAAGGCGACCCCGCCGCGTTCGGCTACGCGGTCGTCGGCCTGGGGCACATTGCCGAGTACTTTATGGACGCGCTGGAAGCTTCGCCAGCCTGCGGGGTTACGGCACTGGTCAGCGGCAATCCCGCGAAGGCAGCAAAGCTCGCAGCGAAATACCGGGTCCGGCAGGTGCTGAGCTATACCGAGTTTGACAGGATTCGCGATAGCCCCCTGATTGATGCGGTCTACCTCGCGCTGCCGGTCAGCATGCATCGCGAGTACACCGAGCGCGCCGCTGCCGCGGGCAAGCACGTGCTGTGCGAGAAGCCCATGGCGCCCACGGCGGACGATGCGCGCGCCATGATCACGGCCTGCCAGACGGCGGGTGTGCGGCTCAGCATCGCGTATCGCTGCCCATTCGACGGCACCCACCAGCGGGCGCGCGAGATCGTGCGCAGCGGCGCCCTCGGGGACAGGCTGCGGATCGATTCGGGCTTCGGCTTCCGTCTCGATCCAGGCTGGCGGACGGACCCTGCGCTGGCCGGCGGGGGATCGCTCTTCGACGTCGGCATCTACCCGCTGAACGCCTCGCGCTACCTGCTGGGCGAGGAGCCAAACGGCGTCCGCGACTCCCGCGCGACCTGCGACGCCAACGGCCTGGAGCAGGCGATCAACTGGACCAGCACCTTTCCGTCGGGTGCGGAGGCGGCCTGCCGGTCGTCTTACCGAGAACTCATCCGCGACACGCTGCGCGTCAGCGGTAGCCGCGGCTCGTTGCTGCTGGCTCCTGCGTTCAGCCACCGCGAGCAACTGCGCCTGCAGGGCCAGTACACCGATGCCACTACCGGCAAGACCGTCAAGATCGATGAGAAGACGCCCCGTGGCGCGCCATCGCACTTCACCCTGGAGGCCGAACACCTGGCCGCCGTTGTCCGCGAAGGTCTTTCGCCCATCACACCGGGTGAGGACGGCCTTGCCGACATGATCGCGATGGAAGCCATCTACCGCGCCGCCGGCGTGCCCGTTACCCCGTAGACGCTGTCTGCTCCTACCATTCGTACGCGGCACCATCGCAGATGATGGACGGATTCGTGCGAAGCACGAACCAAACTCCCGCGCTGGGCTATATCGACATAGCTTCGCGGGTCTTTACGGTTCAAGAACAACGGTCCACGGGTGGTTCTCGGCTTTAGCGGCCGGGATAGTTGGAAGCGCCCTCTTGCACGTGGCGTTAGCCACAGAGATCGCGATCGAGCTCAGATGTGGCAGGGTGGTGCCTGCGGGGCAGGGAATCTGCTCAAGACGCAGCCGGGCTTAACCTTCACACTGACGCCGGTCCGGCTCCGCCGGATCGCATCCGCACAAAGATCGTCGACCTCTCCTGCAAGGGCTTCGCTGATGATTCTCCGGCAGTCACGGCGTCCCGTCCCCGAGCACGATACGTGACTGGAATGGACACAAAGCTCGCGGCATTCTTGAAACATGACCTTCCAGACCGGTGGATGGATGCGATCATCTTCCGCATGTTTGGTCTGCCAGGGCACGTGAAGGAGTAGGCGGGTGAGTAGAAAGTCAAACCCCAGGAACGGAGAGACACAGCCCATGCATGAGGCGAAGGAGGCCGCGTGGCCGCCGCGGCAAGTAGCAATTTTGACAGCGGCTATTAAGGTTTTCTTCCAGTTCGGCTACCGGAAGACCTCGATGGAGGACGTTGCAGCTGCCGCGCAAGTATACCGGCAGACGCTCTACCTGCAGTTCCGTAGCAAAGAGCGGCTA
>CBAAAE010000173.1:0-6176 GCA_964658845.1 uncultured Novosphingobium sp. | reverse complement strand
TAGTCGCGGCCCTTGTCGACGTAGTCGTTCAGCTGACCCTTGCCCTGCTCGACGTACTGATTGGCCTTTTCCTTGGCGTCGCGTGCCTGGAGGGCGAGATCGTCACGCGTTTCCTGCCCGCTCTTAGGGGCGTACAGTACGCCCGCGAGCGCGCCAATGCCGAGCCCTGCAATAAACCATCCCAGACCGCTTGAGCTATCGTTGTCTGCCATCTCGTTCTCCTTCAGAAACCTCGTTGTATGAACCGTTGAGTACCGGATACCGCTCTCTGCATCCTGAACGTCCGCACGAACGGCCGCGCTGCAACACCCCAACGGATGCAGGGCGAACAATAGTGGTTGCCGGAACATCATACTGCCCCAACCCTTAACTTCTCTCGGATAAACGGGTTTACCTTCCAAGCGTCTCAGCATTAGCAGAAAGAATCCTTCTGTCGGCTGCGACTCGCCAAGATCGTAAGATCGTCTGGAGGACAGATTGGAAACCATGACAGAGCAGCAGAGATTCCGGACACGTGCCAGTGCCATCGCGCTGACGGCAGTGTTGTCAGCAGCAGCCGTCGGGTGCAGGAGCAAGGCCCCACTAGTCGACGATTCCACCCTGACCGCGCAGGTGCAGCAGCACATAGCCGCCGATTACGCGCTGAAGAGCGAACCGGTGCAGGTGATCGCACAGGCCGGTGTGGTGACGCTGACCGGTGCGGTCAGCAGCGCCGCGGCCAGAAGCCTTGCAGCCAATGACGCCGCGGGAATCACCGGCGTGCAGAAAGTAGTCAACGACATCACGGTTAATCCGGAGACGCAACCCGTGACGGCCACTACTACCACACCGCTGCCGCAGGTCAAGCCGGAGCCGGCACCGGTACCACGTGAGCGGATTCGCCCCTCGGCGGCTGTGCCGTCGCAGCCCGCACCCATCACGCGTGCCTCGTCAGCGCCGGCGCCGGCGACGGCCTACGTACCGCCACCTTCGCCGCCGCCTTCAAGGCCAGCGGAGCCACCACCGCCGGTCGCACGTGTCGTGACGTTGCCCGCGGGTAGCACGCTGCCAATACGCATCACGCAAACGCTGGACAGTGCGACCGCACAACCGGGCGACAGCTTTTCCGGAGCCGTGGCGACGGACATTGTGGCGGACGGCATGGTATTGATCCCTCGCGGCGCATCGGTGAATGGACGCGTTTCCGAGGTGCACGAGGCTGCGCATTTCAAGGGTTCTGCGCTGCTGACCGTTGAGTTAACGGGCGTGAACGCGCACGGCGAGCGCATCTCCGTCTCGACACAGCCCTATAGCGTTGAGGGTAAAGGCCGCGGCAAGAACACGGCCGTGAAAACCGGTGTGGGCGCGGCTGCAGGCGCCGTGCTCGGCGGCATCTTCGGCGGTGGCAAGGGAGCAGCGATCGGCGCGGCGGCCGGCGGCGGAACGGGTGCGGCTATCAACGGTGTGACGCGTGGCGACCAGGTGCAGATCCCCAGCGAGAGCGTGGTTCGATTCGTCACTACAAACTCCCTTGCGGTACGTACCTCGACCCATGCCGGCGGCGGTCAGGGCGACTCTTCGCTGCAGAATCGCCCGCAGTAGCGTAAGGAGCAGTGAGCCTGCGTCAAACCGGCTCACTGCTGTTTTCCGCCGTCACCTTCAGGGGACAGGCAACGACGCGTGTTTTACACGGTTCCGCCCACGTCGCAACGTTAGACTTCCCTTGTGGCCACCGCCGTCACTCCGCCGTTACGAGCGCTCCGGGCCACTTCGCACTCACCGATTGCGTTGTGGCACCTGCTGAGCCTGGATGCACCCACCGTAGCTGCTGTCTGGACGGTTTTTCTTGCACACAGCTTTGGTGTGGCTGTCGCACCGGGTGCGCCCTGGGCGCTCGCCATCGCCGTATGGTTGCTTTACGTTGGGGACCGCATCCGCGACGCCGCCCTCTGCGATGCGCTGGAGGAGCGGCACCAATTCCATTTCAAACATCGCGCTGTCCTGATTGGCGCCTGCATCGCCGCTGGTCTTCCGCTGTACGTGCTGATTGGACATCTGCCGGTTGCGCTGCGGAATGGCTGGCTGCTGCTTGCGATCCCCCTCGCCGTCTACGTCGTGTCGGTCCACGGCCTGCCACTGCGCGTGCCAAAGGAACCGCTGGTCGCGATCTTCTTCGCCGTGGCAACTGCAATACCGGTGGTGGCTTCGCACCGGGTGCCGCTCCCTCGGATCGCCTCGGCTGACCTGGCCTTTGGAGCCGTGTGCTGGCTGAACTGCACAGCGATCGCGCGCTGGGAACATGCTCCAGAGCATGCCATGGACCTGGTAACGGCATGGCTCGCGAGGCACTTTTCCTTCGCGGCAAGTGCCGTTGTGGTTGTGGCTGGCTTCCCTTTGCTGCAACGCGTGGGGCATGCAGGCGTCGCCATCTCGATCGCGGCCATGCTGAGCGCAGCCGTGCTGTTGATGCTGGATCGCATGCGTCCGCGCCTTCAGCGCACCACGTTACGGGCGCTTGCCGATGCCGCACTGCTGACGCCGCTGGCTGTGGGGCCGCTGCTTGCCGCCCTGAAACTCGGATGAGTAACGGCTTTGACCGGCTGGCTCGGCCCTATCGCTGGATGGAGTACCTCACCTTCGGCCGCGCGCTGCAGCGCTGCCGTTGCCAGTGCCTGCCCAACCTGGGGGAGACGCGGCATGCCCTTGTGCTTGGCGATGGCGACGGCCGCTTCACAGCGCGTCTGCTGGCGCGGGCGCCACACGCAAACGTACACGCCGTAGATGCCAGCCCCGCCATGCTGAGAGCTCTGCGTCGACGTTGCAAAACTGCAGGTACGGAGGATCGCGTCACGACGCACCTCGCCGATCTGTCGCGAAGACTGCCGCAGGCCCTGCAAGACTGCCGGTTTGATCTGGTCGCGACCCACTTCTTTCTGGACTGCCTGACCACGGCTGAAGTCGAGTCGCTGGCAGATCGCGTCAAGCCGCTGCTCTCCCTTGATGCACGCTGGATTCTCTCCGAGTTCAACATTCCGGCAAGTGGATTTCGACTACCGGCGCGACTTCTGGTGCGGCTGTTGTATCTCGGCTTCCGCTTGCTGACCGGCCTGCGCACCCAGCAGCTGCCCGACTACCGAGCCGCCCTGCTGCGTACGGGTTTCGAACGCCTCCAGACCGTCCAAACCCTCGGTGGTGTGCTGGTATCGGAGGTCTGGGTTGTCCGCCGACAAAACTGGAGCCCGGAATCTTGACGCCGTGTATTCTGCTGTTCACTCATGAGAATTCCATGGATCGCCGCGTTTCTGTGCTCGACCGCGTTTGCCGCCGCTGCACAAGCCGCACCGCACGTGACCGTGCTGCACGCCGCGCGCCTGCTGGACGTTGCTGCCGGCAGGACGATCACGCCGGGTGAAGTGCTGGTTCAAGGTAATCACATCCGCGAGGTGGGCCAGCATGTCACACGGCCTGCCGGCGCGAACGTCATCGACCTGGGTGACTCGACGCTGATGCCCGGCCTGATCGATGCGCACGTGCACCTGTTCCTGCACGTGGGCGACGAAGCGAACCAGACCGTCGACGAGTCCGTGCCTCAGCGCGTGCTGATTGCCGCAGACGCGGCGAAGGCCGACCTGATGGCCGGCTTTACCGCCGAGCGCGACATGGGGACGGAGGGCGCGGGCTGCGCCGATGTGGCGGTACGCAACGCCATCAATCACGGCCTGATCCCCGGTCCACGCATGCGCATGTCGTGCAATGCGATCGACATCAACGGCGGCCACGAAGACAACCCCGGCCGCAACCCGGAAGAGCACCTGCTGAGCAACGCCGACCGCGCCGACACCGCTGACGAAGTGATCCACGTTATGCGCGAGCAGCACAAGCAGGGCGCGGACTTCACGAAGATCTACGAGACCGGCCGCGACAGCCTGCGAGACGGCGTCTTCACCACGCCCTACCAGTACACGGAAGCCGAACTCGCCACCGCGGTGGCTGAAGCAGCACGCACGGGCAGCCGCGTCGCCGTGCACGCCACCGGCGAGCCGGGCACGGGATTCGCGGCAGCGGCGGGAGTGGTCTCCATCGACCACGCAGACTACCTTTCCGCCGCCACCATGCGGCTGATGAAAGAGCACGGCATCTTTGCGGTGCCGACGTTCGCTATCGGCGAGTACTTTGCCGACCACGCGGGTTCGCCCGCCGCTGTCGCACGCCGCCACGAGAGCGAGGCCTTCCACGCGTCGGAGTTCCGCAAGCAGATGGCGGCCGGTGTGCCTTTCGCAGCCGGCTCCGACGTGGGGCCTTTCCCGCATGGCACGCAGGCGCATGAACTGGTGCTGATGGCCAAGTACGGCATGTCGAATGCGGATGTGCTGCGCGCAGACCTGCTGAACGGTGCCAAACTGCTGGGTTGGGAGACAGAGATCGGCCAGTTGCGCTCGGGGTTTTTCGCCGACATCGTCGCTGTCCCGGGCGATCCCATTGCGGACATCTCCGTAACGGAGCACGTCCGTTTCGTCATGAAAAATGGAGACGTGGTGCGGCCATGAGCGGCGCTCGCGAAGCACGCGAAAAAGGGACCAAGGCCGGCCCGGTATGCCGCCGCTGCGGTGGCATCACCTTTGAGCGGGTGCAGCGCAGCAGCTTCTTCCAGCGGCAGATCATGCCGTTCTTCAACCGCTATCCCTGGCGTTGTGTTTTCTGCAACAAGGTCACCTACCGCACCGAACGGACGAACGCACAGCTTTTCCGCGGCTGAACAAATCTCAGTTCAGCGGGTCGATCAAAGGGCACGCTGTGCCAGCTGCTCCCACCGCGCATACAGCACGCCGACCGCCGCCTGCGCTTCTGCCTGCTCCGCCAGGGCAGCCTGCAGCGACGCCGCGTCGATGGCGATCGCGGGATTTGAGAGCGCAAGGTCCGCTGCGGCAGCCCGTGCCTCGGCACTCGCAACGCGGTCTTCGAGTTCGGTCCACTCCCGCTGCTCGATATAACTCATTTTCTTCTTCGGTGCTTCTGGTGTCGCGGAGGCGACCGTAACAGGCGCAGCTTCGGCCTCAGGCGGGGCTGGCTGACGGATCCAGTCCTCCCACTGCCCGAAGTCGGCGAACTGCTCTGACCTGCCGGTGCCATCCAGGCCCAGAACCGTGGTGCTGATGCGATTCAGCATGTAGCGATCGTGTGTCACCAGCACCAGCGCGCCGGGATACTCGAGCAGGCTGTCTTCGAGGATCTCGAGAGTGGGGATGTCCAGATCGTTGGTCGGCTCGTCCAGTAGCAGCAGGTCGGCCGGCTGCAGCATCAGCCGCGCGATCAGAACGCGCGCACGTTCGCCGCCGCTCAGGCGCTCGACCGGCTGGTTCAACTGCTCGCCCGTGAACAGGAAGCGCGACGCCCAGCTTGCCACGTGCACCACGCGGCCGTTGTGCACGACAGAGTCACCCTCTGGCGCAAGCGCGCGGCGCAGCGTCAGCGACGTATCAAGCTCGCGAGCCTGCGAAAAATACACAACGCGGAGCATGTTCGCCAGCTTCAGCGTGCCGCCTGTCGGCTGCAGTTCGCTCGTCAACATGCGCAGCAGCGAAGTCTTGCCGCTGCCATTCGGACCCACCAGGCCGACGCGTGTACCCGCGGTCAGAATGAAGTTAAGTTTGCGAACGATTTGCCGTTCGCCAAGTTTCAAGCTGACGTCTTCCAGTTCAACCAGCCGCTTCGTCTGCCGGTCGGTTGCGCTGAAATCGATGCCTGCGCTCGACTTCTGGGTGCGCGTGTTCACGTCGGCCAGTTCGCCGATCATCTCGTGCGCCCGGTCGATGCGCGCCTTGCTCTTGGTGGTGCGCGCCTTGGGCCCGCGCCGCAGCCACTCCACCTCGGTCTTGACCTTGTTGCGGAGACTGTCCTGCTGCTTGGATTGCGCGGCAAGGTATAGTTCGCGCTCTTCCAGAAACTTCGAGTAAGCCCCATCCACCCGCAGAATGCCGCCCGCGTAGACCTTGTTCAGCTCGACCGTCTCGTTGGAAACCGCCTCAAGAAAGTAACGATCGTGCGACACGATGACGCAGGCGCAGTTCACGCCGGCGATCAGCTCTTCGAGCCACTCAATGCCTTCCAGATCGAGGTGGTTCGTCGGCTCGTCCAGCAGCAGCACGTCAGGCTCTGAGATGACGCCTTCGACGATGGCCAGCCGCTTGCGCCAGCCG
>CBAAAE010000172.1:3110-6261 GCA_964658845.1 uncultured Novosphingobium sp. | reverse complement strand
GTCCAGTGTCTCGCCATGCAGGATGCACGTCGCATACGCTTGTCCAAGGGCAATGTGGCTTGCCGCGTTCTCATCGAACAGCGTGTTCCAGAACAGCAGGCCGCTCTGCGCAATGGGCGAAGAGTGCGGCACGAGCGCGACCTCGCCAAGATGGCTTGCACCTTCGTCCACCGCGATCAACTTGCGGAGAGCCTCTTCACCCGCAGTGGCGTTCGCCTCGACGATCTTGCCGTTCTCGAAGCGGACCTGGATGTTCTCGATGAGAGTGCCCTGGTGCGAGAGCGGCTTGGACGCTGTGACGGTGCCGTTCACGCGGTCTTTGTGCGGCGTGGTGAAGCACTCTTCCGTGGGAATATTCGCGTTGCAGAAGATGCCGTTGCCGCAGACGCCACCGCCTCCCGCCCACAGGTGATCGTCTGCCAGGCCCACGGTAAGGTCAGTGCCCGGTCCGCGGAAATGCAGCGCGCTGAAGCGCTTTTCGTTCAGCAGCGTGACGCGCTTTGCGATGCTTGCGCCGTGATCCTTCCAGTCCTGCACCGGGTCAGCGCCGGTGATGCGCGAGGCGTGGAAGATGGCCTCCCATAATGACGCGACGGCGATGTGCTCCGGCAGATCCGGGAACACGAGTCGAGCCCACGCGGGCGTCGCGCCGGCAACGATGGTCCAGTTGATGGCGTGACGCGTGACCAGTTCCATGGCCGGTTTCGAAGCTTTCGATGCGGCAATGTTCGAGCGGCTGACCTTCGCTGGATCCTGACCTTTCAGCAGCGACGGATTTGCACCGGTAATGCCCATGCGCGCCGCGCCGCTGCGGTATGCTTCGGCGATGCCGTCCGCCAGCCATTTCGGCGAGAAGTCGAACGCGGCGTCGGGTGCGTGCTGATAGCGTGCCAGCGTCGCTTCATCATCCGCGTACAGCACCGTCACTGCGTGCGCGCCGGCCCGGTAGGCCTGCTCCACAACGCGGCGTACGAACGGCACAAGTTCGAGCGGGGCCGTCAACACGACCTCCTGCCCCTGCTGCAGATTCAGACCGACGCGCACTGCTACGAGCGCCAGTCGGTCAAGCTTCTCGTCGAAGGAAAGATCGGTAAAAGTACGGGGTAGTTCTGCGATGGCGGCCATCGTGTCTCCTGCTGGTGCGCTCTGACGGCGCGACCGTTGTAAAGCTCTGTGTCTAAAGTTCTGTGAAGATGTCGCGAAAGTCGTAGACGCCCTTGCGGCCGCTGAGCCACTCAGCGCCACGTACCGCGCCTTCGGCAAAGCCGCGGCGAGAAAAGGCTTCGTGGGTCAGCATTACCCGGTCTGAGTCGCTCTTCGCTTCCAGCACGTGCAGGCCTGCCGTATCGCCTTCGCGCAGCGAAGTGATCGGCACCACGCCTGCTGCGGCGACGGCCTGCTGCAGACTCATAGCGGTGCCAGAGGGCGAGTCGAGCTTGGTGACGTGGTGCGTTTCTTCAATGCTGAAAGTGTATCCAGCCTTGGTAAGCGGCGCCGCCATGGCCTTCGCTACCTGCAGCATGACCTGCACGCCGATGGAGAAGTTGGTGCTGTGCAGCAGGGCTGCGTCCTTGCGGATGGCGAGATCCGAGAGGTCATGCAGGTGCGTGTACCAGCCGGTTGTTCCGACCACGACCTTTGCACCGACCGCCAGGCAGGCGCGCAGGTTGCCCACCGCTGCTTCTGGTGTGGTGAAGTCGATCACGACATCGAAGCCTGCGATAAAGGGGGCCGTCAGTGCGGCTCCGCGCGGGTTCTCCTTTGCGTCCAGCACGTGAACGCCATGGCCGCGTTCGTGCGCCACGTCTGCTACCAGCTTGCCTGTTTTTCCGTGCCCCAGCACCAGCATCCGCATCGTTGTTGCTCCCAGCTTTCCTTACTGCACAACCACTGGTACGACCGCGCTCACGGGTGGAACACCCATGGTGTTTGCGCGCGCATCCAGGTCAAAAATATTGCCATCAGGATCGGAGAAAAAGCGCCGGTGAAGCGAACGGATCGCCTCCGCCGCGTCGTCTTCTTCGATCATGAAACTCATGTTGATTTCGCTTGCACCCTGCGAAATCATGCGCACGTTCACGTGTTCGATCGCCGTAAATACCTTGCCCGCGATGCCGCTGTGGCCGCGAATGTCCTCGCCCACCAGGCAGATCAGCGCCTTGTTGCTCTCGTACTTGACGTCTGCGATTTTGGCGAGGTCCTCCGCAATAGCAGGCAACCGCTCACTGGTATCGATGGTCACGGAGATCGATACCTCACTGGTGGATACCATGTCGATCGCCACGCGATGCCGATCAAAAACGTCGAAGACCGCTTTCAGATAGCCATGCGACATGAGCATGCGGCTGGCCACGATGTCCACGATCGTGAGCCGCTTTTTGAGCGCGATGCTCTTGAACGGCGAGCGGCAGGGAGGAGCGACCGCGGTAATGCGCGTGCCCTCGTTTGCGGCGTTGCGCGAGTTCAGCACGAAGACTGGAATGTTCTTCTGCACGGCTGGCAGGATGGTTGCTGGGTGCAGCACCTTCGCTCCAAAATAGGCGAGTTCGGCGGCCTCTTCGAATGAGATGGTCTTCACGCGCAGCGCATCGGGGCAGATGCGCGGATCGGTGGTCATGATGCCGTTGACGTCCGTCCAGATCTCGATGGCTCCGGCGTGCAGCGCACCGCCAACCAGGGCTGCGGAAAAGTCGCTGCCGCCGCGGCCGAGCGTCGTGGTGATGCCGGCGGCGGTGGAGCCGATGAAGCCGCCCATGACCGGCGTCAGGCCATCCTCGATGAGCGGCAGCGCATGTTGCTCGAGGCGCTCTTCAATCACATCTTCCAAGGGGATCGCTTTACCGAATTGCTCGTCCGTCACGATGCACTGCCGCGCGTCGAGATGTGCGCCCTGCAGGCCGGCCGCTTCGAAGGCCGCGGCGACAATGACGCTCGAAAGCCGCTCGCCAAAGCTGACGACCAGGTCCGTGGTGCGCGGCGTCAGTTCGCCGACAGCGCTGATGCCGCGAAGCAGGTCGTCCTGTGCGTCGAAGTCATGCTGCAGCGTGCTGCGCAGTGCGAGCAGAGCAGCGCCCTTGAGCAGGTCGCCTGCAGTTTCAAGATGACGCGATCGCAGGCGTGCGCTGAGGGCGAGCGCCCCTGACTTGTCACC
>CBAAAE010000172.1:0-3010 GCA_964658845.1 uncultured Novosphingobium sp. | reverse complement strand
TGCCGCTCTTCGTGTGGAGAACATTCCCAGGCAGCATGTCGAGCTTCGCCAGCACTTCCGCGTTCAGCACGGCTGCACCGGCGGCGCCGCGCAGGGTGTTGTGGCTCAGCAGGACGAACTTCCAGTCCAGCAGCGAGCATGGACGCAGGCGGCCAACCGTAGTGCTCATGCCGTGACCGTTCATGACGTCGAGCCGCGGCTGTGGGCGGTCTGTGGCGTCGTTGTAAATCACTGGCTGCTCCGGCGCTGAGGGCAGGTGATGCGCATGCAGAGGCTGAAACTCGCTCCACGCCGAGAGAACTTCCTCACGGGTTGCAGGCTTTCTGAGTTTGATGGAGACGCACTCGGTGTGTCCGTCCACGACAGCGACGCGGTTGCAGTGAGCGCTCACTTTTGCCGGCAGCATCTGGATCCCGCTGCCGGTGTAGCGGCCAAGCAGCTTGCCTACCTCTTCCTGCAACTTTTCTTCTTCATTCTTAATGAAGGGAACGACGTTACCCAGGATGTCGAGCGAAGGCACGCCCGGGTAGCCTGCGCCGCTGACCGCCTGCATGGTGCTGACGAACAGGCTTTCGATGCCGAATCGCTCTTCCAGCGGCTTCAGCGCGAGCACCAGGCCGATGGCGGAACAGTTGGGATTGGTCACCAGATATCCGCCAGTCGCGCTCTTGTGCGAAGCCTGTGTGGCAATCAGGTCCAGGTGATCGGCATTGACCTCAGGGACTACCAGCGGCACATCCGGCGTCATGCGAAATGCGCTTGAATTCGAGATGACCGCGCAGCCAGCTTCCACAAACAGCGGTTCCAGGTCACGCGCGACGTCTGCGTCCAGCGCGGCAAAGATGACCCTCGGCAGGTCCACCGTGCTGCCTGCAGGTGTGTTCGGCCGCAGGACCATCTCGCCGATGTGGGCCGGGATGGGCGTATCCAGCTGCCAACGACAGGCGTCCGCGTAGCGCTTACCGGCAGACCGCTCGCTTGCGGCGAGCCACGCAACCTCAAACCACGGGTGGGTACTGAGCAGCTGGATGAAGCGTTGACCAACGGTGCCGGTCGCCCCCAGGATTCCCACCTTGCGACGTTCCATCTCTACCGATCCTCACGTATCTTCAAGTGCTTCAAGGATACGCGAAAGAAGGCTGCGGGCTCACTTATACGTCGCTGCGATAGCGCCGCCGGTAGGTTCCGCCACCGATGCCGCCCCACGCGACCAGCAGGCCCACGGCATGGATCAGGAACCAGATGCTGAGGCCCTGTGCCGTGTAGATCATGAACAGGATCAGAATGCGCGGCACCAGCACCGGCACCAGGCTGATGACGTACGCACCGCCGGGATGATCCTGCAGGTAAAGCACCAGCAGTGAAATGCGCGGCAAAAACAGGCTGAGGACAAGAAACCAGAACGGAAGACCGAGTGTGTGCATGACGTTCCTCGATAACGGCCTTGTGATGCGTAGGCGGTCGCTGCGGTTTACGCCACCGCTGCTATAACTTACGGCCGCGCTGCGAACCCAGCAGCTCTTCCAGCTCGGCCTTGAACTCGCGCACGTCCTTGAAATCGCGGTAGACCGACGCAAAACGGATGTAAGCGACCGTGTCCAGCTCGCGCAGGTGCTTCATGATCATCTCGCCGATTTCGCTGGTGGTGCGCTCGCGATCGGGCGAATCGACCACGTAAGCTTCCGCCTCGTCTACGATCCGGCCCAGCTTGCCGGTGGGCACCGGCCGTTTTTCGCAGGCGTGCAGCAGCCCGCTTAGAACCTTCTGACGGTCGAACTTCTCACGGCGGCCATCTTTCTTGACGACCATGTAGGGGATCTCGTCGATGCGCTCGTAGGTCGTGAAGCGCTTACCGCAGTGCTCGCATTCGCGGCGTCGGCGGATACTGTCGGCTTCCTTGCTTTCACGCGAGTCGACGACCCTGTCCTGGGCGAAGCCGCAAAACGGACATTTCATTGAACTTTAGTGTACCGGATGCGGCTCGGCCTGCTCGCTGCGTTGAGCCACATCCCGCAGCGAGACCTGCTCGACACGCGCAAAGATCAGCCCGGGCAGGATCACGGTCATGGTGCTGATAAGCCAGACGATGATTCCGGCGCTTGAAGCGAGCTCATTCGGGATGCCAAACAGCACGGTCAGGGCAGTGATCGTCAGCACCTGCGCCCCGCCGCCGATGCCCGGCAGTTGTACCACGCTGCCAACGACGCTGAAGCCGATCAGCAGCACCACATGCGAAATCGTCAGGTCATGCACCGGCGAGGGGAACGCCCGAAAGACCACGACATAGCTCAGGGCGATGCTGATCCAAGTCAACAGGCTGAGCACCGAAACGCTGATGAAGTCACCAAAACTGCCAATGGTGTTGAGGCCGCTCCGGAACTCCAGCACCTTGGCTGCAACCGTCTCTCCCACGGGCCGCGAAAACCTGCCGGCGATGCCACCCAGAATGCGCGCTACCGTCTCGCCCGCGTAATGCGTGAACAGCACGAACAGCGAAAGAAATCCGATGGCGCCGGCAATGGCATAGCCGAACAGGTGGAAGCGATTGGAATACGGCAGCGAGCTCAGTTGCGGCGAAAACAGCAGATTGCCCGCAAACAGTACACCGAACGCGCCCAGGTCGAAGATGCGCTCCACCGCGACCACGGCGATCTGCGACGAGAACGAAAGCCCCGTGCGCCGGCTGACAAGGTACGGTCGGATCAGTTCGCCGATCCGGCCAAGCGCGGCGAGACCCGTGAATCCGATGAATTGCGAGGGTATCAGCTTCCACCATGGCAGGCGTTCTGCCGGTGGCAACGCAGGCTTGAGAAAGACCGCCCACCGCGCCGCCCGGGTGACGAAGTTGATGTAGATGATGAGCGTCGCGACAATCAATAGACGCCAGTCGACGCTGCGGCAGGCGCGCCAGAACGATGCCCAGTCGAACTTCGATGCGTGCAGCTTCCACGCGAGCAGCGCAATCGCAATGGCGGTTGCAGCCCACACGGCCGCCTTGCGCCTGTCCATG
>CBAAAE010000171.1:0-6350 GCA_964658845.1 uncultured Novosphingobium sp. | reverse complement strand
GGGATCGTGATCGAGGACAAATTTCAGGTTAAGATCGCGCTTCAGCGGCCCGGTCGGCGCAACTTCTCCTGTGGCAGGGGCGGTGATGGCCTTTGAGATGCGTTTTAGTTCCTTGTTCTTCTTATCAAAGGTCGATGCGATCACGACCACGTCAGCATGGCGTGCCTCGGTTTCCGTCGCGGCAGTCCAGACCAGACCGCGGCCGTCAACGTGGATGGTGAAACTGTCGGGGTTCGTCGGGTCGGGTACCAGGGTCAACGGCACACCGTCGTAGACCATGTTGCTGCTGTCCGCGGATAGCACCTCAAAGGCCAGCCGACGCGACGGATTTTGCGGGTTCACGCGCGCGGGACCCTGCTGCACGTAGTAGCCCTCGCGCGTGGTCGCCTTCAGGTCAGGCCGCGACAGCGAGATCTTGATGCGCCGGAACTTCTTCGGATCAACGTTCGCGTTGTCAGGGCGGTAGGTCAGCGAGTAGAAGCTCGCGCCATCGCGAATGCCCGTCGCAATCTCCGCATCCACATCGTTGCGGCCGTAGAAGGTCTTGCCGCCTGTGGCCACTGCCAGCTTGCTGAACTGATAGTTACCGCCAAAGGGATCGTCAAACGCCGCTGCCGGACCATAGCCGGCGCCCGGCGAAACGGACAGGCCAGCCGGGTCCACGGTGTACAGCGTCACGCGCGCATCGCGTAGTTCGTTCACGCACTGCTGCACCATGTTGTAGACGCGATTCTCGGTGTCCACTGGGGCATTGACGAAGTTGTACGCTGGAAAGCCGCGGCCGATCCAGATCATGTTTTTGTGTCCGGCATGGCCCACGGTAGCCTCAGCCACGCGGCTCAGCGTGCCGAAGGCTGTGCCGTAGCGCTCGGCTATCCAGCCACCCTGATGTACCTGCCAGGGGTACGCGACGAAGTGGTGATCCAACGCGTTCAGCAGCGCCGCCTTGTTCTGCGTGTAGTCCTGCAGGACGGTGAAGTTCTGCAGCGTCACGGCGATCAACATCGTAGGCGTGGTCAGCTTGTCCGGCTGTTTTTCCAGCAGTTTCTTCAACGAATACCGGGCAAACGCCATGTCTTCAAAGCGCGTGTTGAACTCGTCGAGCAGCAGGATATTTACCGGTGCGCGCGGCGCCAGCCTGTCCAGGTCGGCCGTGGAGTTGATGTCGGCGGTAGTCGAAACGGTGTGCGCTCCGGCCTCTTCGAAGTTCAGGATGGTCTGCGGCTGGTCCATCTCGGTGACGTGAAAATCGTCCCGTGTCAGGCCGTTCACCACGTTGCCCTGCTTGTCCGTGACTACCACGTCCAGGATCACCAGCCGCGATGTCCGGCGAATTGTGTAAGTGCCGTCCGGGTTGCGGACCGGCTGGGTGCCGTTACCGGCAGGAACCGCCGGGGGTGCCTGTGCCTGCGAACCGGGTGCAGGCGAGCCTTGCTGAGTTTGTGGCTGCGGAGCGACCTGCGGCTGCGTTGGCGGAGCAACGTCACTAGGCGGTGTTGTCGCCGGTGCCTGCGCGGTGCCGGTGGTGCCGCCAGCGAGGGCCGCGAGGAGAACCATTGCGGGGAACGCGAGGACTCTCATCTAACGCTATGACCCAACTTTCGTTGACTTGTTGTGTCGCTGTAGGGATAACGTATGTCCCCTAACGCAGTGAAAGGATCTGCTGGTGTCCACCAGGCAGATCCTCTACTTGCGGCGCGATAACAGGGCAGCGGGTCAGGCGTGCGCGGGCTCCGCGACTTCTTTCAGCCGCTTTTCCAGCAACTGCTCCAGCTCTTCGAGCGCCTTGCTGAAGCCTTCGATGCCTTCCTTCAGCTTGTCGTGCGCCATCCGATCCTCTGCGTGCATTTTCTCGAAAGTCGCCTTGTCCATGGGAATCTTCTGGATGTCGAGCGACTTCGCCTTTTCGGCGTCCAGCTTCTTCTCGAGCGTGCCTTCCTTGCTGTTGAGCTCTTCCAGCAGCTTCGGTGCGATGGTCAGCAGATCGTTACCGACCAGCTCGATGATCTCGCCCGTATTGCGGAAGCTGGCGCCCATCACCTGGGTCTTGTAACCGAATTTCTTGTAGTAGTTGTAGATGGTCGTTACAGATTGCACGCCGGGGTCATCGGCACCGGTGTAATCCTTGCCTGTGTCTTTCTTGTACCAGTCGAGGATCCGGCCGACGAACGGCGAAATTAGCGTAACCTTCGCCTCGGCACATGCAATGGCCTGGTGCATGCCGAACAGGAGTGTCAGGTTGCAGTGGATGCCTTCCTGCTCAAGCTGCTCGGCGGCCTTGATGCCGTCCCAGGTGGAGGCGATCTTGATCAGGATGCGCTTGCGATCCACGCCTGCATCCTCATATTGCTTGATGATGGAATGCGCTTCGGCAAGCGTCTTTTCCGTGTCATAGGAGAGGCGTGCATCCACCTCGGTCGAAACGCGGCCGGGAACGATGTCGAGAATCTTGCGGCCAAACGCGACCGCCAGCGTCTTGAAGGCCTCAGCGGCAACGGCCTTATCGTCGGAGTTCGCGCCGGCCTTGCTCTTTGCCTCTTTCAGCACGTCGTCCACGATGTAGGAATACTCCGGCATGCCGGCGGCCGCGGTAATCAGCGAAGGGTTCGTGGTCGCATCCGTCGGTTTGAACTTCTCCATCGACTTCATGTCGCCGGTATCGGCAACCACCGTGGTGTACTGCTTCAGACTGTCCAGAAGTGTGGCCATTTCGATCCCCCCGGGAGCAAATCCCGCTGTACTGATGATAACGCCACAGTTTGAGATGCGCCTGCACACCGCGCGTTTCCATCACAGGTGGCCAGTTGAATTCACCTTGCCGTCATCCTTCGCGAGCGAAGGGTCCCAACTCGTTTCTGCTGAAGAAAGAGCATGGGGCTTTCTCGCGAGAAAACCTGCAACCTGTCTTGCGGGCGAAGCCTTGCGCGACCTTCGCCGCGCCCAGGATGACGGCGTGGGTGGGTGAAGCCGTATCGCGGGACGAAAATGGAGTGTTTTTACTCGTCCCAGCGCTTGAAGATGAGTGAGCCATTGGTGCCGCCGAAGCCGAAGGAGTTCGACAGGGCGTATCGGACTTCCTGCTTGACGGGATGGTGCGGCACATAATTCAGACGGCATTCCGGGTCCACGTTGTCCAGGTTGATCGTCGGCGGAACGATGCTCTGCTGCATCGCCATCAGGGTGATGCCGGCTTCCAGGCCGCCGGCGCCGCCGAGCAGGTGGCCTGTCATGGACTTGGTCGATGACACAAGCAATTTACCGCTGAGGGCGTGTTCGCCGAAGATCGTCTCCATGCCCTTGGATTCCATCGCGTCACCCAGCGGTGTGGAGGTGGCGTGCGCGTTGATGTAGTCGATCTCTTCCGGAGCCAGGCCGGCGGACTTCAGCGCGTTGCGCATGGAGCGCGCGCAGCCTTCGCCTTCCGGTGCCATGCCGGTCATGTGGAAGGCGTCGGAGCTCAGGCCGTAGCCAACCACCTCACCGAGGATTTTGGCGCCGCGCGCTATGGCGAAATCGAGTTCTTCAAGGATCAGGATGCCGGCGCCTTCACCGATGACGAAGCCGTCACGATCCTTGTCCCACGGCCGTGAGGCACGTACCGGATCGTCGTTGCGCGTAGAGAGAGCCTTCATGGACGCGAACCCGCCAACGCATAGGGGCGTGATGGTGGCCTCGGTCCCGCCGGCGATCATGGCGTCTGCATCTCCGCGCTGGATGATGCGATAGGCATCGCCGATCGAATGCGCGGAAGTGGTGCAGGCCGTCGCCGTCGCCTCGTTCGGGCCTTTCGCGCCGTACTTGATAGAGACGTGACCCGCGGCAAGATTCACGATCGACGCCGGGATGAAGAACGGGGAGATCTTCCGGGGGCCGCCGTTCATCAGGTTCGTGTGCTCGCGCTCGATGATATCGAAGCCGCCGATGCCCGAGCCGATGTGGACGCCGACCATCTCCGCGTTTTCCGGTGTCACCACCAGGCCGGAGTGCCGCATGGCCTCCGCCGCCGCCGCCAGGGCGAAGTGGATGAAGCGGCCCATCTTGCGGGCTTCCTTCTTCTCGATAAAGACGTGCGGATCGAAGTTTTTGACCTCGGCCGCGAAGCGAACGGGGTGGCCTTCGAGACCGAAGGCCGTGATCTCCCCCATGCCGCTTCTCGCAGCCATCAGGCTCTCCCAGACAGCGGGAGCTGTATTGCCGATGCCGCAGATCAGTCCGATACCCGTGACGACGACGCGCCGTGCGGGAATGGTTGTTGCCTGTGCCACGTTTACTTTGCCTTTGCGTGCGCTTCGATGTAGTCCGTTGCATCCTTCACGGTCTTGATCTTTTCCGCGTCTTCGTCGGGAATCTGGATGTCGAAGGCTTCTTCAAACTGCATCACGAGCTCGACGACGTCGAGCGAATCAGCGCCCAGGTCCTCCTGAAACGACGCGCCGGGGGTCACCTCGGCCTCGTCCACCTGAAGCTGTTCCACGATGATGCTTTTAACCTTCTCGTCGACTGCTGCCATCTTGCTTTCTCCTCACACATATTCAGAACTTGTGCCCGCACCGCGCTTACCTGCAGCCTTTTTGGGGACCGGCTGCGCGCATCCTGCCGCAACGTTTACACAGGATTGCGGCGTGCTGAGCCGTTACTCAGTGTACAGACGGCTTGACCTGCTTACCAGAGCGGCCGAAACCAGGAGGACTTCCCATCTGACATTTCGAGACTTTTCATTGCGGACTATAGAGGACCCATCACGCACGCGGCTCTTCGTCATCGCTGACTGCTGCCAGCAGGGGTGCGATGCCTCCGGTGGCACCGAACGCCAGCAGTACACCTTCATCTCCGCCCGACAGACCGTCGATGCCGCGAAGGCGCCGGTTGATCGTCTTGGTCTTGCCCGAGATTTCTCCAAGGGTGTTTTGTACCGTCCCGACCTGCTTTTCGACCTTGCCCATCAGATCGCCGAATTTACCGAACTCTGCCCGCACGGACTTCAGGGTGTCGCGGATCTCGCTGCTCTTCTTTTCGAATTCAAGGCTGGTGAATCCCATCCTGAAGCTGGTCAGGATCGCCATGAGGGTGGACGGGCCCGCGATGGTGACCGAGCAGTTCTGCTGCAGATCGGTCTGCAACCCCGGGCGGCGCATCACCTCCGCATACAGGCCCTCCGTTGGCAGGAACATGATGGCGTGCGGCAGGGTGACGGGTTCGTGGATGTACTTCTCGCAGATCCGCTTGCCCTCCTTGCGAATGGCTCGCTCGAAGTCCGCGCCGGCCCTGGCAATCTCTTCTGCACTGCCCGTTTCGTAGGCATGTTCGAGCCGCTCCCAGTCTTCGCGGGGAAACTTTGAATCGATCGGAAACAGCGCACTGCGGCTGCCACCCTGCGGGATCTTAAGGGCATACTCCACGCTTTCGAGAGTGTCAGGCTTGATGCGGGCGTTCTTCTCATACTGCTCGCGCGAGAACATCTGCTCAAGCTGCATGCCGAGCTGAAATTCACCGATGATGCCGCGTGATTTCACGTTGGAGAAGACCTTCTTCAGATCGCTGACGCCGGTGGCCAGCTCCTTCATCTCGCCCAGGCCCTTCTGCACCTCGCCGAGATGGGTGGTGACCTGGCCGAAGCTCTGGGTCAGCCGCTCGTTCAGGGTGGACTGCAGCTTCTCGTCGACGGTGACGCGCATCTGCTCCAGCTTCGCGGCATTATCGGCATTCAGCTTGTTGAGTTGCGCCTCCATGCTGGCGCGGAGCCGGTCCTGGTGCTCGCGCTGATCGTTGCCAAGGGCGACCAGTCGCTGCTGCAGAGCGTCCCGTACGGCATCGTGTCCTGCAGTGTTTTTCTGGCCCAGATCGGTGAGCGAACGGTGCAGCGTGCCCTGCGCGTCCAGGGCGTGTTTATTTGTTTCGGCAAAAAAAGCGGTGAGGCGCTCGCCAATGGCGGCCAGTTCGCGATGCACGCCGTCCCGCAGCCGGTCGGCGCTGGCGGTATTGTCAAGGCGAAAGGCACCCAGGCCCTCGTGCAGTGTCTTCGAGAGCCGATCCATATTGGCCGTGATCTCTTCGCGGAGCGCAGTGTTGGCTGCGTTGGCGGTTGCGCGAGAGTCGCCGGCAGCTTTGCCCTGCTCGTATCGCAGTTCGCTCACATTGTTGCGCAGAGCAGCGTCCATGGCGTCCAGCTTGCCACCCAGGCCGACGATGGTGTCCGGCAGGGATTGCAGGCGCGCGTCAACCGGCACACTCACCTGCTTTCGCAGCAGCAGCGTTGCTACGAACAGCAACAAGACAACCTGGAGCACGATCACGGCAAGCAGCATGGTTTTCGCCTTCCCTTCACCTAGAGCATACCGTCTGAAGGTGTG
>CBAAAE010000170.1:0-6387 GCA_964658845.1 uncultured Novosphingobium sp. | reverse complement strand
TACTCGTCAGCCATGGGGCGTGCGTGTGCCTCGAACTGTTCGCGAACGCTTTGCTCCGTGCGCCCGCGTTCGCGGGTGTCGCGATGGATCCGGCGCATCAGGCAGACGTCATGCGGCGCGTCCACGTAAACGGTGAAGTCATACAGCGGCGCCAGGTCCGCGTAGTGCAGCGCCAGGATGCCTTCGACGATCACGAAGCGCTGCGGCACAATGTGCTCGGTAACGCCAGGCACGCGCGAATGCGTGCTGAAATCGTAGGTAGGCCGGTCGATGCCCTGGTTCTGGCGCAGGGTCTGGACATGCTCCGCGATCAGGTTGTGCTCCAGCGAATCAGGATGATCGAAGTTATATCTGTTGCGTTCTTCCAGCGACAAGCCTGCCAGGTCGCGATAGTAGAAGTCGAGCGGGAACAGCGTGGCGTTCAACTGGTCTGCCAGCTCGCGCGCCAGCGTGGTCTTGCCGGAGCCGGAGCAGCCACCGACGCCCAGAACCGTAGGGCGGATGATGCCACTTAGTGTGAGCTGCTCGTTCATGCGACGGGCTTGGGCTCGCCGATCTTTGACACAAGCGCAAGCAGCAGGGCAGAGAAGCGGCCTCCAGCCAGCCTGCCGTACTCCATCACTTCCAGGTGGTTCAGCGCCTCGCCGGTAACGCCGGCAGCTGGATTGGTAACCAGCGACAGGCCAAGCACCTCGATGCCCATGTGCCGCGCCACGATGACCTCATGCACCGTGCTCATGCCGACCAGGTCAGCGCCCAGCACGCGAAACGCGCGAATTTCCGCAGGAGTTTCGTAACTCGGTCCAAGCACCGCGAGGTAGACGCCGGTCAGCATCGTCCAGCCCTGTGCAGCTGCTGCCTTCTGCGCGAGCGCAAGCAGCCGTGGCGAGTAGGCGGTGCTCATATCGAAGAAGCGCAGACCGCTGTCAGGGCCTACGCCGAAGCGCGCGTCGTTCGCACCCATCGCAGCGTTGGTGCCGGTCAGGTTGATATGGTCGCTGATGCCAATGATGGATCCCGCTGCAAAATCAGGACGGATGCCGCCCGCGGCATTTGTCACGATCAACGTCTTTACGCCAAGCAGCCCAAGCACGCGTGTGGGGAAGGTGACCTCATCCATCCGGTAGCCTTCGTAGGCATGCACGCGGCCCTGCATCACAGCGACGGGCACGCCGCCGACCGTGCCCAGAATCATGCGTCCGCTGTGGCCTTCCACGGTCGATCGGGGGAAGTCTGGAATGTCCGCGTAAGGCACGGCAACCGCGTCTTCCACCTGGTTGGCGAAGTCGCCCAGTCCCGAGCCGAGAATGATGCCCAGGCGCGGCCGATGGGTGGTCTGCGCCGTAAGAAAATCGGCGGCGGCGCGTGCGCGTGTGTACAGGTCAGTCACTCAAAGCCCTCAAGTACGCGCGTCCAGTCTCGCGAGGAATGTACGACGGCGACAATGGTCAGTGTGTCTGCGACGACACGATAGATCAGGACGTAGGGAACGATCATTCCAGCAGTGAAGGGATGCTTCCGCACTCAGTTGTATGGTCATTTGCCCGCCTGTGTTCGATCCAGCGCCCTCAGGATAACAAGGGCCGATGTTGTTGGCTCACCTTGCGCATGCTTACCGGAGCAGCATGCTCACGATGCTGGCGCTCATCAGGTTGGCAATGGTACCGGCCAGCAGCGCGCGCATGCCCAGTTTCGCGAGTTCGTTGCGCCGGTTGGGAATGAGCGCGCCGATGCCGCCGATCTGCATGCCCACCGAACCGATGTTCGCAAAGCCGCACAGGGCGAACGTCGCGATGGCCAGCGTGCGGGTTGAGATCGCATGTGCGTTCGCCAGCTTGCCCAGGTCGGTGTAGGCGATGAACTCGTTCAGCACGGCGCGCGTGCCAATCAGGTTGCCGACGGTCGGCGCATCATGCCAGGGGATGCCGATCATCCAGGCGATGGGCGCGCAGAAGAAGCCAAGAATCGAGTTCAGCGTAGAGGGAAAGCTCACGTTGTGGCCGCTGACGCTGTGCACGCCGATCAGGTTATGAATACCCGTAAGGATGCCATTCAGGAGCCCGACCAGCGCCAGAAAACTGATCAGCATAATGGCGACGTTGAACGCGAGTCGGCCGCCGTCGATGGTGCCGCGCGCGATGGCGCCGATGAGATTTTCGTTCTTGTGCTCGTCCTCGGTATTGATGTGGACGGTGCCCATGGTGGCGGGGACTTCGGTTTCGGGCACGAGCATTTTCGCGATCAGGATGGTGCCGGGCGCGGTCATAATGACGGCGCTCAGCAAATCCTGCGCGCGGATGCCGAAGGAAATGTACGCAGCCATGATGCCGCCGGAAACATGCGCCATGCCGCTCGTCATGATGGTCATCAGTTCAGACCGGGTGGCGCCCGCGAGGAAAGGCCGAATGGTCAGCGGGGCCTCGGTTTGCCCCATGAAGATCGACGCGGCAACGTTCGTCGACTCCGCACCGGAGGTGCCCATGGTGCGCTGCATCAGCCACGCCATGCCGCGGATGACGAACTGCATAATGCCCAGGTGGTACAGCACGGCAAACAGCGCGGAGACGAAGATGATCGTCGGCAACACTGCAAACGCAAACACGTTCAGCGGGCTGGACGGGATGCCGAGTTGGCCGAAGACCATGGACGATCCATCGACCGAATGCGCAAGCAGACCGGCAACGCCATCCGCACCCTTCTTGAGGATGATCTGTCCGAAACGCCAGCGGATCACGAGAAACGCGAAGAACACCTGCAGGCTGAGGCCCCAGGCAACCGTACGCCAGCGAATGGCCTTACGGTCGGTGGATAGGGCATAGGCAACGGCCAGAAGTACAACAAGACCGATCAGACCGGTAAATCGGGCCAAGTGATGGCTCCTATGCAAGCAGATGTGTGCGTTGCATAGGAGTGTACCGGAGTGCCGGGTGCGTTAGACGGCCACGTATCCGCCATCCACGAACAGCTCCACGCCTGCCACGTAGCTGCTGTCGTCGGATGCCAGGAAAACGACGGCCTTGGCAATCTCGTCCGACTCGCCCATGCGGCCCAGCGGAACGCTTGCAGCCAACCCGGCACGCAGCCCTTTTGCCTCTTCCTCGGTCTTTGCCAGGGCCGAGAGTGCGGGCGTGTCGATCGGTCCCGGGCTCACCACGTTGACCCGAATGCCGCGGTCCTTCAGCTCATTTGTCCAGGTGCGCGCGAACGATCGCACGGCCGCCTTGGTGGCGCTGTACACGCCGAACGCGGGCATGCCCTTGATCGATACGATTGAGGCATTCAATACCACCGTTGCACCGTTCGGCAGCAGCGGCAAGGCTTTCTGCACGGTGAACACAAGACCCTTCACGTTGGTGTTGAAAGTGTTGTCAAAATGTTCTTCGGTGTAGTTGCCTAGCGCAACGAACTCACCAGCGCCGGCATTGGCAAACACGACATCCAGCCTGCCCTGCTCCTGCTTGATCTGCGCGAACAGCCGGTCGAGGTCGGCCAGGTTCGCAACGTCGCCCTGCACGCCCGTTATGTTGCTGCCGATCTCTTTCACGGCTTCGTCCAGCGATGCCTGCCGGCGCCCCGTAATGTAAACATGCGCACCCTCAGCGACGAAGCGCTTTGCCGTTGCCAGACCGATGCCGCTGTTGCCACCCGTGACCAGTGCGATTTTCCCGTCGAGCTTACCCATGTGTCAGATCTCCCCTACATTTTGATTTCTGTCGATACTTCGACCGTCATCGAATAGATTGGAGACGCCGCAGGATTGATTCAGAGAACTTTTCTACAGGGCGGACAATCGCTTCAGATACGCCTGCCAAACCGTCCGCTGCAGCCTCAGATTTGCGCACCGTCCGTCGCGCTCCGCGACCACCAGGCCGGCCTCCGAAAGCTCCTTTATGTGGTGCGAGATGGTGGCGGCACTGATGAATGCATGTTCCTGCAACGCGCCGCACGGCATGCCGGTGGCCGCGGTGGATGCAGCCACCTGCTGCAGAATGGCGAAGCGGCGCGGGTCAGACACGGCGCGGCTGATGGCCAGGAATTGCTCATCGGTCAGCACCGCGGCCTTTGCTGGTTTCTTTGTCATGCGGCGGTCACCAATTGGCGCACCACGGGCGTGCTTTGCGGCGCTTCCGGGGCGATGCAAAGCGTGTCGCGCAGCATGCGTTCCGGGGTATCCAGCAGTGTCGCGTCCTCGGTAAACAATGTGACGAGCGGCTGCCCCAAAACGACTCGATCTCCAATCTTTGCGTGCATTTCGATGCCGGCATGCGCCGCGACCGGTCCACCGGGAATCTCGCGGCCGGCACCCAGCCGCTGCACGGCCCAGCCCACCTCGGTGCAGTCCATGCCGGCAAGATAGCCGTCGCGGTCGGCACGCAACACGCGCGTCGCAGCCGGCTTGTGGAAGGCAGCGGGATCGTCAAAAGGTGACGTATCGCCGCCGTGCAGCTTCACCATTTGCAGCCAGCGACCGTAAGCCGCTCCGCTCCGCAGTAACTCCAACGCCTTTGCCTTGCCCGCTTCCGGGCTACCAGTGACGCCGCCAAGATGCAGCATCCAGCCGGCCAGCACCACGGAGAGTTCAATTAAATCCGCATACATCGGGTGCGGTATGCCGCGCATGATTTCGACACACTCCCACACCTCGATCCAGTTGCCGGAGAAGCGTCCCAGCGGCTCGTCCATCGACGTCAGCAGAGCGACGGTACGGGTGCCGTTGCCTTCACCTGTACCCACCATCAGGCGGGCCAGGTGCTCGCTGTCTTCGTAGCGCCGCATGAAGGCGCCAGAGCCGGTCTTGACGTCAAGCACCAGGCCGTCCAGGTCCTCCGCAAGCTTCTTGCTCATGATGCTGGCGGTGATCAGGTAGGGCGATTCCACGGTGCCGGTATGGTCGCGGAGCGCATACAGGATGCGATCGGCGGGAACAAGATTTTTCGTCTGTCCGATCATGCTTGCGCCGCACTGCGCAATGACTTCTCCAAACTGCTGCAGCGACAGTTGCGTGTTGTAGCCGGGGATCGTTTCCAGCTTGTCGAGCGTGCCTCCGGTGTGGCCAAGCGAGCGGCCGCTGATCATGGGAACGGCCAACCCTGCCGCCGCAACGATGGGCGCAATCAGCAGCGAGCTCTTATCGCCGACACCGCCGGTCGAATGCTTGTCGACGGTGAATTTACCGAGGAAACGCGCATCGAAGACTTCGCCGCTACGGCGCATAGCGTCAGTCAGCGTGGCCAGCTCGCGCGGCGAGAGTCCCCGCTGAAAGATAGCCATCAGCAGCGAGGCAGTACGAGCATCGGTCACCTCGCCACTTACAACGCCCGCAATAAAAAATCGAATTTCCTCGTCGGTGAGTTCGTGCCCATCGCGCTTGTGAAGGATCACGTCGATCGGATGGATGGTCTTCGCTTCAGACATGTCGGGAGCATCTACTTTCGTTCGCGGCTGCTGCGCCGCTGGCAACTTGTCAGAGCAGGGAAGCGGAGGTGAAGGTTGCAGGCAGCAGATCCGATAGCGTGCACTCGCCGGGTTTACCGTTGTCGCCTGGGTATAAGACGATGCAGTCGCGATTTGCGAATTCGATCAAGGTCTGACGGCAGGCTCCGCATGGCTGGCATGCCACCGCAGGATCGGCGTTGGCGACCGCGACCGCGATGATACGGATGCCGGGGCCGTGCTCGGCCACCGCCCGAACGACGGCGGCCTGCTCCGCGCAGGTGGTCAGCCGGTACGAGGCGTTTTCGACATTGCACCCGGTGACCATCTCTCCGTTGTCGAGCAGCAGGGCGGCTCCAACGTGAAAGTTACTGTACGGCGCGTAGGCGCGGTGCGCGATTTCGGCGGCGTGCGTCCGCAGCGTTGCCAGGGTGGTCGCATCGATCTCGCGGGAGGGAGTTTGTGACGGCATGGTTTGCTGAGGCTAAACCCCCACCACACAGGGTGCAAGCAGTGCGGCGATGCGTTCTGCTGACGCATCCAATTGTCATCAAGTAAAAGTGCTGCCAGGCATGCCCAGGACCGAGCCATCAAAGACGATCGCGAAACGCAAATCCAGCCCGCGCGAGTCTGCGCCTGAAACGGTCTCGGCAACGCTGCAGGTTACCGATGCAGCCGCTCTTGTCGATGGAGGGGATGCCGTTCTCAATCTCTTCCACCCGGTCACCGCGGAGTGGTTTCGAGCCGTCTTCGAAGGCCCGACGCAACCCCAGCGTGAGGGCTGGCCTGCCATTGCGCGCGGCGAGTCGACGCTGATCCTGGCACCGACGGGCACTGGCAAAACGCTGACCGCATTCCTGTGGTGTCTCGACCGGTTGATGCTGCAGCCGCGTGCCTTCACCACGCCCCCGATTGAGAAGCCGGCGAAGCGCGTGCGAGGCGCAAAGACTCGCG
>CBAAAE010000169.1:2753-6390 GCA_964658845.1 uncultured Novosphingobium sp. | reverse complement strand
GCGCGGTTGAAGGGGCTGCGGTCCTCGTGGCCATCGATCTCGAAGACCGGAATCACGACGAAGATCGCCTTATCGAGCCAGGCCGCCTGCTTCGGCTTACCCGTCACGGCCATGTCGCGGACCAGCATCAGGGCCGTGTCCTTGCCTTCAATCTCGCCGGAGTGAATGCCGCTCTGGATAAGGATGACGGCCTTGTCCGTCTTGTGCGCGGCCGCCGGCGTGAAAGCGCGATCCTTGCTGACGATGACCGCGTACATGGTGCGGCCCTCGGGCGTGGTGCCGAACTCGATGACCTTCACGTACTTCGACCGCTTCTCGTACAGCCGCGCGGTAGCGATGGCGTCGGCGTAGAGTCCCGTCTTCTCCCAGTTCGTCTTTTCGCCAAGAGTCAGAAGATCGGGCGACACGCCCTGCGCGCTGGCCGCGAGCGATATCGCGGCGGCGCCCGCGGGTGGCTCGTACATACTGTGCGGGCGTAACTGGCTGTTCTGCGCAAGGGCCGCAGCAAAGGAAAGCGTCAGTATGACCGGGGCGCAAGTGCGAAGAAACAAGGATTTATCTCCTGCCAGGGTGAGTGTCTCCATCTTGCCGCACATTCGCTCCACGGAGGGAACCAATCTTCATTTCCCGCTTCGGGAACGCGGAGGAAGTCTATACGGACACCGCATCGCGTATCCCCCTGTGTCTCTCACAAAATCTACCGCGATTGTGAAGCCCTGCTTCCGAGCGGCTTTCCGGTCGTATGCGGAAGATGCTAAAAACGATAGGCGAGAAATCGGCGCACCTGAAGGTAGCTTTATGAAGATCCAGTGGAAACATCGACGACGCAATGGAGCAGGTCTTGCTGCAGTGGCATTTTCAGTTTTGGTGGCAGGATACGCGGTCTCCGGAGAGACGCCCGTTTCTGCTCAGCAGCAGGATACGGGACAGGTACGGAGCGGCTCCGCAGCCAAGGGCTCTCCAGAACAGGGCGGCAGCGCGAAACCGACCGGTGGCACCGCTGCCGGGCCGGGCGAAGGCGGGCAGGCAGTCGCTGCCGACCCGGCACACGGCACCCAGGCTACCCCACCTGCCCGCGGCGGCCTGGTTGCCTACCCCGACCGGCCCAAGGCGCCGCAGGCCGTTATCGATCGCGGGAAAGCAACCTACAGCGTCAACTGCGCCTTCTGCCATGGGTCGGATGCGGGCGGTGGCTCCATCGGTCCGAATCTGCTGCGGTCTGAAGTGGTGCTGTCGGACAAGAACGGCGAGTTGATCCTGCCTATTGTGCATGGCGCGCGGATGCCACAGGGCATGCCCAAGATTGACATTCCAGATACGTCCGTTCCGGACGTTGCGGCCTGGCTGCATAGCCTGAAGACCGGCGGCAACATGCGGTCCACGGAGAAGATCAACATTGTGGTCGGCAACGCGACGGCGGGCAAGGACACCTACGGCCGGCTGTGCGCGTCATGCCATTCCCCGGCGACCATGCAGGGTTTCGCGGCAAAGTTTCCTGACGCGAGGACCATGCAGCAGGCATGGCTGCTGCCGGGCATGGTGGGTCGGGGCGGCCCCGGGGCAGGTCCTGCCGTGACGCTGAACGTCCCGCCGGTGACGGCGACCGTCACCCCACCATCCGGGCCAAAGGTCACAGGCAAGCTCGGCGTGATCGACGACTTCTACGTGGAAGTGACAACCGACGACGGCGTGGTGCACCGCTACAGCCGCATGAACGACGTGCCCAAGGTGGACATTCATGATCCCCTGGAGGCGCACCGCGCGCTGTTCCGCAAGTACAACGACACGGAAATCCACGATATTACGGCTTACCTGGTCACACTGAAATAGGGGATTCAAGTATGCGCACTGCAGCGAAGTTTGGAGCTGTTCTTGCCTGCGCCGCGGCGTTCGTGGCACCGGTCCTGTCCCCGGGTCAGACGCTTGATCCGGCAGAAATCGTTCATCCCAAGGCCGGAACCTGGCCCACGTACTCCGGCGACTATTCGGGTACGCGCTTCAGCCCGCTGACCGAGATCAACACGGCGAACGTGCACGGCCTGACGCTGGCATGGGCGCAGAAGCTGACGGGCGGCGTGGCCACGGGCGGCGGCGGTCCCTTTGGCCCGGCGGCCGCAGCGGCACCCACCACGGTGGGCGGCGTGGGCACCAACGAAGCGCCGATGGGCCAATTCAAGGGAGCGGAACTTGTAGTCGACGGCGTAATGTACGTCACAACGCCCGACAACGTCTGGGCGATGGACGCGCTGGACGGCCATGTGCTGTGGCACTACTTCTGGAAGACCCGCGGCGGCACCCACATCGGCAACCGCGGTGTTGCCATGTGGCATGACCGCGTTTTCTTTGAGACGCCCGACGACTACCTGATCGCGCTGGAAGCCAAGTCCGGCAAGGAGATCTGGCACAAGGAGATCGCGTCGTTCGACCTGCAGTACTTCTCCACCATGGCTCCTCATGTCATCGGCGACCACCTGCTGGTGGGCACCGGCAACGACCTGGATGAGCCGGGTATGCTGCAGTCGTTCGACCCGAAGACCGGCGACGTGCAGTGGAAGTGGTATGCCGTGCCCATGAAGGCTGGCGATCCCGGCCTGGACACATGGAAGAACCTGGACGCGGCGTCGCACGGCGGCGGCAACGTGTGGGTCAATGGATCGTACGATCCGGAGACGCACCTCTACATTCTCGGCACGGGAAATCCGACGGCTGCTTACACCTCGCAGTCTCGCGGTCCAGGCGCGAACCTTTACACCTGCGCTACCGTTGCGATCAACGTAGATACCGGCAAGATGGCGTGGTACTACCAGACCTCGCCGCACGACACGCACGACTTCGATTCGGCGCAGACGCAGGTGCTCGTGGACGGCACATGGGCCGGCAAACCGCGCAAACTGGTTCTGACGGCTGCCCGCAACGGCTACTTCTTCGTGCTGGATCGCACCACCGGCGAACATCTTTTGACGAGCAAGATCGTTGACTCGCCAAACTGGGCCGACCCGACCAAGTACGACGCGAACGGCGCTCCGCTTCGCGTGCCTGCGAAGGATTATGACTACGGCGGCGCCATCGTCTCACCGGCGAATGGCGGAGTGGTCAACTGGCCGCCTCCCGCGTACAGCCCGCAAACCGGCCTGTTCTACGTCAACGCGCAGGAGAGCTTTGCGATGTACTACCTGGCAACCACCGATCCTCGCGGGGCCATGGGTCTCGGCGGCAAGGACGAGCTGAGCCTGGGATCGCTCGGCGGCTACCTGGTTGCGATTGATTACAAGACCGGCAAGCCGGCGTGGAAGCACCGCTACCCAGGCGTGGGCGGCGGCGGAGGTCTGCCGGGCGTGATGACGACGGCAGGGCATCTGGTCTTCGCACCCGATGCCCATGGAAATCTGGTGGCGTACGACGCAGCCAACGGCAAGCAGCTCTGGTATGCCCACATAGGCGCCACCAACGCGCCGGAAAGTTACATGGTCGCAGGACACCAGTACATCCTCGAGGGTGCGGGCGACACGCTGTACGCCTTCCGCCTGCAGTAGCGCTTCCATTGTGATTCAGGGGCCACCCTGCTCTTCTTTCAACCCGAAGAGAGCAGGGCATTTCTTGTCGAAGGCCCTGTCAGTCGACGGGCTCTCCAAGCGTC
>CBAAAE010000169.1:0-2743 GCA_964658845.1 uncultured Novosphingobium sp. | reverse complement strand
GCTTCCATTGTGTTTCAGGGGCCGCCCTGCTCTTCTTTAAACCCGAAGAGAGCAGGGCTTTTCTAGTAGGGATTTCCTGTCAGTCGACGGGCTCTCCAAGCGCCTGCCTCAGCCGCTCCCACGTCGTCTCCAGCGACTCTGGCAGGATGCGGGTCTCGGCGGTGGCGGTCATAAAGTTTGAGTCGCCAAACCAGCGCGGCAGAATATGCAGGTGCAGGTGTTCCGCCACTCCCGCACCTGCCGCCTCCCCGAGGTTCATGCCGAGATTGATGCCGTCCGGCCGATAGACCTCGCGCAGCGCCGTTTCCATCCGCTGCGCCAGCTCCATCATCTCCATGGCCGCGTCCGTGGGCAGCTTCGCAAGCGAGTCCAGGTGAAGGTACGGCACGACCATGACGTGGCCCGAAGTATAGGGGTACGCGTTGAGGCAGATGAAGTTATGCTTTCCCTGCAACAGTATGCCGGCCGTCTTTTCAGCGGCAGCAGTAGAAAAGGAGCCGCTTTCGACGGCCCAACGCACGGCCCCGATCAGGTTCAGGAACACGGAACCATGATCTTCCGGGTAGGCCTGCAGTGCTTCTGGAATGCCGGGACGGATGTCCGGTTTCTTGCCTGAGATGTACGCGTAACGCCACGGTGTCCACAGCCGATCCATGAGCGAAGTATAGCCAGAGCGTGGAAGCCAGGCGTTCGAAAGAAAAGTGACGTTGGCGGCAACTGGCGTGAGGGTGTGGGCGACTGCTTTCGTTGACGCTCTGCGTGTGCGGTCCTATACTTGGGACAGGCTCTGACGCACTCGGGATTCGCGCGGGCTACCTCTGACAATTCGCTGGCTGGTTCCTCTGTGGCCTTTCAGGCTGCATGATTTTACGTCGGAACAAGTCTGCTGGTCAGCGGTGGTTCGAATCCTCCGAGCGAAGCGAGGCGTCAAAAGCTGTGATCCATCGCCAAATTCCTGAAACCGAGAGCAAAAACCTGAGCACCGAACTGGAAACCATGCCTACCCAAGAGACGGTCCAAGCGGCCGAAACCACCAACCCCGACACCCTGCACGAGGCGAATGGCCCTGTGACCGATCCGGTGAGCGACCCTGCCATGGGCGCCAACCACCTCGTCACACCCGCGCCCCAGACCCTCACTTCAGTAGCCGCTTCGTCCCCGGACGATATCGACTACGACGCTGCCGACTTTGCCGCCGCGCTCGAAAGCTTTGACCGCGAACAGGCCGAAGACAAAGCCGCCGCCTCTGCCGCCATGGAAGAGGACAAGGTGCTTACCGGCACGGTCGTCAAGATCACCGACAAGTATGTTGTCGTGGATATCGGCCTGAAGAGTGAAGGCCTGATCCCGAAGGAGCAGGTGCTTGACCACACGGGCGAGCCGAAGCTGGCCGTGGGCGATGCCGTCGAAGTGGTTGTGGAGCGCGAGGATTACGAGGGGGGCTATCTTGTCAGCTACGAGAAGGCACAGCGCCATCGCCTCTGGGATCAGCTGGAAAAGGCTGCGGCAGACAAGACGCCGGTTACCGGCACGGTTCTGTCACGGGTCAAGGGTGGTCTGACGGTCGACATTGGCGTTAAGGCATTCCTGCCAGGTTCGCAGGTTGAGATTCGACCCGTCCGTAACCTGGATACTTACCTTGGCACGCAGCTGGACGTTCGCGTCATCAAGCTGAACAAGAAGCGCGGCAACGTCGTCATCTCCCGCAAGGAGATCCTCGAAGAGGAGCAGAACGCACGCAAGTCCGTGACCCTCGAGACCCTGGAAGAGGGTGCCGTGCTGACCGGCGTCGTCAAGAACCTGACCGACTACGGCGCATTCGTCGAGCTCGGCGGCCTGGATGGCCTGCTGCACATCACAGACATGAGCTGGGGCCGCCTGACCCATCCGCGCGACCTGGTTCAGGTTGGCGATGAGATCCAGGTTAAGGTGCTGAAGTTCGACAAGGAGAAGCACCGCGTCTCCCTCGGCTTCAAGCAGCTGACCCCGGATCCGTGGCTCGATGCGATCGAGCGGTACCCCATCGGCGCACAGGTCAAGGGCCGCGTTCTTTCCGTAACGGACTACGGCGCATTCGTCGAGCTGGAGCAGGGCATTGAAGGCCTGGTTCACGTCTCGGAGATGACCTGGTCCAAGCGGATGAAGCATCCGTCCAAAATGGTCAAGCCCGGCGATGAAGTCGACACCATCATCCTCGCCGTGAACCCGAACGATCGCCGCATCTCGCTTGGCATGAAGCAGTTGCAGGACAATCCTTGGGAGCAGCTCGAGAACAAGTACCCCATCGGCGCAACGGTTGAAGGCCGGGTTCGCAACTTGACCGACTTCGGTGCGTTCATCGAAATCGAAGACGGTATTGACGGGCTCGTCCACGTCTCGAACCTGAGCTGGACCAAGCGTATCAAGCATCCTTCGGAAGTCCTGAAGAAGGGCGAGAAGGTCAAGGCTGTGGTGCTCGGCGTAGAGCCGGAAAACCGCCGGTTGTCGCTCGGTGTCAAGCAGTTGGAGCCGGACGTCTGGGATACCTTCTTCGCGCAGCATCGCGTTGGCGATGTGGTGAAAGGCAAGGTTCTTCGCACGGCACAGTTCGGCGCATTTGTTGAAATCGCCGAGGGTGTCGAGGGTCTCTGCCATATCTCGGAGGCCGTCAACGAGCAGGGCAAGCAGTCCGCCCTCGAAGTGGGTTCGGAGCACGAGTTCAAGATCGTGAAGATGAGCCCCGAAGAGAAGAAGGTCGGTCTCA
>CBAAAE010000168.1:0-6405 GCA_964658845.1 uncultured Novosphingobium sp. | reverse complement strand
AGATCAGATCGAGATGGGCGACGACGAATAGCGACCCAGGAGAAGATGGCGCGCATGCTGTGAGGGCGGCAGCGCGCCATGGCTCTTCGCACACCTGACTTACTGGAGTTCTGCATGCACCTGAAAGACCGAGCCGCCCTGTCGGGCATCTGGTTAGGATTCCTAACCATCGGAGCTCTACACGCACAGACCGCGGACACTGCAACGCTGCGCGGTCACTCGGAAGACGCGACCCACGCGATGATTGCCGGTGCGCAGGTTACTGCGACCAATACACTCACGGGCTTTGTACGCCGGGCCGTGACCGACGGGCGCGGTCGGTTCTCCCTGAGCGGTCTGCCCGCGGGGGGATCGTACGACGTGATCGTCAGCAAGGCGGGCTTCGCCGACGCGGAGACACATAGCCTGCAGCTTGCGCCCGGCAGCTCCGCGGAATTGAATCTTCTGCTGACGCCCGCGGGAGAACACGCCAGCATCACCGTCCTCGGCAGCGCGAACGATGTGCGGATCGATCAGCCACAACTCGGTATTCAACTTGGCTCGGAGCAAATTCAGGAGACACCGCTCTTCAATCGCCGCATCACCTATCTGCCGCTGCTGAATGCCGCCAACCGCCCCGCCATCAACCAGGGCGATATCTTCATGAACCAGAACCTGTTCACGACGAACGGGGCGGGCCGGCGGCAGTCGTACTTTGTGGTGGATGGCGCCAACAGCATCGATAGCTGGGGCCGCCAGACCATCTTCACGAACGTGCCGCAGATGGCTGTGGCGGAGATGACTGTGCTGACCAACAGCTTTTCCGCGCAGTACGGCGGCAGCACTGGCAGCCTGGTGAACGTGGTGACAGCGAGCGGTGGCGATCGCTTCCATGGGCAGGTGCTCGAGTTATGGAAGCCCGCGGAAACCGAGGCGCAGCTCTCTGGCTTCACGCTCGCAAATGCAGGCACCGGAAACGACCTGACGAGCGATGTGCTGGGTCAGACTGCCGTCTCGCTCTCCGGCGCGCTGGACCACAACAAGCGCACGCACCTCTTCGCGGCGGGCGAGTACAACCGCGAGGCCAAGGGGTCGCCCATCACGTCGCCGCTGGCACCCGGTATCTTCACGGGGCACTACCGCGGATGGCTTGGAACGGTACGGCTGGATCGGCAACTGACCGAACACAACAACGTCTTTCTGCGCGCCAACATGGATAACTTCTCCGATACCAATCCGAACGGCATTGTGGGCGGAGCGAGCCTTGCGAATGTCGCGCGTACCTTCCGCCGTCGTACTTACTCCGGCGTGCTGGGTGATACCACTGTCCTGAGCACGCACCTGGTGAACAGCGTGCGTCTGCAGTACCAGCTTGCCTCGCCCATTACAGAGTTCGACCCCGCTGTTTTCGGAACCCAGTTTGTAGTGCCGACCACGGCAGCCGGCACGTTTACGTCGGGCACGTCGCAATCGGCGCTGCTGATGAACCGCCAGTTTGAGCTGGCAGAGACACTGTCATGGAATCGCGGACGCCACCAGGTTACGGCAGGCGGCAACGTCATCGACACGCACAACGGCGGCAACAGCAAGGAGTTCGGCGGACCCATCTTTCTTGGTCGCTTCACTTACAACACCTGTACGCAGGCTGTCGCCGTGTGCGAGAGCTCGACTTACCTAAGTAACATCAACAACGTGGCGAATTATCAGCAGAGTTTCGGTAATGCCAACTACACAGTCGACGATCAGTTATGGTCGCTGTTCGCGCAGGATGATTACCGTGCAAGCCAACGCCTGACGGTGAATCTTGGCCTGCGTTATGAACGACAGACCTTCACCGATGCGTCGCTGAACTTCGCGCCACGAGTGGGCTTTGTCTTCGACGCGACCGGGAACGGCGGCCTGGTGCTGCGTGGTGGCTTCGGTATGTACCACTCGCAGATCGTCGACAACTCCGCAGCCAGCTATGCGCTGGGCGAACCAGCCGGCGTCTTCACCTACACCGCTACGAAGGGGCAGGTGGGCTTTCCCACCAGCGTGGCGGCAGCCCCGTTGCCGGCGTTCCCCGTGGGTGGAACCGTGCCCGTGCGCAGCCTGTATGTTCGACCGGGGCAAGCTGCGTTTGTGAATCAGTACGTGCCCGCAGCCGTGTTGAATGGCTATCCGAATCGGCTGCTTAACCCCTACTCGGAGCAGTGGACGTTCAGTCTCCAACATCGCTTTGCGCCGGGCTGGCTGATGAGCCTGGACTACGTCGGCACGCACACGCTGCGCATCGTGCGTCCGCTGGATGTGGATGGACCGTCGGCCTTCATCCGGACGGCGCAGAACCAGACGCGCACCGCGCAAGCCGCAAACTGCACCCGGCCTTCCTGGATCGCCTTCTATGCGGCGAACCGCACGACGTGCAGCGCCACGACAGCAAGTAATCCGCAGCCGCTTTACAGTGTCATTCAGACCGACGTGAATGACGGCTACCTCCACTACAACGCGCTCGATCTGAATGTCTCACACGCATTTACGCACGGCTTCCAGGTGCTGGCCAGTTACACGTGGTCGAAGACGCTCGACAACGTGGATCCGGATACTACGGCGCAAAATCCAAATGACACTAACTTCCTTGGCCACCAGGAGTATGGATACGCAATTTACGACCAGCGCCATCGTGCGGTGTTCAGCGGCATTTACAACGCGCCTTTCAAGGTGCGCGTGGGCGGTGTCAGCGCGCTCGCCAGCAGCCTGCCGTATAACCTCGTCACGGGCACGACCAACAGCGGCAACACGGGCGCGACAACCGATAGACCGGTAATCAACGGCGCGGTGGTTGGTCGCAACGCGGGCCGCGGACGGCCGAATTACTCGCTCGATCCGTTTGTGAGCCGCGTATTTCCGCTTTACCGCGAAGGTGTACAGATCGATCTGCGTGCGGAGGCCTTCAACATCCTGAACCATCAAAACTTTGTCGGCTTCAACGGGACCTATGGCAACGGTACGACGGCTCCTGCAACGCTCGGCACACCGCTGCCGGGTGTGGCATCGCAGCTATCCGCGCGGCAGTTTCAGTTCTCCGCGAAGCTGAGCTTCTGATGGGAATCGCACGTAGCTTCGCAGCGCTCGCTCCACTGGTGGCGATCGCCATTGCAGGTGCGCAGACGCAGACCGCTGCTATCGCGGGGCGCGTCGTCGACGTGCAGGGCAAGGCCGTCCCGCAGGCGCAACTTACGGTTCGCAATACTGATGTGGGCACCATCCGCACTCTGCGTGCCGACGGCGCGGGCGCCTTCCGTGTCAGCGGCCTGTCGCCAGGCGCGTACAGCGTGGAGGCAAGCGGCAGTGGCCTGGTGCTGCGGCCCGCAGTGCGCCTGACGCTGACCCTTGGCAGCAGTACGGATCTGCTGCTGCAGATGCGCATTCCGCCCGCAAAGCAGAGCACCACCGTGACCGCGCGTCGAGCCACTATGGAAGGCAATACGGTGGCACCCATTGCCAACACGGGGGAGGCCGCCGTGGGCACCCTTCTGCCCGGCCTGACCATTACCTACCTGCCCAATCGCGATCGCGATTACACGCAGTTCACCACGCAGGCGGCCGGAGCGGAAGTGGATGTGGATGGCGCGGGACTCTCCATCGCGGGACAGCGCGGCAATGCGGTCGCCGTGGCCCTGGACGGCACCAGCTTCAACGATCCGCTGTCGGGTGGCATCCGCGGCGGGCAGGATGGCAGCCTGTTTCTGCCGCTGACCGCGGTGCGCGAGTTCGAACTGCTACGCAGCGGCGTCGACAGCACCGTTGCGGCGACGAGCGCGGCCGTGGTAAACGTGGCGACAAAGTTCGGCGTGAACCGTCCGCGCGGCGAGGCGTTCTACACTGGCCGCCCGGCAAACTTTACCTCAGACGATGCCTTCGGGCACGGCCTTGACGGCGAACAGAACGCCTTCGGCGCCTCGTACAGCGGACCCCTTCGCAAGGATCACGCCTTCTACGCTTTCAGCGCCGAGCAGGACTTCGTGCACGCCGGCCGCTTCGTGCAGTTCGCTCCACAGGCAGCAGGTGTAACGATCCCGGCACTCCTTGCAAATCAGCAGACGCAGACGGTGCAGCGGCAGCGACCAACTGCGCTCTTCACACGGCTCGACTTCGTGTTGAGTCCTGCAAATACGCTTGCCGTGGCACTCGGTTTCAATCTTATTGATTCGAAGGATGTAGGTGACCCGTTTTCTCGCACACTCGCGACCGAAGACCACAGCAGCAGCCTCGGCGGGCACAGCATTACATCGCGGATTGCGCTGACCTCCGTGCTCGGACCTCGCGCCCTGAATCAGGCGACGGTTGCGTATGCAAACGACCATCGCACCCGCACGCCGAACGCCACTTCACCGGAGCTCTTCATCAACGGCTTCGGCGTGCTTGGCGGCAACAGCGATGGCGTGCACCGCTTCACGTCGCAACAGGTGCAGGTGCTCGATGACCTGACGCTGACGCGCGGTCGTAACGAGTTCACCATTGGCACCCGCATCGGTTCCGCTCCGGCGAATGAGTACAAGGAACAGAACAGTAACGGCCGCTTTGATTACAGCTCGCTGAATGACTTTACGACGAACAACGCACGCCGCTTTCGGCAGACCTTCAACACGGGTGACACGACCTATCGCGGGACCGTGACAGAGCTTGGTCTGTACGCGAACGCACTCATTGCAATCCGTTCCGGCGTGTCGCTGACCGCGGGCATGCGCTGGGCAGGGCAGTGGAATCCGCAGCCGCTACAGGCCAACTCTGCACTGGCGGTGACGCAGCAGATTCCGAATGACTTGCAGCAATGGCAGCCGCGTCTCGGCCTGGCGTGCAGCCGCGATCCGAAGACAGTCATCCGAGTGTCTTCGGGCATCTACGGCGCGCCAACGCCGGCTGCTTATTTTCATCGTGTCTTCAGTGACAACGGCACGCAGACGTCAACGATCGACAGCGCGTTTGACCCCGTACTGCTCGCGCTGAGTGGAGTCACCGGCGGCAACCGGCATGCGCTCGGTTCTGCACCCGCTGGCTTGGTGACGACGCACGCGGAGGTAGCCGGCATGGCGCGGGATTTCCGCAATCCACGCACGTTGCAGGCAGCTGCGAGTGTTGATCGGCAGGTGGCGGCGAAGCTTGAAGTGACGCTGGGATACCTGCATGGCAGCACGTGGCGCGCGATGCGCCGGCTGGATGAAAATCTTGTTGCGCCAACTGTTGCGGCGGACGGCACGCCGGTCTTCAACGCGCCGAGGCCCCTCCCGGGATATGGGCGTGTGCTGGTGGCGCGGTCGAACGCGCATGCCTCGTATGATGGCGGTTTTGTGAGTGTGAATTCACAGGTCTCGCGCCGTTCGCAACTGCTGTTCAACTACACACTTTCGCGCACGCGCAGTGACAGCGACGAAGCGAATCTGTACTCGCCCATCACAACAGTGAACCCGTTCCAGCTGCGGCAGGAGCGTGCTTTCTCCACACTCGATGCGCGGCACACCGTGAACCTGAATGCGATATTCAATCTGCCCGTTGGGTTCAAGTTGAACCCGCTGTTCCTGGCGCGGACGGGTCTGCCGTACACGCCGATCGTCGGCTTCGACACGCAGGGCGATGCGAACGACTGGAACGACCGGGTTGTGCCCAACGGTGCGGTGTTGCCGCGTAATATCAATCGGCAGCCCGTCTTCAGCACGCTTGATCTGCGTATCGTAAAGGACTTTACGCTGAAGGGCGAGGGTCACCACCTAGACCTCTTCATGGATGTCTTTAATCTGTACGCTGCAGACAATCGCCGCGTTGACGCGGATAGCGTCAGCTTTTTCGGCAACGCGGCGCGGCCGGTGTACTCTGCGGGTGTCCCCCTTTTTGCTCCCGGTATCACGCAGGTGGGCGGTCCACGGACGATCCAGTTCACCGCCCGGCTCGTTGGTTTTTGATGGTCTTCGTTTCGTAGGAAGGTTAACGGCTTGCGCGCTTCGGCGTTGGTGTAGGCCGGGCACACATGCAGATCCCTTCGCTGCGCTGCGGGATGACAATGGTTGATGTTCTTGATGTTGCACCGATGAGGTTTCTTCATGCGTTTTCGTAACGACTTAGTGTTGACACTCGCACTTGCTTCGATCGCACCGATGCTGTACGGGCAGACGACGCCGTCGATGCTTGGCGGGCTGCATTGGCGCGAAGTTGGTCCCATGCGCGCGGGCCGCACCTATGGCGTCAGCGGCAACGCATCGCAGCCGGACACCTTCTACATGGGCTCGGTCGGCGGTGGCGTGTGGAAGACGGAGAACGCCGGCCGCACCTGGTTTCCCATCAGTGACACGGGCATACCCATTGGTTCCATCGGCGCGGTAGCGGTTGCGCCGTCTGACGCGAACGTGGTCTACGTGGGCACGGGCGAGCCGGATATTCGCAGCCAGCACT
>CBAAAE010000167.1:0-6449 GCA_964658845.1 uncultured Novosphingobium sp. | reverse complement strand
ATCGAGCTCGTCCTGGCAGGCCTGCACCGCCGCGGGCTGCTCACCGGGAGAGATAGCAGACTGCCGTAAGCTGTTTCTCATGTCATCGCCGCCCCAAGCACGTCCGCATCGGCAGTCATGGCTGCGGCGCGCCATCGCCGGCCCGGTGCTGCGCATGTTGCGGCATGGTGCCTCCCCGCGCAGGGTGGCTTGGAGTCTGGCCACGGGCTTCGTCATCGGTATCAATCCGATCATCGGCTCCACCACCGTGATGACCCTGGCAGCGGCTCATGTCGCACGCCTGAACCACACCGCATCGCAGGTCGGCACGCACACCGCGTATCCGGTGCAGATCCTCTTACTGTTGCCGTTTCTGCGCGCAGGATCGCTGCTCTTCCGGAGCGGTCCCCTGCCGCTGCAGGCCGCCGAAATCACGTCGCTCGTACGCACCCACCCGCTGCAGATCGTGCGGCTGCTGTGGACGTGGGAGTGGCACGCGATGGTGGTATGGCTGGGCATTGCAGTGGTGCTTACGCCAACACTTGCGTTCGTCCTACGTACGGTGCTGCAACGCACCATGCGGACGGCACACGCTCAATAACCGAGCGGCAACCCACTTACACGATCACCGGAATATTTGCCATGCCGGCGAGTCCAAAGACATCGCGATAGTGCTCGACGAGATCCTTTGGACCACTCGCCTTTTCGTAATTATCGGAGAGTTTCACCGCGGGCCGGCCGCCCGCCGAAGTAAGCTTGCACACCAGAGAGATGGGTGCCAGTGTATCTTCGCCACGCGGGTGACAATGCCGGAAATCGTTGGTCAGCAGCGTTCCCCAACCGGAGGAGAAACGGATCCGGCGCTCCCGGCGCCACTTATGCGGGTCATGGAAATCCGCTGCACTGCGGAATTCGCGGACGCTGACACCGGGCGTCACCACCCCCGCAAAATACGCGTGCAGACTCAGAATCTCGTAAACATCCAGGCCGTCACTTGCGATGACCAGCTTGCTCTTAGGATCCTTTCCACGCCGCTCCAGCCATGCAATGTACTCGTCCCCTGCGAGAAAAGGATCCTTCGAGTCCACGCGCTGCCCGGTCCATTCTGCAACCCAGTCCGGCGCACCCTCGAGGAACTGCGTGGTGCCGTAGGTGTCCGGCAGCATCACGCGCAGGGCGCCTCCATAGGTCTGCTGCCATAGCTCCAGCATGCGGTACTGCGCACACTTCAACTCGGCATCGTCCGTTGCCATGGCCGCCATCGCCATGGGTAACTCATGCGCGTTCGTGCCGATCGCTTCCAGATCGTGCTTGTACGCGAGGAAGGTATTACTGGTGCCGGAGAACGCGCCATCCAGTTCCGAATGCATCGCTTCGACGACAAACTCTTGCCACAAGAACGAGTGCCGCCGACGCGTTCCAAAGTCCGCCACCGCAAGCCCCGGCACACCGCGCAGGCTTTCGATCTTGCCCCACAGGCGCGACTTAGCACGGGCATACAGTATGTCCAATTCGAACTCGCTCATGTCCCTCAGGGCGGCGCGCGTCTTTAATTCATTCAAGATGGAAAGCGCGTAAATTTCCCACATCGTCACCGCAACCCACTCGCCCTCGAAACTCAATTCAAACTGCCCATCGCGCTCGGACAGGTGGTAGTCGGAGAGACAAAACTCATGCTCAAGCCAGTCGAGAAATGCCGGCTCGAAGATACCGCGCGTCCCGTAGAAACTATTGCCGGCGAGCCAGATCATCTCAGACCGGCGATAACGCAGCTTTTTCACATGCTCGAACTGTGCAATCACCGCTTCGCGCGGCACCATCTCCCCCAGCCGAAATTTCGACGTGCGATTATGCAGGCCAAAACTCACGCGCGTGTGCCGGAAATGCTTCCAGATGAACTGCAGCATCAGCAGCTTGTAGAAGTCCGTATCCAGCAGCGAACGGACAATGGGATCCAGATCCCAATTGTGATTATGCGCACGCTCGGAGAAGTTGATGATCATCGCTGCTCAAAGCCTATCAAGGAACCCGCTCACCGCAGAAAATAGTGGAAGGCGCGCATGCGGAACAACTCGATGCTCTCGGCAGTCGGTCGACAAAAACAGATGGGCAGGTATGACGCCTCGCCTTTCCCATGGCACGGCTGTCCAACCTGCCCGTGCAAGGATTACCGTACGACATGAGTATCTGACACGAGCGGCTTCACGAGACACGCAGCCGCTCATCGCGCACACGTATCGCGTTCAGGTCTATGCTCGGGCTGAAGGATATACATCTCATGTCGCACCACATCTCCCGTCGCAACTTCGCTCAACTCGCGGGCGCCGTTGCCGCATCCGCCGCTCTGCCGCACAGCCTGTTCGCATCTGCCGATCAGGCTTCACGCGCCGCCGCACACGCCAGTGATCGCGCCTTCCCCGCAGGCTTTCTCTGGGGCTCTGCCACCGCTTCGTATCAGGTGGAGGGCGCTGTCAAAGAAGACGGCCGCGGGCCTTCCGTCTGGGACACCTTCTCGCACACACCGGGCAAAACCCACGGAGGCGACACGGGCGACGTGTCCACGGACAGCTATCATCGCTACCCCGAAGATATTGCGCTGATGAAAGACCTCGGGCTGAAGACCTGCCGGTTTTCGGTCGCATGGTCGCGCATCTTTCCCAGCGGCACCGGACAGCCCAACCAGCGCGGCATCGATCATTACCGGAAATTTGCCGAAGCACTGCACACCGCTGGCATCGAGCCGTATTGCACGCTGTACCACTGGGATCTGCCGCAGGCGCTCGAAGACAAGGGCGGTTGGCAGAACCGCGATACCGCGCAGGCCTTCGCCGACTACGCGGGTTACACCGTCGGCAAGCTGAATGACCTGGTGACGCATTACATGACCATGAACGAGATCAGCACGTTTGTGGATCTTGGTTATGGCAACGGTATCCACGCGCCCGGCCTGAAGCTGCCGCGCGGCAAGCTGGCACAGGTGCGCCACCACGCCGTGCTTGGCCATGGACTTGCGGTGCAGGCCATACGCGCCCATGCGAAGGCGGGCACACGGGTTGGCCTGGCGGAGAACCTGCAGGCGGTTACGCCCGTCTTCGATGCACCGCAGCATGTAGCCGCGGCGCGTACCGCCATGGCAGAGGAGAATGCGGGCTATCTCACCGTCATTCGCACCGGCCGTTATACCGACGCGTACCTGAAAAAGCTCGGCGCAGACGCACCAAAGTTCACGCCGGATGAGCTGAAGGCAATCGGCAGCCCACTGGATTTCCAGGGCATTAACATATACACGCCGACCTTCGTGCGCGCGGCCTCAAACCCTCTCGGATATGAGGTGGTGCCGAATCCCTCGTCGTACCCGAAGATGTTCAGCCCGTGGCTCACCATTGGTCCGGAAGCGCTCTACTGGGCTCCGAAGCTGGTGTCAGAGGTCTTCAATGTCCGCGAAATATACATCACGGAGAACGGCTGCTCATCCGATGACAAGGTCGCACCGGACGGCCACATCTACGACACGGATCGCGTCATGTACCTGCGCAACTACCTGACGCACTTACAACGTGCGGTAAGTGAAGGCGTGCCGGTGAAGGGTTATTTTTGCTGGAGCCTGCTGGATAACTACGAGTGGGCGGACGGCTACGAGAAAAGGTTCGGGATCACCTACGTCGACTTCAAAACGCAGAAGCGCACACCAAAGCTGAGTTACGAGTTCTACAAGAACGTCATCGCGAAGAACGCGTTGTAACTAGCCGCTGATAGCGTGGTCTGCCGGTGCGTCCTGCCCGCTCCACACTCTCTTCTGTGTCCATGCCATGTCGGGCGAAGACCAGAAGGGATGGGTGTGCGGCAGACCCAGCGGCAGCCACGCCGCGCTGCACAGGTACAGGCTCCCCGTGGAGATGTAAGTCTCGCCAAGCGAAGGCTGATGTCCTGCCAGGCCGATGGTCAGCCAGCCTTTCGCGTCGAAGGTGCCCGGTACATCTAGTGTGCGCTGCTGCACAGCGGTTAGCGCACACCGCACCTGCGTCGGCGAAAGGTGCTCCGGCAGCATGCCGCGCAGGGCAGCATCCCCCAGCAGGTGGAAAGCGCCGGCACGGTAGCAGATGGATCGCCCAAGCACCGGGAACGAGCCATCAGGACCGACAAGACGCTCCTGGATATCAGCGTAGCGCGTCGCGTGCCGCAGCACCTCAGGGCGCATGGATTTCCACGCCGCCGCTTGATCGCCCACAGCTTCCAATAACATCAGCAGATAAGAGTGCATAACATAGCTGTTGTAGTTATCCGCGTGAAAGGCGGGGCCGTCACCGTACAAGCCGTCGCCCACATACCAGCTATGCAGTTCATTCAGGGCGTAGGCAACGCGCATGCGATCCCAGTCTGCGCCGAGCCGAAACAGCAGCGCTTCATCCATCGCTGAAAACAGCACCCAGTTATTCAGGCCGGTCAGTATCTTGCGCTCCGCAAACATCGCGGCAATGACTCGCTGCCTTGTTTCTGGCCTCAGGGTATCGATCAGCTGACGAGGCGCCCGCAGCAGAGCGAGTGCAAGGAACGAGGCATCGACGACCGTCTGCGCGGAGTCGCCGAAGTGCATGTAGTCCGGCGACGCGGGATCGACAGCCGAGGCCACGGCTTCCCTCGCCATGGCGCGATAGCGACTTCGCAGATCGGTCTCACGTTGGCTCTCGCCTGGCGCCGGATCGAGTTCGAGCCACGGTGCCAGCCCCATCAGCAGCCGTGCAAAGGCTTCGAGATGAGTGCCGATGGCGCGCTCCGTCGTATGTCCCGCAACCGCCTCCACGGGCATGGTGCGGCGCAGTTCTCGACGGGAGAGCGCCAGCAACACGGGCGACGAGACGCGCTCCACCCAGTCGAGCCACTGATCGCGCGTGACCTTTACTGCCGGAGCCGGGTCCGCCTCCAGGTCAAACGCGGGAGTGACGGCAACAACGGCTGCAGACCGCAGGAAATTACGCCGATTCATTCCGAATCGCCTCCGTGGAACATGCTATGCCTCGCACGATCCCCATGCCTTCACCCGTAGGGCGATCGCTGTACAACCAGCTATGTGACCTGCCGGAGTGAGTTCCATGCGACACCTCTTCATCTTTTCAAATCTTCACAAAACCCGCGTCCTTACAGGCGGTAACGCGATAAAATGAAAGAGATGCCAACGAAACAGGAACTTCTACAGAACCCGGTCCAGCACATCGACATCAAGCAGCACAACGTTGTCGCGCTGGTCGATGCCATGGCGTCCATGGCTTATTCTTCCCGCGACCTTGCGCGCGCCGCTTCGATCTACGACATGATGCTGCGCGACACGGACTGCGGCGTCATTCTGTGCCTGGCCGGTTCGCTGATCTCGGCCGGCCTGCAGAAGATCATCGTCGACCTGATCCGCAACAACATGGTCGACGCCATTGTCTCGACGGGCGCGAACATTGTCGATCAGGATTTCTTCGAGGCGCTTGGATACAAGCACTACATCGCAGGCGAGGACTACAAGTACGGCGGCGGTGATGCCGAACTGCGCGAGATGATGATTGACCGCATCTACGACACGTTCATCGACGAAGAAGAACTCCGCATCTGCGACGAGACCACCGAGAAGATCATTAACAGCATGAAGCCCGGCGTCTACTCCTCCCGCGAGTACATCCAGGAGATGGGCAAGTACCTGAAGGACAATGGCCGCACGCCGCAAAACGGCAACGCGGACTCCATCGTTCTGGCGGCGTACGAACTCGACGTGCCGATCTTTGTGCCGGCGTTCTCAGACTGCTCGTTCGGCTTCGGCATCGTGGCGCACCAGCATGCGCGCCGCGGCAAGCCTGTCTGCTCCATCGACTCGGCCAAAGACTTCTATGAGCTGACGCAGTTGAAGATTCACAATCCCACGACGGGCCTGTTGATGATCGGCGGCGGCGTGCCGAAGAACTTCGCGCAGGACATTGTAGTGGCCGCGGACATTCTCGGCGTCGAAGCATCGATGCACAAGTACGCCATCCAGATTACGGTGGCGGACGCGCGTGACGGCGCTCTCTCCGGCTCGACCCTGAAGGAAGCCAGCAGCTGGGGCAAGGTCGACCTGACCTATGAGCAGATGGTCTTCAGCGAGGCGACGATTGCCTTCCCGCTGATCGCAGGCTACGCCTTCCACAAGAACGCCGCAGCGGCTCGCACCGGCAAGCACCTGGCGCAGATCCTTGAGCCGGTCACGGCGTAGCGTCCTGTATTTGTTCAAGGCCGGCTCCTCACTGCGGAGCCGGCCTCTTACGTCTGGCAGCATGTAATCTTCGTCCTGTGCACAGCCCTCATCCTGAGCAGAGCGAAGGATTCCTAATGGTTCCGCTGAGGGAAATATTGCGAGGCTTTCCCGCGAGAAAGCCCACAGCGGTTGACCAGGTCTCGGATGTGCAGGGATCCTTCGCTGCGCCCAGGATGACCGCTTCGCTGCCCCAGGATGA
>CBAAAE010000166.1:0-6452 GCA_964658845.1 uncultured Novosphingobium sp. | reverse complement strand
AGGGGCAGGGACAGCAGGCCGGTAACCGCGGTGGCGGGTTTACACGCGGCAATGACCTTGGTGGAGGCGGCGACAGCAGCCGGTCCGGCGACATTGGCCGGCGCACCGGCGGCGGCGGGGCCAACGGCGACGTCTACGGCAACCTGAACACGGGCAACAACACCTACGCCGGTGGCGCGCGTAATCCCGCGAAAGACACGTCCGGCAATCCCGCGGACACCGAGAGGACCTTCCAGCAGGGCATGCGCGAGCTGCAGGCGCTGCGCGGCATGGTGAAGGATGATCCGCAGGCAGCCAAGGAAGTCGCGGATCTGGCGCGGCAGATGCAAGGCTTGGACCCGAGCCGCTTCCCCGGCAATCCGGCCCTGGTGGAGCAAATGCACAGTGACGTGCTGCGCGCAGTGGACAAGCTGGAGTTGCAGCTCGCACGCGCGGGCGACACGGATGCTCGAACGGGCAAGCCGTACGCTGTGCCTGCGGGCTACAACGACTCGGTCGCGGACTACTACCGGCGGTTGAGCAAGGGGAAATAGCGGCCGTACTGGGAGCCGTGCTGGGCATCGGAGCCGCCAGCCTGAGGGAAGCCCGTCAGCCCCCTGCAACCGTCATCCTGAGCGGAGCGAAGGATCCCGTTAGAACTCTGCCTCGGGAAGAGGCTCGAAGCTTTCTCGCGAGGAAGTATGAAGCCAGATCGGTTCGACCATCTGTGTAGGGCTCCTTCGCTTCGCTCAGGATGATGGTTGTAAGCGTGGCGCATCGATAGACAGAAGCGCATCCGCAACGGCTGCGGACCGCACGGCGCCTCGAACATCATGAACCCGCATCAGGTGCGCGCCGCTCAGGATCGCGCAAACGTTGGCGGCATGCGTCAGGTCGTCACGGCCGCCTGCGTCTTCGTGCGGGTCTACAGAAAGAAAACCTTTGCGCGAAAGCCCCACCATCAGCGGCAGACCAAGCGCTTCGAATGACCGGAGTCCTGCCAGCAGCGCCCAGTTCTCTGCTCCGCGTTTGCCGAAGCCGAAGCCCGGGTCAAGCGCGAGCCGATCCTGTGCGATCCCTGCGTTCAGCGCGGCTTGGAGACGCACATTCACGCCGGCAAGTACTGTCGGCACCACCAATTCCGGCGCGAGGGGTGCGTGCGCTGCCCACTCGGACGGCAGGCCGCGCGTATGCATCACGATCACACCGCAACCCAGCCCCGCGCAGGTGGCAAACATCGCCGGGTCCCACAGGCCGCCGCTCACGTCGTTCACGATCGCCGCTCCGGCCAGAACGGCTGCGCGCGCAGTCCCGGCGCGGTAAGTGTCCACCGAGATGACCGCGTCGGGCCGGGCATGCAGCACACCGGCGATCACCGGCAGAACGCGCGCCTGCTCCGCCTCTGCGGAGATGGCGTCCGGTGTACCCGCTGCCGCACCCGGTCGCGTCGACTCGCCACCGATGTCAACGATCGCGGCTCCATCTTCCAACAGTCGCAATGCGTGCTCCACCGCGCGATCCGTCGTCGCATGCTGACCGCCGTCGCTGAACGAGTCGGGCGTGACGTTCACGATGCCCATGATGCATGTCCGTTCGCCGAGTTCGATCGTGCGTGACCGCAGGCGCCAGGTGTGCTGCGTCCGTGGGGAAAAGGGCATGGGGTGATGATAGGTCGGCTGCTACACTCGGGCGCATGACCCGCTCTTTTCTACGTGCCGCGCTGGTGTGCACAGCGCTCTGCACCTTCGCGCAGCAGGCAGCCGTATCGCAGCAAGCCGAGCCCATTGCGCCCCCGCCGCAATCGTATGCCGGGTCGCCGTTACGCGATCAGGTCGCAGCCATCACGTCCGAGCCAGCCGTCAGCCGCGCGCACTGGGGTGTCAGCGTGACGAAGCTGGACGGCACGCCCGTCTTCGCCATGAACGATGCGCAGTTCTTCCAGCCAGCGTCGAACGCGAAGCTGTTTACGACCGCCGCGGCGCTGGCGCTGCTTGGGCAGGATCGCACCTTTGTAACGGCGGTGTACACGCAGGCGAAGTTGAAATCGCCAGCCACGGTCGACGGAGACGTGATCCTGCGCGGTGGCGGCGACCCCAACCTTTCGGGCACGGACCTGCCGTATGTCACACCCGCACTGCGCCCGAAGGCCGACCCTGCCCAGCCGAAACCGGACCCGCTGCGCTACCTTGCGGAGCTTGCGGACAAGCTGTTCGCAACCGGCCTGAAGCGCGTCAACGGCAACATCATCGGCGACGATTCCCTCTTCGTCTACGAGCCGTATCCGGAAGACTGGACGATGGACGACGCGGTCTGGGGGTACGGTGCGCCCATCTCCGCGCTGACGGTCAACGATAACCAGTTGGCGCTGACGATGAAACCCGGCAGCAAGGCTGGCCAGGCCATCACGTACGACCTCTCGCCCGCCATGCCCTGGTACACCATCGATAGCAGCGATGCGAAGACCGGGCCGGCGAAGAGCGGATCGCACCTGAACGTGGAGCGCATCGCCGGCGGACGCGTGCTGCGCATCTACGGCACCATCGCGGTCGACGCGCCGCCAGACGCCGAGGAAATCGCCATCGACGACCCTGCCGAGTACGCCGCGAAAGCGTTCAAGATGCTCCTGATCGCTCGCGGCATCACAGTCACAGGCGAGGTAGGCGTGCAACATCGCCTGGCACCCGCGCCGATGGCCTTCACAGCGGAAGCGCGCAAGCCGCTCATCATCAACGAAAACGGTGTGGTGGTCGAGCAGCGCGCTCATCTTGTCATGGAGCAACCGCTCGTCAGCCGCACCTCTCTGCCGCTGGGGGTTGACGTGGTCCTGACGAACAAGATCTCGCAGAACCTGCATGCCGAACTGCTGTTGCACCAACTCAGCGCGACGTTCGCAGACGGCTCCACAGTGGGCGGCGCGCGTGTGGTCCGGTCATGGCTGACGCAGCGCGTCAAGGTCGATCCAGACGACTTTATCTTCTTTGACGGATCGGGCCTCTCCGGCCACGACCTGGTCACGCCGCGCGCGATCACGACCCTGCTTGGCTACGCCGCAACCCAACCCTGGGGAGCCGCCTGGAAGGCCTCCCTGCCCGTCGGTGGCGAGGATGGTTCGCTGCGCGCACGCTATCCGGATGCACCTTTGAAGGACCACGTCTTCGCCAAGACCGGTACGCTCAGCGAGGCTCGCGCGCTGTCGGGTTACGTGGATTGTGCCAGCGGACAGACCCTGCTGTTCAGCGTCATGGTGAACGCGCACACGCCGCGCACAGTCGACGATCAAAAGGCTATGGACCGGATCGTGGCTGCGATTGCAGCAACGAACTGACACTCGCCAGCCGTCATCCTGAGCAAAGACGTCAATCTCAACTGCTCGTCATCCTGAGCGCAGCGAAGGATGACGGCTGTGTAGGGATAAAGACAACGCGATCAAGCCAGCTTCGCCCCACCCTCGGACTCCAGCAGCACATCGTCCTCGCCCGCGGGAGGCCTGGGAAACCCGCCGCCGAATCGGTACACCAGCGCCAGCACAATCGTCCCAAGCACCAGGCTAAGCAGCGCATCGACCGTGAGCGCGCCCTTGACTCCGCTGTGCCCAGCGCCCTTGCCGTCCACCAGCACCGATCCGGCAATGGCCAGGTTGCAAGCCGCGATGCAAACCGAATACTGCGTCGAGGACAGCGGATTGTTCCGGCCCACAATCTGGAAGACCAGCGCGCTGGTAGCCGTGTAGTTGATGCCTGCCATCAGGTTGTACAGGAACATCCCCGCCACAAACATCCACGGCGTGTGCGGTCCAAAGGCCATGGCAAGCGATCCGAAGGCGGCAACCATCGCCGGCGCAACGAACAGCAGCCGACGGTCGAAGCGATTGCTGAGCGGTCCGCCCAACGCCGCACCCATGGCGCAGGCGACCGTGAAGATCACACCGACAGAAAGGTACGGCGGCGCTCCGCTCGCATGGAAGTCCGTAATCATGCCACCAAAGAGGTCTTGCAAGGCAAACGTGGCAGACGGCAGGACAAAGACGAGCAGCGCGAAGAGGTAGCTACGCTGTTTTGCTGTCGCCCACAGGTCCGAGAACAGTCGCCGCATGGCTTCCACGAACGGACGCATCAGCCGGTCCTCATTCGGCATGAAGAGCAGCGGAGAAGCTCCCAGGACGATGGGCAGGGCCACCAGCAAAGAGGCAAGCAGGAGCGGCAGGTGGCGAACCTCCCACACGGCCACTTCCCCACCCAGCCCGGTCAGCGCCAGGTAAGAGACGTTCATCCAGGCCGACACTGCTCCGTGTTTCGAGGGCGCCACCAGGTTCGGCACCATCCCGCCGATCGCACTCGTGTAGATCTGGTTGGAGAGATAGCCGACAAACAGCACCAGCATCAAGGCGACGGTCCCGCCTCCATGACCACCGTTAGCGGAAGCGGCGCGCAGCATGGGAATCGACACCGCCAGGCAGACCGCAGACAGACTAGCCAGCAGCAAGGCCCACACCCTGCGCGGCAAACCGCAGTCCACAATCGGCGTGAACAGGAAGCCGACATAGCTGGCAGTCAGGATCAGCGTGACAATCTCGCTCTCGCGCTGCAGCGTAACGCCATGCTCCGGCAGCAGTTGCGACAGGCTCACCGCCACGAAGCCGTTGAAGGTGCCGCCGTACATCACGCCGAAGATCCAGGGCGGCGTATACCGCGTGCGCCGCAAGGGTGGGTCGATCGGTGTGGAAGGCATCTCTGCCGCTATGCTACTGCCCCGAGCAGGGCGATGGAGGTCGTAAGGACCTTACGAACAACGAACAACCGTCCTTCACGACTCCTCAGGAGAGATCAGGCACGAACCGCCTTCACCTGCAGGTATTCATTCTTCACCAGCGTCTGCACCGATGGATGTGCCGCGACGTTTGCCGAAGTCCAAAGCTCCAGCAAGTCATTCGCAAGTGCCGCCTGACCGGCTTCGTCCAGCCGGGAGAAGGCCATCTTCGTGGGCCCGAAGTACGTGCGAAACAGGTCGACCGCACCTGCCGGCGGCATGGGCATATCGAAGTCGATGTGAATCAACTCGGTCTCGATGCTTTCGAAGCCACCTGCCAACCGCTGCCTGGCCGTCTCGGGATCGCCCCAGAGCACCGGGGGAAGCACGCCAGCGGGCGACGGCACATGCTTGCCGCCGGTGCGGAACATGGCCCCGGTGAAGCTGGCAGGGGTCCAGTTAGCCATCGCCAGGATGCCGCCGGGCCGCAGCACGCGGGCAAGTTCCGCTGCGACCATTTCCGGCCTGGGAGCGAACATCGCTCCAAACATCGTCACGATGGCATCGAAACTGGCGTCTGCATAGGGCAGCGCCTCTGCATCGCCTTCGTCGAAAGTTGCCGTCAGACCCGCTGCCGTCGCCCGATCGCGTGCCTGCTCAAGCAGGTTCGGCGCAATGTCCACACCGGTGACGATGCAGCCGGACTGCGCGAGCGGAATGGCGAGATTACCCGTGCCCGTCGCGACGTCCAGCACCCGCGTGCCCGCAGGCAAGCCCAGTCGGCGCACGAACTCCTCCGCGCCGCCAGCGATCGTCTTTGCAATCACGCCGAAGTCGCCCGCCATCCACGTGGATCGCATGGCGCTCTTGACCTGCTCGATGGGTGGAGCCTGCACCGCATGCTGTCCGTTCCCGTTCATGGTCACCGTTCTCTCGTTGCGGGATCAGGTTGCACCAGCGCGGTTGGGTCGTCAATGGTTTTCTGTAAAGGTCTTGGGGGGCGAGAGCCAGGGGTTGCCGGATCGCCCTGATGCCATGTCAGATCCTCGCTCTTCAGCATGTCCGCCAGGCTGTTGTCGGCCGGTATAAAGCGGCTAACCAGGTTGCGCAGGACGCGCCGGGAGCGCGATCGCACCACCACCAGGTCGACGATCTCCTCTTGCACAAACGAGTGATGCATGGAATGAGTGGTGCCGCCCTCGACCTGCAGGCGCTTTGTGCCGCGCGCGATCTCATGCTCCATGTAATAGGACCGCATGACGGTCACCAGCGAGTGCGACGGGTAGCCGGCACGGTTCATTTGCCAGAGGATTTCAGAGGTGTCGTCAAATCGCCGGCCGCCCACCACGCTGAGCCAACGACCGTTCGCGTCCTTCAACCCCATCAGAAAGGGCGCGTGCAGCGCTTTGAACAGTTCCAGCCGCCACAACACCTTGCCCTCGCCGACAGGATACATGCACTCAAGGTCGAACTGCACCAGCTCGCCGGCGGTCGCGTCCACTGCAGGTACGGCGACGCAACCCAGTTCCCGTTCGGCGCGGCGTCGATAGTAGCGCATGTTGCTGCGCGTCTTCTGTCCAAGCCGGGCCATGGTCGCATCGAGCGTGGATTGCAGTTCCAGGTATGCCGGGGCGTGCCGTCGCCGCATCGCCCACATCATCCCTCCGCTCAACCTGGAGCGCTGCCGAATCACCGGCTGATCGACGGAGCCATCTCCGCTGTCGTTT
>CBAAAE010000165.1:0-6489 GCA_964658845.1 uncultured Novosphingobium sp. | reverse complement strand
GACCTTGCAGCTCGGAATCAGGAACGAGCGGTGAATCAAATCGACGATCCGATACGCCAGATTGCCGGGAAAGTATGGGCCGAAGTACTGGCTGCCATCCTTTTTCAGCTTGCGTGTGACGAAGACTTTGGGATGCCGCTCGCCCACCGTCAACTTCACGTAAGGGTAGGTCTTATCGTCGCGCAGAAGGATGTTGAACCGAGGCTTGCGCTGCTTGATCAGGTTATTTTCGAGCGCCAGCGCCTCGTGCTCGTTCGCCACCTGGATGTAGTCGACGTCCACCGCCTCGCGCATGAGCGAACCGGTCTTCCGATTGGCCTGCGAACTCTCCAGCAGGTACGACCGCACGCGACTGCGCAGGTTCTTCGCCTTGCCGACGTAGATCACCTCGCCCTCGGCGTTCTTGTAGAGGTACACGCCGGGCTGCTGGGGCAGGGTTCGAATTTTCTGTTGAAGATCCATCGAAAGAAGGGGCGGGGCGATGCACGAAGCAGACGCACCAGCTTTAGTTTAGATCGCGGCGGGCGTCAGGAAGTTTCTACCCTGTTCCGGGCGGAAATGCAGTTCTTGGCTTGTTGCGCTGGTTGCTAGAGTGCATTGTAAGCGCCGCATTATGAGCCACTTGCACTGATTCCCGGGGTTTGGAGGAACGCGTGCAACAGCATCCACTGGGAAGAGTTGTGTCCCACGTATCTGGAGGATGATGAGCATGGCATTACACGGAACACGATCGATCACGCAGTCAGGCATGGCTGCAGGCGCGGCCGCCTTGATTCTTTTGTTGAGTACGGGTTGCAGCACCAAGAAGTATGTGCGTTCCCAGGCGGCTCCGCTGATACAGAACACGAATGAACTGGATGCGCGTACGGCGCAGGATCACCGCGACATCACCGACACAGATGCCCGCGCGACGCAGGGTATCGCCGGAGCTCAAACGGCAGCAAACACAGCTGATCAGCATGCAACCACGGCCTCCCAGGCTGCAGATAAAGCCAAGGGTTCCGCGCAGGATGCGTACAACCGCGTGGATTCGCTGACCGGCGTGGTTGCGGGGCTGGATACTTACAAGCCGCTGAGTGATGTCAGCGTGACGTTTGGCTTCGACAAGTCCGTCCTGACCGCATCGGACAAGAAGCAGCTTGATGAGATTGCCGCCAATCTGAACACGACCAAGCACTTCATCCTGGAGTTGACCGGTGGTACCGACTCAGTCGGCGACCCTCAGTACAACTACACCCTGAGCCAGAAGCGTGCTGACGCCGTGGCGCAGTACCTGCAGACAAAGTACAACCTGCCGCCCCACAAGTTTTATCTTGTCGGCATCGGCAAGGACAAGGCAGTAGCGTCGAACAAGACTGCGGAAGGTCGCAAGGAGAATCGTCGCGTACAGGTTCGTGTGCTTTCAAACCTGCAGGACGAAACAACGGCATCGTCTGTCCAGCACAGCGGCAGCCCCAGCTAAAATTGAAGTGGTGTGACGAAAGGGCGGCCTATGGCCGCCCTTTCGATTGTGCGCACCTAAGCGGGCCTGCTATCGCGCTGATCCGATCAGGTGCCCCATCTTTGCGCGCTTCACTTCAAGGTAGCGCTCGCTGGTAAGCTCCGCAGCGACTTCAGCGCTGATGCGTTCGATCACTCGAATGCCGCGACTTTCCATCGCCTGCACTTTCGCAGGGTTATTGGTAATCAACCGGATTTCGTGAATGCCGAGTTGCTTCAGGATCTCTGCCGGGAGGCTGAAATCGCGATGGTCCGGACGGTAGCCGAGCCGCTCGTTTGCCTCGACCGTGTCCAAGCCCTGATCCTGTAACTCATAGGCCTTCAGCTTGGCCATGAGCCCGATGCCCCGGCCTTCCTGTGCCTCGTACACCACGATGCCAGCGCCATGCGCCGTAATGGTATCGAGCGCGAGCTCCAACTGCTGGCGGCAATCGCAGCGCAGTGAATGGAACACATCGCCGGTCAGGCACTGGGAATGCACGCGCACAATGGGAGGCTTCTCGCTGATGTCCCCAAAGATGAGCGCAGCCGCCTCTTCCACGGTCTTGCCCTGCGGTCCCAGCGTTGCGCCGGTGGCCAGGTAGCCTTCAAAACCAAGAATGCGGAAGCTGCCCCAACGCGTGGGGAGATCGGCTTCCGCAACTTTTTCGACCCGGCTGTATTGCATGACTCGATCTTATAGATGTCGCCTGGCGGGGTACGGATGCAGACGGATCGGCCACAGGACCCTGGCCGACCGAGGCCCTTACCCTTACCAGCCATCATCCTGAGCAGAGCGAAGGATCCCCGCACACCCGGTCCCAGCCAAACTTTCCGCGGTTTTCTCGCGAGGAATCTACAAACTTCGCCCAACAACGAGAGGTCGAGGGATCCTTCGCTTTGCTCAGGCTCACGGCTCCCAAGAATGAAGGTCAGCACCCAAACGGCACAAGTACAGTAGAAGCGTGAACCCCATCGAGCCCAAGCTGGTCCTGATTTCGCTGTTGATCCAGCTTGGAGTCGCGGCTGCGGTCTCCAGCTCGCTGGCTCGATCGACCGTGTTCCGACGGCTGCTGCTGATGCACAAGCGATCGCGCTCGCAGCGGTTGCAGTTGGCTGCGTTTATCTGCGCTCCGCTGATGCTTGGGGTGTGGATCCGGGCGGTGGTGCCCAATTTCCTGGCGGCGGATATCTCGCTCGCAACCTGCATCCTCCTCGGCATCATTGCGGGTCCGTCTACGGCCACGGCCGGGGCCATTGCGCTGGCGTTCCCGGCAGTTCTCCATCGCGAATACCTGGCGGTGCCGGTGAACGTCATCGCGGCTATTATGGGCGGCATGTTCCACCGGTTTGTTGACGTGGAGGCGGTGTGGTCGTTCTCGCCGATGATCGATCTCAGCCTTTACCGCTGGGTTCGGCGCAACCTGCGGCGGCCGCATCTTGACCGGCAGGTGTTGCTGCTGGTCTGCATCATGCTGATGCAGCTTGCGGCCAGCGCTGTAGCGGAGTACGCGCCCCACCGCTACTTCTCCCTGCGTTCGAACCTTTGGCTGCTGCAGCTTGCCATCTGCGCGGCGGCGCCTGTGCTGGTGGGTATTCCGCTCAAGATCTGGAACGCCATCCGCATTGAAGACAAGCTGGAACAGCAGGCACGTCTGCTGCTGGAAGCACGACTCGATGCGCTGCAGCGGCAGATCAATCCGCACTTCCTGTTCAACACGCTCAACTCCATCGGCTCGCTGGTCCGCCTGGAACCGGAGCTGGCACGCGAGATGATCGTGCGCTTGGCGAACATCCTGCGCATCCTGCTCAGGACCCGCGAAGCCTTTGTGCCTTTCCGCGACGAGCTTGCGTTTACCGACGACTACCTCGCCATCGAGGTCGTGCGCTTCGGCGAAAAACTCCGCGTGGTCAAGGAAATCGCACCGGAGACGCTCGACCTCGTCGTCCCCAGCATGCTGTTGCAGCCGCTGATCGAGAACAGCATCAAGCATGGTCTGGAGCCGCGCATCAGCGGCGGCACCGTGACTCTGCGCAGCCGCATCCACGGAGAACGCCTGCTGCTTGAGGTGGAAGACGATGGCGTCGGCGTGGCGCCCGAGCAGGACCAGGCAAGCAACGGCAACGGCTACGTCCGTCCTGGTGCCGGCATCGGCATGCGCAACGTGCGCGAACGCATGGAGGTGCTGTACGGCAGCGACGCCCTGATGGAGATGGAAAGCCGTCCCGGACGAGGCACCCGCATCACCCTGGAAATGCCCATCGTCGACGGCACCATGCTCGCAGACAGCCAGCGCCGCCGCAGCTAGGAAAGACAGAAAGCGCCACTACTCGCGAGAGGGAACCGCCGGATGGGGGTAGGATACGGGGAGCAAGCGCACCCAACGAAAGGCAGAGACGCGGTTCGTCTCGGACAATCAGAGAAACCATGGAGTCTGTGCCGTGCGTGCTCGTCGTTCCCTGTTACAACGAGGCGGAACGCTTTCGCTCCGCAACTTTCGCGGGCTTTCTGCTGGGCCATGAGCGCGTTTCCTATCTGTTCGTCAATGACGGCAGCCGCGACAACACACTCGGGGTGCTACAACAGTTCTGCAATGCGCATCCGGGGCGTGCGTCCGTCCTGGACCTGCAACCGAATGGCGGCAAAGGCGAGGCGGTGCGTCGCGGCCTGCTGCACGCGCTGAACACATCGCCGGGGGCTATCACCGGCTTCTGGGATGCCGATCTTGCGACCCCGCTCGACGCCCTGCCCGAGTTCCTCGACGTGCTGCAACATGAGCCGGATATCGACCTCATCTTCGGTGCACGCATCCGCCTGCTGGGACGGCATGTCTCGCGCAACCCGATGCGGCATTATGCGGGCCGCGTCTTTGCCACGGCCGTGTCGCTCTCGCTGCGCCTGCCCATCTATGACACGCAATGCGGCGCGAAGATCTTTCGACCAACGCCGCTGCTGCACCAGGTGCTGGCGCTGCCCTTCGAGTCACGCTGGATTTTCGATGTCGAGCTGCTGGCGCGATCGCTGGCAGCATGGAGAATCGTAGGCGCGCGGCCTGAAGACAAGATCTACGAGCTGCCCTTGCAGACATGGGTCGACGTCGCCGGATCAAAGCTGCGACCACGCGACTTCGTCCACTCCTTCACCGACCTGATCAAAATCCGCAGGGAATACACACGCTTGAAACACCCTCCCCAGCGGCGATGAGCCCGGAAGCCGTCATCCTGAGCGTAGCGATGGATTCCTCGAACGCCCGCCAAGCCTATAACGCCTTCACTTTTCGAACCGCGCCCTCTAAGCTTTTGGACCAGCTAAGTCTTGAGTTACGCGCGCCTCACCCGTAGCGACAATTTGCAATTTCACCCGCCAACCTTTACAAAAGGGGAATGGTGCTGCGTTCCTTCACGACTCGTCCTTGTTGTTGCTGTTAGTCGAGCGCGCCCTTTTCCGTTCCCTTCGAAAACCGATCCTGCCTTGCGCGCGCCATCGTGTTCCGGCTGATCCCTCTTAATCGCACCCAGGTTCATCGATGCAAGCTCTCTGGATCACTTGTTGTTGCTGTTGTTGCCGCCTCGCATAGCGTCGCCCGCGTCAGGCTTTTAAGGCCTCGCACCGCAACTTCAGCAGCAGCAATTTCCAGAAAAGAGCTTCCGTGCACCTCGCCTTCGGTCGTTTGCCTCATCGTTCTCGAGCGCGTTCCCTCGCTGCTGCACTCCTGCTGGCGGCGCCGTTTGCTGCAGCCCAGGTGGTGGGCGGCACGCTGAACGGCGTGGTCACCGACACTACCGGCGCCGCCATCGCCAACGCGGCCGTCTCCGTCCGCAATGAAGAGACAGGCACCGAGCGCCGCCTGCACACCGACGCGTCCGGCCGCTACGCCGCGCCGTCCATGGCGGTGGGCACGTACAGCGTCAGCATCGACGCAGCAGGCTTTGCGGCCGAGCGGCACACCGGCCTGCAACTGACGGTCGGCCAGGCCGCGCAACTCGACGTGAAGTTGCACGTCAGCAACGACCTGCAGCAGGTCACCGTCACCGACGCTGCGCCCACCGTCAATCTCTCCAACGAGCAGGTCTCCGGCCTCGTCAATGAGCGCCAGGTGAAGGATCTGCCCCTGAACGGCCGCAGTTACGACCAGCTCATCACGCTGAACCCGGCGACCGTCAATTACACCGCGCAGCGATCCGGCTCGATCGGCACGTCGAACTCGTCGGTCGGCAACATGTTTTCCGTCTCCGGCCGCCGCCCGCAGGACAACCTGTACCTGCTCAACGGCGTGGAGTACACCGGCGCATCGCTGATCAACGTGACCCCCGGCGGCACCAGCGGACAGCTCCTCGGCGTGGACGCGGTGCGCGAGTTCAACGTGGTCGTCGACACCTACGGCGCGAACTACGGCAAGCGGCAGGGCGCGCAGATCTCCATCGTCACGGCGTCCGGCACCAACTCGCTGCACGGCGCGGCGTACGAGTTCATCCGCAACTCCGCCCTGGACGCCCGCAACTACTTTGACCAGGCGGTCAAGCCGAATTTTCAACGCAACAACTTCGGCGCGGCACTCGGCGGACCGGTGCGGCACGACAAGCTGTTCGTCTTCGGCAACTACGAGGGCTACCGGCAAAACCTCGGTCTTTCGGACGCGACTTTCGTGCCCAACGCAGCGTCCCGCGCGGCTGCCGTGGCCAGCGTCAAGCCGCTGCTGGCGCTCTTTCCCATCGCCAACGGACCCGACCTCGGTGGCGGTCTGGCCCTCGCCTACTCCAATCCCACGCAGCGCATACGTGAAGACTTCGGCACGGCGCGCGTAGACGCCAACCTCTCCGCGAACGACCTGCTCTTCGGTGTCTACACGGTCGACGACTCCACCGCGCACACGCCCACCGCCAACCCGCTGGCGCTGATCGACGAGCGTCTGCGCGAACAGGTGGTCAGCGTGCAGGAGCAGCACGTGGTCTCGGCCCGGCTGCTGAATACCTTCCGCATCGGCTACTCACGCGCGGCTTTTTACTTCG
>CBAAAE010000164.1:0-6532 GCA_964658845.1 uncultured Novosphingobium sp. | reverse complement strand
GTGGACGGCTCAGCAGTACGACGAGGTGCTTTCACCGCCTCCGGAGGGTTCAGCGCTGCGCCGCACCATCCTTGTCGCCACATCACAGGAGCAGGTCAGTGGCTTCGTGGTCGTTTCGGCGTTGTGCGCGGTGTACCCCGCCGAAGCAGAGGTGGAGAGCCTGGCCGTGTCGCTCGGATTCCGTAGACGAGGCCTCGGACGCTCTCTGCTGGATGCGGCCGCCGCATGGTCGCAGGCGCAGGGTGCAGACGTGTTGCGCCTGGAAGTGCGCGCAGGTAACGGCGGGGCACTGCGCCTGTACGCTGCGAATGGTTTTCGGCAGACCGGCACGAGACCCGGATATTACGCGCGTCCTGCGGAAGACGCGGTGTGCATGGAGCGGACACTTCGTTCCATTGAAGGGCAAGACAGAGCCCATTCCTGAACGTGGCTGGCCTAACCGGCAGCAGCGCCGGTATCATCAACGGGATATGGTTCGTGACGGATACTTCTATGCGCTTGGTCTGCTGGTGGTTGCGGCGCTGCTTTGGCAGCTTACCGGCCAGACAGGTCTGAGCTTGCTGCCGGTGCTGCTGGCGGTCTTTTTCCTGTGGTTCTTCCGCGATCCTTCGCGCCGCATACCGACGGCGGACGGCGTTCTGGTCTCTCCCGCGGACGGCAAGGTCACCGAGGCGGAGTGGATCGAAACACCCGACGGCAGCCGACTGCGGCTGAGCATCTTTTTGAACGTCTTCGACGTACACGTGAACCGCTCACCCATCGAGGGTACGGTTACGTCGGTGAATCACAAGAAAGGCATGTTTCTCAACGCCATGCGTGCCGACTCCAACGTGCTGAATGAGCAGAACGTCGTTGTGATTGAGAGCGCGCACGGCGCAGTGCAGGTGAAGCAGATTGCCGGCCTGCTTGCCCGCCGGATCGTATGTTTCGTCAAGCCGGGCGACCGCGTGCAGCGTGGACAGCGCTTCGGCCTGATCAAGTTTGGGTCGCGAGTCGACGTCCTGATGCCTGCCGACGCGACGCTGCGGGTGCAGACGGGCGATCGTGTCAAGGGAGGCAGCACGGTGCTCGCGACCCTTACGCCCCGTGCTGTCGCGGCGCGGGGCACGCATGTCTCAGCCGCCGCCACGCTGGAAGCCTAAGATGGCCGGTCCGTTGGATCGGTCAAGACCGCGCCCGCGGCGTGGTTTGTACGTGCTGCCGTCGCTGTTCACGGCAGGAAATATCGCCGCAGGTTTCTATGCCATCACGCAGAGTCTGCAGGCCAGCTCAACGGACTACTCCTACTTCAATCGGGCGGCGCTTGCGATCGCGTTTGCGCTGCCGTTCGACGCGCTGGACGGCCGGATTGCGCGCATGACGAACACGGAGAGTGACTTCGGCCGCGAACTGGATTCGCTGGCGGACGTGATCACGTTCGGCGTGGCACCCAGTATCCTGGCGTACACGTGGGGCTTTCGCATGCTGCCGGCTGCATGGCACCCCCACATGCGCCAGAACGCGCTCGACTTCGGCCTTGTCGCGGCCTTCCTGTTCCTGGTGTGCGGCGCGTGCCGGCTGGCGCGATTCAATGTCACGGTCAATCCCAAGCCCAGCAATCCAGGGCGCCCCGGCCGCAGATACTTCGTCGGCATGCCCATTCCGGCCGCCGCAGGCGTGGTCGCGAGCGTGGTGCACTGCTTTGACGGCTCGCCCATCAACGACCCTCGCATCGCCTTCGTCTGGCTGGCCCTACTGCTGTTCACCGGCTTCCTCATGGTTAGTCGATGGCGTTTCTGGAGCGGTAAGGAGCTTCACCTGGGCGCCCAGCAACCGGTACGGTTGTTCGTCGTGCTGATGGTGATCGGCGTGGTCCTGGCAAAGTTTTCAGAGTACGTTTTAATCACGATGGCGCTGGCCTACATGGTGAGCGGCATGTGGGCGCGGTTCCTGTACGCGGCGCAAAGCCGTCGCGCCAGGCGACTTGGCATGCCTATGCCCAACACGAGCCAGGCTGATCGCCCTCTATCCTAAGCACCGGCCCATTCCAAGGAGCATCTGAAGACGTATGAGTAAGAATCAATACCGCATTGCGGTGGTCGGCGCGGCTTCGCTGCTGGGCAAAGAAGTTGGCGATGAGATCGCAGAAAGTCCGTTGGCTGGCGCCACCACGTTGCTGCTGGACAACGAACAGGAAAGCGGCACGCTCGAGGCGATCGGCGACGAGGCCTCGTTCATCCAGCCGCTGGAGCCGGCCGCGCTCGAGAATGTGGACGTGGCGATCTTTACCGACGCCGGCATGCTGCGTGAGCATGGGCGCACCGCACGCCAACTTGGCGCCGCCGTGGTCGATGCGACCAACACACTCGAGTTCGCGCCGAACGCTCCCGTTCGTTCGCCGCTGTTGCGCGAGGGCTCGGCGCTCGACCTGGAAACGACCTCAGTGCGGGCTGCGCATCCCGTGGCAACGATGCTCGCGCTGGTGCTCGGGCAGGCTGCAAAGGCGGCGCCACTGCGTTCTGTCTTCGCGACCGTGCTGCAGCCAGCCAGCGAGAGCGGACGCGCGGGTGTGGACGAGTTGCAGCAGCAGACGGTCAGCCTGCTGTCGTTCCAGCCCGTTCCACGCGCAGAGTTCGATGCCCAGATCGCCTTCAACCTCCTCCCGATGCTGGGAGATGCTGCGCGCAGTCCGCTGGCGGCAGTTGAAGCGTGTATTCTGCGCGATCTGCGCACGTTGACGGGCAACAGGCTGCTGGATCCTGTCCTGCAGATGGTGCAGGCACCGGTCTTCCATGGCTTTGCTGTCTCTCTGTTCGTGGAGTTTGAAGAGTCCATGACAACGCAGGCCTTCACCGCCGCGCTCAGTTCCGAACACCTTAATGTGGTGGGCGAGGATGGCGATCCGCCGAGCAATCTGAGTTCTGCCGGACAGGGCCAGATAATGGTGCGCGTGAAGCCGGCGGCGGAAGAATCAGGCACCCGTTTCGCCCTCTGGATGACCGCGGATAACTTGAAATTGACCGCGAGAACGGCAGTCGCGTGCGCGTTGGAGTTGACGCGACTGCGTCCGATTGGAACCGTGCAGTAGGCGGCCTTATTAGGATAGCTGCGTGTCAGGCGTGGATTAGTGCTTTGGCACCGCGTACTTCTTCACGTCCACCGGTGTGTTGTAGCGGATGTGCGTGTAGTACGTGGTACGAGTGTCACCCTCTGGCGTAAAGAACTGTTGCTTCAATGAGATCGCACGAGTCGGATCGATCCAGACGATTACGTGCGTGAAGGTTTGTGCGGTGGAGGCGTCTTTGGGCGTCAGGTCGAGCTTGATGGTGGGTGTGCCATCGATGGCTTCGCCACCCAGTACCGCAATGGTCCAAGCGCCCTCAAGATCTCTGCCGCTGCCGCCAAAGCCGAGTGTAAGAAAGCTCTCGACCCGATTGCGGTTCTGGCCCGCGTCGAAGGGTGTCGACTTTTTAGAGACGGCCTCGTATAGCGCGCCTTTGCCATTCGCGAAGTGCACGTACTTCAGGCTTGGCGACGTGATGACGGCACCCATCTCGGTGCCTGTCTTCGTGCGCAGGAAGTAGGTGGAGCCGAGCTGTGTGGTCGTGTCGCGAACGACCTTCTCGTAGATCTCCCACTTTAGATCGGCTTCGGCGGATTGGAACTTTTCTGCTGCCGCATCCATCTGGCGGAGCGCCTTATCCAGTGCGGGGTCGGTCGCGGCGTGGATCCGTGCAGTGCTGAGGACCATTGCGGTCAAGGTAAGTGCGAGAACGCTGCGTTGCATGGTGCTCCTGAAGATTTCCTGTTGCTTAGACACTGAATGCCGGACGAAGGTGCATATGCCCACGCATGTATTCAGCGATGTGCCCAGACGCGGTATGCATTCACAGCGCCACTCTCGCTGGTGAGTGGCTCGTATCGCTCGATCAGCACGTCGCCTGCGATGGGTTCGATCAGCCGTCGCAGAGCGCGGCGTGTGCGCAGGTCGTCGGTAGAACCCTTCACGTGAGACAGGCTCTGGTCTACGTCCGACTTCTTCACCTGGTAGACCAACTCGCCCGAGCCGTCGTTCTCGACCATGATCTGCGAGGGCAGCTGGTAAACCGGGCGGTCGCGATAGTTGATGATGTGCGGTGTCACGAAGATGAACAACAGGATCAACGTGACCATGACGTCGTAGTGAAACGAGCCTCGTTCGTAAGTCCAGAAAAGATAGCTGCGTAACATCTTCAGCATCAGAGAGCCGCCTGCTTTTCGATGACCGTGTCACCGCCCATGTAAGTCTGCAGCGCCTCCGGAATGCGAACGGATCCATCCGCCTGCTGATAGTTCTCGAGGATCGCGAGATAGGTACGGCCCACGGCCAGGCCGGATCCATTGAGCGTGTGCAGGAACTCAGCCTTCTTGGCACCTGCCGGACGATAACGAATGTTCGCGCGGCGCGCCTGAAAGCTGCCGAAATTCGAGCACGATGAGATCTCCCGGTAAAGACCCTGTCCCGGCAGCCAGACTTCGAGATCGTAGGTCTTCTGCGAGGCAAAGCCCATGTCGCCGGTGCACAGCAGCATGCGGCGATAGGGCAGACCCAGCCGCTCCAGGACCGTCTCCGCGTTGCGTGTCAGTGTTTCGTGTTCTTCGTCGCTCTTGTCAGGGGTGGTGAACTTTACCAGCTCTACCTTCTGGAATTGGTGCTGCCGGATCATGCCGCGGACGTCGCGGCCGTAGCTGCCGGCCTCGCTGCGAAAGCACGGCGTATAAGCGCAGAAGCTCGTGGTGAGCTGCTTTTCTTCAAGCGTCTCGTCGCGATACAGGTTCGTCACCGGCACTTCAGCCGTGGGGATCAGGTAGTGGTCGAAGCCTTCGAACTTCTCGCGCGCTACGCGCAGGTGGTCTTCGTTGGAACCAAGGTCTGAGGCAACTTCGTCTTCCAGCCCGCCGGTGAAAGCAGTCTTGTCGACGCAGTAAAACAGATCCTGCTCGAACTTCGGCAACTGCCCTGTGCCGAAAAGAGACGCGGCGTTGACCATGTAAGGCGGCAGTATTTCGGTGTAGCCGTGCTCGCGCGTATGCAGGTCGAGCATGAAGTTCGCCAGGGCGCGTTCCAGGCGGGCGCCCGCGCCAATATGCACGACAAAGCGCGAGCCCGAAATCTTTGCAGCCCTGTTGAAATCCAGGATGCCGAGCGCTTCACCAATCTCCCAGTGAGGCCTGGGTGTGAAGGCAAACGCAGGCGGTTCGCCCCACGTTTTCTCCCTGCGGTTGCCGTGCTCGTCCTCCCCGTCAGGGACGGAGGCGTCCGGCATATTCGGCAGCGAGACCAACAGGCTGCGCACGTCAGCATCGAGCGCGTCTGCGGTCGCCTGCAGATCTTCCATGCGATCGCGCAGGACGCGGACTTCATCGGTCTGTGCGACCGCGTCCCCGCCGGTACGCTTCAGCTTGCCGATCTCTTCGGAGAGGCGGTTGCGGGCTGCCTTCAGCGTTTCCAGTTCGGTGATGGCCTCGCGGCGGCGTGTGTCCAAAGCGGCGAAATTGCCCAGCAGCGCGGTGGGGTCAGCGTTGCGCCGCTTCAATGCGGCTTCCACTGCCGGCAGGTTGCCCCGGATGTATGCGAGGTCGAGCATCCGTCCATCGTACCGGTTTTGTTGGCGAAGCGGCCTTGGAAGGCACAGAGAGTACAGGGATTAGCATTGATAGGACACGCTGTATGCTGCGCGAAAGGAAGTTGGCACTTGGGCTCGACCGGGACAGATGGGAATGGTGGCAAGCCGCAAATGAATGTGACGATTGCGGGCGTCAGTCTGCGTTCGCCCGTGATCGCGGCCAGCGGCACCTTCGGCTATGGGGTGGAGTTCGAGGAGATACTCTCCGTCGAAAAGATCGGCGCCTTCGTCACCAAGGGCATTTCACTTCAGCCACGTGACGGGCATGCCGCGCCGCGCATCATCGAGACCGCAAGCGGCATGATGAATGCGATCGGCCTGCAAAACGTGGGCGTGGACGCCTTCGTGAAAGAGAAGATGCCGGCCATCCGAAAGATGCGGGGAGTGGTCTGCATCGCGAATGTTTTTGGTTTCACGGTGGAAGACTGCATGGATGTTATTGAACGGCTGAACGACGCCGACGGCATCGCCATGTACGAACTGAACGCGAGCTGCCCGAACACGGAACACGGCGGCATGGTCTTTGGCACCGATCCGGAGTCGCTTGGGGAACTCGTCTCTCGCTGCCGCGCTGCTTCGAAGCGGCCAATGATGGTCAAGCTGACACCGAACGTAACGAACATTGCAGGCATGGCGCGCGTGGCCGAGGCCGCGGGTGCCGACGCGGTGTCGCTGGTCAACACGTTTCTGTCGCTCGCCATCGACATTGAAACCCGCAGGCCCCGCATCACCAACGTCACCGGCGGCCTCAGCGGACCTGCCATCAAGCCTATCGCGGTGCGTATGGTGTGGCAGGCTGCAGACGCTGTCAAGATCCCCGTGATCGGCCTGGGCGGCATTGTGAAGGCGGAGGACGCAGTGGAGTTTCTGCTGGCCGGCGCAACGGC
>CBAAAE010000163.1:0-6674 GCA_964658845.1 uncultured Novosphingobium sp. | reverse complement strand
ACGACGTCGAGCTGGGTTTCCATGCTCTTCGCCTCTTCGACGGTGATGACGCCGTCCTTGCCGACCTTCTCCATCGCCATGGCGATGATGCTGCCGATCTGCGCGTCGGAGTTGGCGGAGATGGTGCCGACCTGTGCGATCATGTCGCCGGAAACGGGCTTGGACAGGCGGGAAAGGGCGCCGCCCTGAACCACGCCGTCGTTGTCACGCGTGCCGATGATGGCCGTAACAGCCTTGTCGATGCCGCGCTTCAGTGCCATGGGATTCGCACCGGCGGCAACCGTCTTGACGCCCTCGCGGAAGATGGCCTGGGCCAGAACGGTCGCGGTCGTGGTGCCGTCGCCGGCAACGTCAGAGGTCTTCGATGCGACTTCACGCACCATCTGCGCGCCCATGTTCTCGAGCGGGTCCTTCAACTCGATCTCCTTAGCAACGGTTACGCCGTCCTTGGTGATGGTGGGCGAGCCGAACTTCTTTTCGATGACGACGTTGCGGCCCTTGGGACCGAGGGTCACCTTGACGGCGTCGGCCAGAATGTTAACGCCGCGGAGGATAGCCTGACGGGAATCTTCACCGTGCAGAATGATCTTTGCCATGGTTCTTTCCTTTTTCTTTCGCGCTCAGGTGAGCTGCGGTTGGTTTGGTGCGAGGAAGGTTGGAGTGTTTTGCCTGGACTAGGTTCTGTAGGGATCCCTTCGCTGCGCTCAGGATGACGGTCCGTAAGGTGGGCGTCCTGCGCTGCGACGAGCCGTAACGAGCCTATGCCTTCAAGATGCCGAGGACTTCTTCTTCGCGCATGATGAGCAGGTCTTCGCCGTCAAGCTTGATCTCCGTGCCGGAGTACTTGCCGAAAAGAACCGTGTCGCCAGCGGTCACGTCGAGCGGAAAAACCTTGCCTTCGTCGTTGCTCTTGCCTTTGCCGACAGAGATCACGGTTCCCTGCTGCGGCTTTTCCTTGGCGGAATCAGGAATGATGATGCCGCCGCGAAGGGTCTCGCCTTCTTCCAGACGACGGACCAGAATGCGGTCGTGCAACGGTGTAAATGTCGATGCCATGGTTCTTTCGTTCTCCTTGGGGATCAGTGGGAGGCGACCGGATTAGCAGTCGCTTCCTCCGATTGCTAATGTACGGCGGCAGGCAATGCGTGTCAAGCAATCGCTGTGAAATGTGAGTGAATCTCGCTCAAGTCCATCGAATGTGTAAGGTGCATGGCATAAGCATCATTTCGCTGCGACAATGCGGTCTCCGGAACGGTAGAATGCCTGCATGTTTCCCCGCCGTTTTGTACTGTCCGTTGCCGCGTTGCTGAGTGTTGCCGTACCTTCCATGCCGGGTCAGAGCGAGCGCCATGGCCGCAAGTACAAGGCACCGCCCGAGACCAGCCACCTGGAGGTTCTGGTGGTGAAGGATTCGAACGGCAAGATTCTCGAGAATGCCGCGGTCATCTTCCACCCGACCAAGGACGGCGACGATGAAGGCAATCTTGAGGTGAAGTCGGGTACGGACGGCAAGGCTTTCATCGACGTCATTCCGACCGGCTCTGACGTGGCGGTGCAGGTCATCATGTCCGGCTACGCGACCTACGCGGGCAACATCAAGCTGACAGAGGCGTCGCGAGCGATTACCGTCCGCATGAAGCGTCCGCAGGCCCAGGTGTCAGCGTACGAAGACAATGCGGGCGGCGATTCGAAGCGCAAAGTGGGCGTGCAGGAGCCATTGCGCACTGCAAGCCCGGCCGCAACGCCAAAGCCGCTGTCGGCCAATGAACCGGTACTAAAACTGCCTGCCCTGCCGAAGAATACCGCGGCCAAGGGCGATGCGACCGTACCCGTGGACCACACGGTCACGCCGCCGCCCAGCAAACCGGTGAAGCCGCCTGGTGAGAGCAGCGCGCCGCTAGGTACGACGGTAGACGGCACGGCTGGATCGTCCCCCTCTTCCAACTAGATGACAGTCGCGGTGCAGGGCCGCCTGCGGGGGAAACGCGTCCTTGTGACCGGCGGCGTGCGGCGCCTGGGACGTGCGTTTGCGCTTGCCTTGGCTGCCGAAGGTGCCGACGTCGCCTTGACCACGCGTGTGCTGGATGAGGCTTCCGCGGCGTTGGTAAAGCAGCTTGAGGCTCTCGGCGTGCGGGCGTTTGCTGTCGCCTGCGATGTCACGTTTCCAGACCAGGTGAGCGCGGCTGTCCTCGAGGCGGCTTCGCTGCTTGGCGGGATCGATCTGCTGATCAACAATGCCGGGATCTTCGAGGCGGCTCCGCTGGAAGATCTGCAGGCCGCGCAGTGGGATGCAATGTACGCGACGAACACGCGCGGCCCGTTCCTTGTAGCAAAGGCTGCGCTGCCATATCTGCGAGCGGCGAGTGCCGGGCGGATCATCAATATCGGTTCGCTTGGCGGTCTGCAGCCGTGGGTGACGCATGGGCATTACTGCGCCAGCAAAGCCGCGCTCCACATGCTGTCGCGGACCATGGCGAAGGCGTGGGCACCCGAGGTCTCCGTGAACTGCGTTGCACCGGGCATGATCGTCTTTCCGGGTGACGCTCCGCGGCTGGCTGGGAAGACTCCCATGGGACGCGACGGGTCTCCGGAGGATGTGGTCGCTGCTGTGATGTTTTTCGCGACTGCGCCTGGGTTTATCACGGGACAGGTGATGGCTGTGGATGGTGGACTTTCGCTGGTTTAGCCGTGTGATCTTCAAAGATAAAGTCGGCCTGAGCAGAGCGAAGGACCCCGTGGATCTCTGCCGTAAGCACGAAGTCCGATGCTTTTCCCGCATGGAGTGGCAAGCCTCATCGCGCTACCAGCCGCTGCGGGATCCTTCACTGCACTCAGGATGACGGTGCCGTGGTGGTCGATCATGGCGTGTTCTGCGGCAGGTCAATGCGGCGCGAAGCGAATGTAAGTGAGGTGCAGGCCAGGGTGTAAACGTGCTTGCACAGGAGTCGTCGAATCCTGTACCACTTACAGCATTCCTCCCGGATACCTATGCGCAGACTTTACCTGCTTCTGCTTCTCGTCTTCGGAATGCCGTTGTTCGCGTTCGGGCAGGCGTGTACCGGGCTTTGTCTGCAGCAAGTGGCGTGCACGGGCACGGCGACCACGTCGATCAGCGGTACGGTCTATGCGCCCAACGGTGTGGATCCGTTGCCGAACGTGCTGGTCTTCATCCCCAACGCTGCTGTGCCCGCGATGACTCCGGGCGTGAGTTGCCCCTCGCCCGGAACGCCGCCGGACGGGTCTCCGCTGGTAGGCACCATTACCGGTGCGGACGGCACGTTCAAGCTGGTGAATGTGCCGGTTGGCACGAGTATTCCACTGGTGATTCAGTCGGGAAGATGGCGGCGGCAGGTGGTCGTGCCGACAACTTCCGCATGCACCGACACGGCGTTCTCAACGCGCATGCCGCAGAACCAGACCGAGGGAGACATACCGCAGTTCGCCATTGCGACCGGCGGCGTGGACCAGGTCGAGTGCGTTCTGCGCAAGGTCGGCGTGGCCGATACGGAGTTCACCAATCCCCTGGGTACGGGCCGCATTCACCTGTACGGAGACATAGGCACTCGGGGCGGCGCCATCATCGACGCGAACACGCCTCTGCAGTCGACGTTGATGAGCAACCTCACGGCTCTGAAGGCCTATGACGTGCTGATGCTGCCCTGCGAAGGCGCGCAATACATCCAGCCCGCAAACGAGCTTAGCAATCTGGTGACTTACGCGAATGCGGGCGGGCGTGTGTATGCCAGCCACTTTTCGTACGTGTGGATGTACAACAATCCACCCTTCAGCAGCGTGGTGAACTGGAACGTCAATCAGGGTTCGCTGGCAAACGGCATAGGAACGGTGAACCCCGCGTTCTACGGTGCGAACACGCTGACCACGTGGCTGCAGACGGTGAACGCGTCCATCACACCAGGACAGATTGCGCTGAACAACAACAAGCACGACCTGGATGGTGTGATCGCTCCTACGCAGTCGTGGATTACGCTGAACGATCCCGCGCACAACAACCCGGTGATGCAGCTTACCTTCAACACGCCCGTGGGCAGCGCAAACCAGTGCGGGCGCGTGCTGTTCAACGAGTACCACGTCGAGAACAGCACCAATTCCTCCAACAAAATCTTCCCCACCGAATGTGTCACCGGGGCGACGATGACCGCGCAGGAAAAGCTGCTGGAGTACAGCCTGTTCGACCTGACGAACGAGGGCGGCCAGCCTACCCTGACGCCCGCAACCGCCGACTTTGGCACGGCATACATCGGCTTCACCACGGCGGCGCAGACGTTTACGTGGACGAACAACTCTATCTTCGCTGCGACCGTGACCTCCGCGACGACCACCGGCGACTTTCCCGTGCTGAGCAACGCCTGCACCAATGTCGCCTCGGGAGCGTCGTGCCTGATCACCGTTGCTTTCCGTCCGACCGCGATCGGACTCGCCACGGGCACGCTGACGGTGGTATCGAACTCAAGCACACAGACGTCCACGCTGACGGGTACGGGCGCGTCGCCGCTGGTGCTTTCGACCAGCAACCTGACCTTCGGCAACACGGACGTGGGCGCGACCGTTTCGCAGAACCTGATGCTGCACAACGTTGCACCCGGCTCGATCCCGCTGACCAGTGTGGTTCAGGCTGGTGACTTCGCCGTGACGAGCAACTGCGGTGCAACGCTGGCCGCTGGCGCGACCTGCACCGCCACCGTCACGTTCAAGCCCTCGGCCACGGGTGCCCGGACCGGCGGTGCCACCTTCAACGGCCAGGTGGCTGCCTTCACCGGTAACGGCGTGGATTTCTCGGCAGCCTTTACGCCCGTGTCTGGAACGGTGATTGCCGGGTTTGGCGTGACGGCTCCGGTGGCGGTGCTGCCGATCGCGGGCTTCTCCGCTCCGGTGGCGCTGAGTTGCACCACAACGGCGCCCGCGTCGACGTGTGCTGTCAACGCGACAAACGTGGTGCCCTCGGCCACGGCCGGCGTCAGCGTGGCAATCACGACGACCTCGAAATACACCGTCATCGGCTACGGCGGAGCCGGCCGCTGGAAGCTTTCCATCTTCGCGCTGGGAGCCGGTCTGCTGCTTTGGCAGCGGCGCAGGCTTGCCGGCAAGGTGGCAGGCGCGGTGACGCTGCTGTTGCTGCTGGGTGTTGGAGCGGCGGGGCTGAGCGGCTGCGGCAGCAAGTCCCCGGCGCAGAACGCCTCGTACACAACCCCCGGTCCCTACACCTATACGGTTACCGGGACGGATGGATTCCTGGTGCACTCGGCCACGTACACTCTCACGGTGACATCGAAGTAGGGCCGTTTACATCGCATCCGCTGCGTTGAGGGCGGCGATCAGGGCCTCTGCGTCCGAAACGGGCGGGTGACAGGTGTAGCCGCTACATACCAGGGCGACAGCTTCACTCGTCTCCGCCAGGTGCGGCAGTGTGTCGGCCAGCGCCCTTGGGAGAGAGGCAAGCTGCGACCGTTGCAGACGGATGACAGTCTTGTTGACGGCATACCGTGCCAGCGCGACGACCTCAAGCTGCGCCGCTGCAGCTCCCTCTCCAACGATGACGACCTGCACCGCGGGCCGGGCCAGGCGGCCAAGCGCCAGGCCGAAGGTGGCGGCGTACAGGCCAAAATGCTCGACTACGCCCGCAAAGGTTTCGAGCGTCTCCTGCGCGTTGTCACGGTAGACAGGCTTGCCGTTCAGCGCATGCAACCGGAGCAGGAGCGCGGCTCCGGCGGGATTGCCTGCAGGCGTGGGCGCGTCCTGCAGGGGCTTCCGCCGCGTGGTGAGAGCGCCGATGGTTCCTGTTGCGTCAGAAGCAGTGTCGAAGAAGCCTCCTGCCCTGCCGTCGTAAAAGCGTGCCAGCAGGCTGGACGCAAGGGTCTCGGCGGCCTCGTAGTAGGTCAGGATGCCGGTTGCCTCCCACACATCCAGGCATGCGTGCCCGAGAAAGACATAGTCCTCCAGAACGCCAGGGACGTTCGTGTGCGGGGCGTCCGGATCGCTGTAGGCGACCACGTGCGAGACGCGGCCTTCATGCATTGCCGACGCGAGCACCCGGTCCAGCGACTGCCGCGCGAACGCGACGGCTCCCGGCTGCTGCAGCACGCGGCCGGCCTGCACGTAGGCCGAGATGCACATGCCGTTCCAGCCCGTATAGATGGTTTTGTCAACGAAGGGTGCAGGCCTTTGGAGGCGGGCGGCGTATAGCTTAGACTTTGCCGACTTGAGCAGCGCCGGTGCGTCCGTCGCCGGGATGCCGGCCTGTTGCGCCGCCTGTTCGAGCGACATCGGCCGGAAGAGCACGTTGCGCGCAGGATCGTGATGCATGTCGCCGACTGCGCCAATGTCGAAGTAAACCGCGGCAAGCTGCAGTTCCGGTTCGGTCAGCACTGCGGCGGCCTCGGCGTGGGTCCAGGTGAAGTAGTCGCCGTCGTCCTCGAGCGACAGGTCGGCGTCCTGCGAGCCGTAAAAGCCGCCGTGCTCGCGATCGGACAGCCAAGCATCCATCCACCGCATGATGGAGCGGGCGGCTTCGGCGCACTCGGGATCGACGAAAGTCTGGAAGGCGTGCACGTAGCTGCGCAGCAATTCTGAGTTGTCATAGGCCATCTTCTCGAAGTGCGGAACGATCCATCGCTCATCAACGGAGTAGCGGTGAAAGCCGCCGGCAAGCTGGTCGC
>CBAAAE010000162.1:0-6692 GCA_964658845.1 uncultured Novosphingobium sp. | reverse complement strand
AGCAGGAAACCCAGCGCCTGCAGGAGACGCAACGCCAGCAGGTAGACTCACAGCGGCAGCAGCAGGCCGTGCAGCAACAGCAGCGTGTCACGCAGGATCAGCAGCGGACGCAGGCTCTGCAGCAGCGTCAGCAGGTAGACACCCAGCGGCCACAGCAGAACTTCCAGCACGAACAGCAGGCAGTCCAGCAGCGCCAGCAAACGATGCCGTCCAGACCGGCTCCCGCGCCTCATGTTGAGGCCCCACGGGCAGCCCCGCCGGTCCAGCACATGGAGGCGCCACACGCTGCTCCAGCACCGCAGGCTCCGCACGGCGGCGGCGAACATCACTAAACCACGCCGCAATAAGCAGTCGCCCGGACGAATCACTACGATTCGCCCGGGCTTTTCGTTGCGGTAAGGATTACGGCTCTCGGGGGTAAGTGCCGTCACCCTGTCTGGCCGTTCTCTGTCATCCTGAGCGATCCGTCATCCTTCGCTGCGCTCAGGAGGACGGCTACCCTCGCTGAACTTATTTCCCCTATGAAGCTCTTCCCTCCCTAGGGGGACAGAGACCCGGTTACTCAGCCCGTAAAGATCTGCCACAGCAGAACGCCATTCAAGCCGATGATCAGCGAGGCCACAATCCACCCGGCAAGAGCCGTCGCGCGGTTGTTCGTGAACTCGCGCATGACGTCTTTGCGTCCGGTCAGCATCAGCAATGGCACCAGCGCAAATGGGATGCCGAACGACAACACTGCCTGTGACAGCAGCAGCACCTTCAGCTCATCCAGGCCCATGGCGATCACCGCGACCGCAGGCACGATCGTGATCAGCCGCCGCAGATAGATGGGGAAACGTACGGCAAGGAATCCTTCGATCACCACCTGGCCTGCAAGCACGCCGATGGTCGAGGAAGACAGGCCGGAACACAGCAGTGCCACGGCAAACGCTACCTGCGCCAGCGGCCCAAGCAGCGGACCCAGCGTCCGGTGCGCGTTTTCCAGCTTGCTGATGGCATCGTCGCCGACGCCCGCGAGTGCCGCCGCAGCCATGATCAGCATGGCTGAGTTGATCAGCCACGCGCCGTTCATGGCCACGATGATGTCGAACTTCTCGTACTTCAGATAACGGCGACGAAAAGCCGCCAGGCCCTGCGTGTCGCCGCTCTGAAGAAAGCTCGTCATGCGCGGCTGCATCAGCGACGAGTGCAGATAGATGACGTGCGGCATCACCGTCGCACCCAGCATGGCAACCGCGATGTACAGCGTGTCGTGCGAGAGCTTCGGCACCAGCGTGTGGTGCAGGGCCAGCGACCAGTTGGGGTGCACGAGGAAGATCTCGATCGCATAGCAGAAGCCGATGGCGCTGACCAGGGCGATGATAATGCCCTCAAAATGTCGAAATCCGCGCTGGTTGAGCGCCAGCAATAGGAAGACAAAGATCGTCGTGGCCAGCGCAGCCAGCAGCATGACCGCTGTCCGGCTCAGACCGTGGGCCAGCAGCGCCGGCCCGAACAGCAGGTAGAAGCCAAGGGCAGCGCCCAGAAACTCGGCGAGATCCGTCGCAATCGCGCTCACCTCGGCGCCCACCCATAACATCCAGACCACCGGGCGCGAAAAGTGTTCGCGGCAGCTCTCAGGCAGGGTGCAGCCGGTGGCGATGCCCAGCTTCGCGGACAGGTACTGGACCAGCATGGCCATGGCGTTCGACCACAACAAGACCCACAGCAGCGTGTACCCGTAGCGCGCACCGCCTACGATGTTGCTGGCAAAGTTGCCGGGATCGATATACGCAACAGACGCCACAAACGCTGGTCCCAGGAACGCCCGCAGCTCGCGCATGGACATGCGCTGTTCGCTCTGGTCCTTCTGTGGCTCAACTACCTGCATTTTCGTCATTATAGGTGTGGAATACAGCGCAGCACTGCCCGGTGCTAGCCTCATAAGGCCAGGAGTGCCGCAGGGTGTTCGCGCGCTGCCGGCCGGGAGGCGAACTGGAACGTGAGGGTGCTGGTGATTGGCGGGGGCGGTCGCGAACATGCCCTGTGCTGGGCGCTTCGGCGGTCGCCGCGCGTGTCGGACACATGCTGCGCACCCGGCAATGCAGGCATTTCCCGCGTCGCAGCATGTGTCCCCGTGCAGCAGGACAGCGTGGCCGACATGCTCCGCGTCGTTGAGGCAGTCGCTCCAGATCTGGTGGTCATCGGCCCTGAAGTACCGCTGGCGGCCGGCATCGTGGATGCGCTCGAGGTCCTCGGCATCCGCGTCTTCGGCCCTACGCAGGCCGCGGCGCGCCTTGAGAGCTCGAAAGCCTTCTCCAAAGACTTCCTCCAACGCCATGGCATTCCGACCGCGCGCTACGCGATCGCGCGAACATTGGCGGAAGCCCACACCGCGCTTGTGGGCTTCGCGCTGCCCGTGGTCGTCAAGGCGGACGGCCTCGCCGCGGGCAAGGGAGTCGTGATCGCGCAGACGCTCGCGGAGGCGCAGGTGGCGGCAGCGGATCTGCTCCAGGGGGCCACTTCCGTCGTTCTGGAAGAGTTCCTCGAGGGTGAAGAACTGTCGTTTTTCGCCCTGTGCGACGGCCGTCACGCCGCCTCCATCGCCGCGGCGCAGGATCACAAACGCATCGGCGAGGGCGACACCGGACCGAACACCGGCGGCATGGGAGCCTACTCAACGGACGCCCTGCTTCCCGATGATCTGCGCGACTGGCTGCTGACGCACGTGGCACAACCCACCGTCGACGGCATGCGTGCGGAAGGTGCGCCGTTCAAGGGCATCCTCTTCTGCGGCATCATGCTTACGGCGAACGGGCCGAAGGTGCTGGAGTTCAACACGCGCTGGGGTGATCCTGAGACCGAAGCGATCCTGCTCCGCATGGGGACCGACATTGTTGACCTGATCGACGCATCCATCGACGGAACCGCGGCGAGCCTTACCGTGACGATGCGGCCGGGTGCCAGCGTGTGCGTGGTCGCCGCTTCCGCCGGTTACCCCGCCGGCTATGAAAAGGGTGTGCCGATCCACGGGCTCGACAGCCCGGTTCCCGCAGGCGTCGAGATCTTTCACGCGGGCACCGCAGTGGATGATAACGGTGAGATCGTGACCGCTGGAGGCCGTGTGCTGGGCGTCACCGCCGTTGCCGATAACCTGCGGCGAGCCCTGGGTAAGGCCTACGAAGCGCTTGGCGAGATTTCGTTCCGAGGCATGCAGTACCGCCGCGACATCGGCCATCGCGCCCTCGCGAAAGAACGCCCCTGACGGGATTTACGACGTCACTCTGCAGAGGCGACGTCCCATAGGGCGTACGGTTGACTCAGGCGCTGTGACAGTCCAACGCACAGCAGAGGTGAAGTACATGGCGATCTTCAACGTGATCACATTCCTGATCAAGGCCATTGTTGGAGCCATTGCCTCGCTGCTGGTCGCCGTCTTCACCCACGTGATACCTGCGATCGTCGCTGTTGTCGCGATCACCGCTCTGATCTTTGCGGCGGGTACTTCGTTCAGCATCGGCGGCCTGGCCTTCCTGCGGCGCCGCAGAAAGCAGCGCGAATAGCTGCCGCACAGGCCTTTAACGCGGAGACCCACCCGCGCCGTAGCGATAGACGATGCCGAGACCGCCCTGCGACGAGTAGATGTGACCGCTGGCCGTAACAGGTGTGCTCCACCGCTGAAACTGCGCGTCTGCCTTGATGGAAAACTGCCGCGTCACATCCACTTCAAAGCCGGCACCCACGTCGTAGACGGTGGAGACGGTTCGGGTGTAGAGCAGGCCCGGCACGGGATACCCGCCGCTCTGATAGTCCATCGCTCCGCGGCCCACCAGCACGTTCGCATAGGGACGAACCCTGCCGAGGAACCCCTCGCCCACGGGTTCGCGCGAGATACGGAGACCGCCCATCAGGCTCTCCTGACCATCCACTTTGCCCTTGTTTACGGGATAACTGCCGCGTACTTCCGCAGCCAGATCGAAGCGGCGAAAGGGAAACACGCCAAAGTCCCCGCCGAGCGTCAGCGTGAAGTTGCGACCGCCCAGACCGGGGTTGGCGTAGAAATCAGAGGCGCCAAGGCCCGTATACGTCTCCGAAAACAGCACAAAAGCGGAAGGATGCAGCGATCGCACGGCAGTCGGCGCAGCCTGCCCATGAGCGCCCAGACCCACCAGCGAAGCTGCTCCCAACATCAGCAGCGTCCATCTGCTAATCCCGATCACCGCTCTCGTGTATTCATCCTGATTGACCAAGTTGTCGCACTACCTCGCACTCATACTTCTCTTCGTCGCCCTCGACTGGAACTTGAGTCGACCCGCGAAGAGTTGGGGTACCTACCCCGGGATAGTGCCACTCTCCGTTCCAGTGCGCGTGCTGTCCAGCACTTCCTTCTGGAGCGTGTACGTGACTGGCTCGACCGTCGTTCTCTCACGCCGCGTCACATGAACTTCTTCGCGCAAAACAAGCTGGCGAGTCATGACAACCCGCTCTTCTACCAGCGAATAGATGGTGGTGTCGCCCTCCTGCCTTACTGGCGGAACCTCCGTTACCATGCGATCCACTGGGACGTGCTGCACATCCCACTCCACGGACGTAAGCGGCACCTCGACCGTCTCGCTGCGTTGTATGACTCGTTTCTCAAGACGCAGGGTGCCTTTCTCCTGCAATCTCTTGCTCACGGCGACCTGCTCTTCGATCAGCGGCAGGGTCAGGCCGGCGTCCGGGGACTCAGCCGCTCCATCACGTGGAAACTTTGCAGGCTCTGCAGATTCTGTCATGGATTCCTCCCGATGCTGCAAACCCTGCCCCTAGGTGATCTGAAGGGCAGGGTCCGCGCAGTTCGTGGTTACTTCAAACAATTTACTGCTGAAACAACTCGACGCGGCGGTTGTCTGCCTTCCCTGCCTCGGTGCTGTTGGTGTCGGCCGGCTTCGCGGGACCGAAGCCCTCGCCCGTCAGTCGCGAACCTTCAATGCCCTGCCCCTTCAGATATTGCCCCACGCTGTTCGCGCGCTGCTGCGACAGGGTAAGGTTCTTCTGATCGGACCCGGTCGAGTCGGTAAAGCCCTCGACACGCAGGTGGGCATTCGGATTGGACTTCATGTACGCTGCTGCGTTGTTCAACGTGGTCTGGTCTTCCGGCGTGAGTTCCGCACTGTTCGTTGCAAACTTCACAGCACCCAGCGTCGGTGCCGATGCCGTGGGCACGGGCTGTGCCGAAGTGGTGGCGGCAGGCGTGTTGTTGCGGCTCATCAGGAACCAGGCGAGCAGAGCCAGCAGCAGGAGCAGTGGCAACAGCCACGCCCAGATCGGCAATGCTTTCTTCTCTTCAAAAACCTTTACGTGTTCGGTAGCCATCGTTCTATCTCCAGGTCGTTCGGGTAGCACACCCGCATCGGCGGATGCGCGGGTGGCTAGTAGGTGCTGGACCGCGGCGTCGTGGCGGTAGTCGTAGTGGCAACCGGCTCGACTTCCACTTCGGTGTGGCGAACCGTGTCGCTGACCGTCTCGGTGTGCTCCGTCGCCTGCTTGCCGACGAGTACCTCTTCGACCACGCGAGCGGTCTTGCCGACGACTGCCTCTTCCGCGGTCTCACGCAGTTCAATCACCTGGCCGGTACGCAGATCCGCATCCGTGACGGGACGATCGACAGTGCGGCGCTCGATGACGGCATGCTCTTCACGCAGGTTCACTTCTGCCGACACTGGCTCTTCGACCATGCGGCTGAACACACGGACGCCGCCACGCTCCACTTCACGCTTGCCGACGACCATGTCCTCTTCGATCACGGGGATCACGCCCGATTCCGCCGTGTTGCCCGTCTGAAAGCGGTCCGTTACGAGTTTGCCCGTGTCTTCGGTCGCGTAGGCTGCGGGCACTGCGGCCGCGGCCAGGGGTGCTTCATCGTAAGCGTCGTCAAAGTTGCTCATGGGAGTCTCCGTCTCGTCGATCTTGGTGGCTGAGTACTTGTGAAAGATCTTTTCGATCGCTGCCTGCTGGGTGGACACGCCCTCGACAATCAGCACGATGCCGCCGTCGCGTACGCCGTCCTGCAGGTGCTTCAGATCGCGTGGGGGCACGCCGAAGTTCGAAAGATCTTCCGCTGCGTTGTATTGATAACCCAGGCCGTAGCTTTGGTTTCCGCCGGAAATCACGGTGATGTCTTCATTGGGAACCGCGGCTGCTTCCAGGTCCCTCAGGGCCGAGGCGGCGTGGTCGCGGTGGTGGAATAGGCTTATGTACTTCGTTACTGCTGTGTCGGTCGGCATAGGTCCTCCAAGTTGTCCGCGTCCAGACGCAGGGCCGCGCCAGCACGCTGGGGCGTGGCTTGGCGTACCTGCAATCACAACGGCAGCAATCTGGGCAGTGCGTTGTGGCGATCCGGTTCACGGGAACGTTCGCTGATTGGGGGAAGGCTGTGCGGCCTGCGGATCGATACCTGCAGCGCGCCAGTCTCCGAATTAAGTTGCAACCCCGCCAGCCTACGTTGCAGCACAGTCGCAAATCGCCCGCGCCGGAACGCGCCGGGTGCGAGGTCAACGGAAACCGCTCGGCGTGAATGCATGACGGTCGTAGCCATGGTCGCTGCGACGGCATTATGGCGTTCTCAGACCGAATCATCGAAGACCCAAAGAGGATCTCGATGCCAAGTGCCAGTCATGCGGAGTGAGGATGACCACCTCGTCTCCTATGTGAGCGGCCCGCTCGCGGCGAAG
>CBAAAE010000161.1:0-6713 GCA_964658845.1 uncultured Novosphingobium sp. | reverse complement strand
TCGTCCCGGCACGATACCCCGGACGTTTCTGTCACAGAACCCGCCCCCTCGACACAGGTCGATCCGAAAGACGAAGCACTTCGCCTGCTGACACAAGGTCTACTCCAACTACTAGGCCCAATCACGGCGACCGGTACCGCAGCGCTCATCGGCTTGCATTCGCGCGCCATTTTCCAGCAACTAGTCGCAATCGAGGTGCAGGGATTAGCCTTGCGCGGGGTCTACGAAGCGCCTTCGAAAGCCGAGAACGACCAGGATGTCGAGTGGTGTGAACGCCGCATCCTGCAGCGCATTCACCGGCTCACGCTGGGTGCGTTGCGCAAGCAGATCGAGGCCGTCTCGCCCGCCATCTTCATGCGTTGGCTGCTGCGCTGGCAGCACCTTGCGCCACAGACGCAGCTCTCCGGGGAAGAGGGCGTGCTGCAAGCCCTGCTGCAGCTTGAGGGTTTTGAAGCGCCTGCCGTCGAATGGGAGCGCAACCTGCTGCCGCAGCGCGTACGCGAGTACGACGGCAAATGGCTGGATGCGCTGTGCTTGAGCGGTTCGGTGGGCTGGGGACGCATCTCGCCGCATCCCGCCTGGGCCGTGGGAGATGGTGCCGCACCGCGCCGCGTGATCCCCACGAACATGGCTCCGATCACGTTTTATCTGCGAGAGACGGCGGACTGGCTGCCGTCCGCACTCGCCGCCAAGTCCATCGAGGAAGAGAAGCTGCAGCAGGCGCTTTCGCCGGAGGCATTATGCATTCGGGCGGCTCTGCGGGACCGTGGCGCATGCTTCGCCAGCGACCTGCAGCGCACCTGCGTTTTGAGCAAGCAGGGCACGCAGAACGCGCTCTGGGAGCTGGCGACGGCGGGCATCGCCAGCGCCGACGGCTTCGATCAGCTTCGCATCATGATGGATCCCAAGCGCAAGCCGCTGGCAGCCGAGCCGGTCACCAACGGGGTGCGTCGAGGCACGCGATCGACCGCCGGACGGTGGTCGCTGTTCACCGAAGAGGAGCATCGCGAACGCACCGCCCCGGAACGCGCCCGCGAAGAAGAGGTCTCGTTGACTGCCGCCGCACGCATGCTGCTGGCCCGCTATGGGGTCGTATTCCGCGACCTGCTGCAGCGCGAGGCGAACGCCCCGAAGTGGCGCGACCTGGTCCGCATGCTGCGGCGTCTTGAGGCTCGCGGCGAAGTGCGCGGCGGACGTTTCGTGCACGGCTTTTCCGGTGAGCAGTTCGCCCTGCCCGAAGCGGTGGAAAGCCTGCGAGCCACGCGTCACCTTGCGCATGACGACGTGGTCACACTGGCCGGCAGCGATCCCATGAACCTGATCGGCATTGTTGTGCCGGGCGAGCGCTCCTCTGCCGTCGCGGGGCGCAAAGTCCACCTGCGCGGCGGCGCGGCGTGCGATAGCGAAGGCCATCTGCTCGATGCGGTGGCAACGCCGACAGGCATTCGGCGGCGCGAAACGTCCCTGCCGCCTCCAGGTACTCCCGCGGAGCCAACCGTCGCGCACGTGAACCCTGGCCTGTTCGCAGGCGTGTGATCCTGAACCTTTACGATGGAACCTGTGCCAGAGTCTAAGCTTCCCACTCCACAGCCTGAGCAGGACTCGTACTACGACGGCCCGTTTATCGTCTTTACGGCGGCGTACCTGCGCCGGCGCGGCACCTGCTGCGGCAACGACTGCCGCCACTGCCCGTACGACGAGCTTGGCAACGTCGTCCCGGCAAGGGCGAGTAGCGGACACCCGCCCGGCGCATCCCATTACAATCAGGGTTGCAGAGGAGCGACAGCACGCATGGCGCACATGGTCTTTTGTTCCAAGTACAAAGCAGAGATGGAGGGGCTGGATGAGCCGCCCTTCGACTCCGATTTCGGCAACAAGATTTACAACACCGTCAGCAAGAAGGCGTGGGGCGAGTGGATCGAACGGCAGAAAATGCTGCTGAACGAATACCGCCTGCAGCCCTGGACGCCACAGGCACAGGAGTTCCTGGTGGAGCAGATGAACGACTTCTTCTACGGCGAAGGTGGCGAGTTGCCAAAGGAATACGTCGCTCCGACGGCGTAGCCATGGCCGATAGCGCGATCCTCACGCAGCCTGTGGAACCCGGCTCCATTCAGCCGCGCGGAAGTCGTTTTGTACGCGCGTGCCTGCGGCAGCCGGTGGATCGCACGCCTGTATGGTTTCTGCGGCAGGCCGGCCGCTACATGCCGGAATACATGGCCGTGCGCAAGCACCATACGCTACTGGAAATCTGCCGTACGCCGGACGTCGCGGCGGAAGTGACGATCACAGCGGCCGAGCGGCTGGGCGTCGATGCGGCCATCATCTTTGCCGATCTGCTGCTGCCGTTCACGCCCATGGGCCTGGATTTCGAGTTCGTCAACGGCGAAGGGCCGGTGGTGCACCAGCCTGTGCGATCGCGCGAGCATATCGAATCGCTGCGCACCGATCGTGCCGATGATCTGAACTACGTGGCGCGTGCCATTGAGCAGGTCGCGAAGCACTTCGCACCGCCGCGTGACGACGGCGATCAACTCGGCATCATCGGCTTCATCGGCGCGCCGTTTACGCTAGCCAGCTACATGATTGAGGGCGGGTCGTCGCGCAACTACATCGAGACGAAAAAGCTGATGTACAGCGACCCTGGCTCATGGTCGCTGTTGAATGAAAAGCTGTTGACCGTGTTGGTTGCGTATGCTGCGCAGCAGGTCGAGGCGGGCGCTGATGTCATCCAGATCTTCGACAGCTGGGCCGGTGCGCTCTCCGTGGCTGATTATCGCGACTTTGTTCTGCCAGCCACGACGGAATTAGTGCAGCGTGTGCAGGCGCTCGGCGTGCCCGTCATCTACTTCGGTGTGGACACGGCATCGCTGCTGAGCACCATGCGCGAGACCGGCGCGGATGTCCTGGGCCTGGACTGGCGCGTGCCGCTCGATGAGGGCTGGCGACTGGCCGGACCGCACGTCGCGGTGCAGGGCAATCTCGATCCCATCGCGCTGTTCGCGCCGGAACACCTGCTGAAGCAGCGCGTGAAGCAGGTGCTGGACGCGGCCGGCAACAGGGATGGCCACATCTTCAATCTTGGCCACGGCATCGTACCCGGAACGCCCGTCGACAACGTGATCAACGTTTCGCGGTGGGTCAAGGAAATGAGTGTGCGTCCATGAATAACTTCGGGTATTTCTGCCTTGGATGGCTGAGTGAAAAGCTGAAGCTGAAGGAGCGGCTCGACCCGATCCACCAGCAGATGGCTGCGCGCTCCCGTGCGATGCAGCCCGCCGAATCTACCGGGACGGCGCAAGTGCTGGCGCAGCACGAGGTCAGCAACGCTGAGCAGTTTGCCGCAGCTTCCGCCGCACCCAAAACTGCGGAACCAGAGCCGGAACATTTCGACGCGATCCTGCTGCTGGCACACGGCACGCCGGACAAGCTCAGCGAAATGGATGCTTACCTGAAGCTGGTAACCGGCGGCCGAGGCGTCCCCCCGCACGTTGTGCACGAGTTGCAGGAACGCTATGCCGAGATTGGCTTGCGCGAAGAGGCGACGGCACAAGGTCCGCACCTGACGCGCTGGACACTGCTGCAGGGCCGCCTCCTGCAGCAGCGCATCGGCACCCCGGTCTACGTCGGCATGCGCAACTGGCATCCCTTCATCACCGACGTGGTCGAGCAGATGAAGGCGGACGGCATCAGAAATGTTCGCGCGATCTGCCTTGCACCGCAGAACTCACGCACCAGCGTTGGCCTTTATCGGCGCGCACTCGAAACTGCCGCTGCGGGCGCATTCGAGATTGATTTCGTCGCCGGCTGGTCGGAGCACGTCCTGCTGGTCCGCGCCTTTGCCGAGCGGATGCGCAAGGCTATCGAAGCTGCGCGTGCAACGGGAGCCAGGACCGCCGTGCTGTTCACGGCGCATTCAGTGCCCTGCCGAACCATCCAGACGAAACCCTCTGAACATCACGGCATGATGATTGCCACGGAACCCGACACGTACGCCATCGAGTGCAAGGGAACCGCGCGACACATTGCCGCGGAACTCCGAGACATACTGGATAAGCAGGACTGGTACTTCTGCTTCCAAAGCCAGGGCCTGAGCGGCGGACCATGGATCGGGCCTGGGGTCGAAGACATGCTGGCCGCCCTGAAGCGTGAAGGTTATACGCACGCCGTCCTGCAGCCGGTTGGCTTTCTGTGCGATCACGTGGAGATCCTCTACGACATCGACATCGCCTTCCAGCAGACCGCGGCAGAGGTCGGCATTACCATCTCGCGCGCAGACAGCCTGAATGATTCGCCTACGTTGATCGCAGCGCTTGCGGACGTGGCGCGCCGTGGCATCCGTAGCCTGCCCGCACACGCAGCTTGGTCGGCCGCAGACTCAGGAGAACTGGTCACTCTACTGACGCCGGTCGATGAGCCCGTGCCGGCAGCAGTCTAGCCATGCCACGATCCGTCGCAGTCGTGGGCGGCGGTGTCGCCGGCCTGTCTGCTGCCTATGAACTCGCAAAGCTGCAGCAGGCTGGATCCGACCTCGTTTTCACACTTGTCGAAGCGTCAGAACGTCTGGGCGGCATCCTCGAAACTCATCGCGAATCCGGCTTCATCATCGAATGTGGACCGGACGGCTGGGTGACGGATAAGCCATGGGCACGAGAACTGGCAGAAGAGCTTGGCCTTGGCGACGAGTTGATGTCCTCCAACGACTCCACGCGAGTGACCTACGTCCTGCAGCACAGCGAACTACTGGCATTGCCGGATAACATGCGCATGATGGTGCCGGAAGATCTGAACAGCGTGATGCATTCGTCGCTTTTCAGCCCTGCCGCGAGGGCAGCGTACGCGGCAGAACCAGATCGTGCGGAAGAGTTGAAAGCCCTAGCGCCGGATCATGATGAGTCGGTCGCGAGCTTTGTCGAACGTCACTTCGGCGAGGAGGTGCTCCGCGTCATCGGTGCACCGCTGCTAGGCGGGGTCTTTGGCGGTGACGTGCATCGGCTCAGCGTGCAATCGGTCATGCAGCCCTTTGTGCAGATGGAGCGAGAGCATGGCTCCCTGATCCGCGCGCTTCAGGCCCGATCGGCATTGCGCGGCAGCAAGCCGCGCGCCAGCATCTTCACCTCGCTGCGGAGCGGCACCGCAACGCTGGCTGAGCGCATGGCGAAGACCCTGCCTGCGGACTGCGTGCAGATGCAGCGCACCGTCACCGGACTGCAGCGCCAAGAAGACGGCTGGCTCTTGCAATACGACAACGCCCCGGCAGCCCGCTTTGATCATCTGCTGCTTGCCGTACCGGTCAAGCAGGCGCAGATGCTGCTGCAGGGCATCGACACGCGTGCTGCGGAACTGGTCAGCTTACCGACCAGTTCCGCAGTCATCGCGGGCTTCGGCTTTATGGATGAGCCAAACCTGAAGATCCCGGCGGGCTTCGGCTTTCTGGCACCTGACGGTGAAGGCTGCACCTTGCTTGCAGGTACGTTCTCCGACCAGAAATACCAGCATCGCGTCCCGCCGGGTGGTAAATCGCTGCGGGCCTACTTCGGTGGCAAGACCGCTGACTCGCTGATGGCCCGCTCCGATGAAGAGATCGCATCAATCGCAAGACGTGAGTTGGAAAAGGTACTCGGACCGTTGCCCGCTGCCGCAGTAACCGTCGTCCGGCGCTGGCCCGACGCCCTGCCGCAGTACGAGGTCGGACACATCGAACGCATGCAGGACCTGCAGCGGCGCGTCGACGCCCTGGGAGCGCTGCACCTGCTGGGCAATGGCTATCGAGGGGTAGGCCTGCCCGACCTGATCCGCGACGGACGCCAGGCCGCACAAACCGCAGCACGCTGCTGAGGAAGCATGTAGCTCCAGCACGTCATCGTGAGCGAAGCCGAAGGATCTGCTTGCTTCGAAGTGGCTAAACCGTTTCCCGCGTGCCGAACTGAAACCGCCGCAGATGCAGCCACGGGCCGCCCAGGTAGCGCCACAGGTCAAGTCCCACAGCATGTACCTGCCACTTCGCAAAGCTCGCCTGCAACTGGGCAAGCGTCTCCCGGGCGACCTGGGGTGCCACCTTGTTCTGCACCACCACGTGCGGCCGGAAACCCTGCCGATCCTGCGAGGAAAGCACCTCCGCGAAGGCGTCGCTCAGGCTGCGGTGGAGTGCCTTTGCGTCAGGCGAAGCAAGAAAGTATGCGACACCCTTTCCGATCGACTTCAGCTCCGACACCTGCAACGCGAACGTCTGCTGTCGCTCCGCCTCCGCCTGCAACACGGCGAATGTTTCGTCACTTTCCGGCAGCGTATGGAAGAGGCTAAGGTGCGCTGGAATCCGGTTGAGAGTGGGCGGAAAGTGCTGCTGGCGCTCCCCTTCGAAGCGGCGTTGCGCCTCGTCGTCGAGCGCCAGCGTCAGAACACAGGACATTACGGCTTCAAAGACGGCTTGGGGGCAGGCGCGGCGCTGGCCGGAGCGGCCGGAGTTGCAGCCTTCATCTTGGCCGCATAATCCTGCGTGATGGAAGCCAGCTTGGGCTGCATCTCCTTGATGCGATCCTGCACGGTCGTCATGGTCTTGTTGCCGAGATCCGGCGATTTTGTCAGCAGGGCCTGGCCTGCAGGCGTTTTGTAGAAGGCAATAATGCCATCCAGGTCGGCATCCGTAAAGCTGTCGGAGTAGAACTGGATGATGGCCGGCCGCAGCTTCGCCCAGCCCACTTCGTCGGCCGTGA
>CBAAAE010000160.1:0-6792 GCA_964658845.1 uncultured Novosphingobium sp. | reverse complement strand
ATTATGCTTCGCAGACCAGTGCGTGATCAGCGGGAGCAACTCCTCACGTCGGACCAGGTCGATCTTGTTCAGCACCAGCAGAACGGGGCAGGTCACGTTGCGCAGCAGGCTCAGGGCAAAGGCGTCTTCCGCGGCCGAGAGAGCTTTCTTGTCCTCGGACGGGGATGGCTGCTTGCCCTCGACGCGCTCCTTCGGTTCGTGCAGGCGATGGGTCGCGTCCACGAGGAACAGCACGGCGTCGCGCGCTTCCAGTGCATCATGCACCTCCTGCATCATGCGGCGATCGAGCTGGCTGCTGGGTTTGTGCACGCCTGGCGTGTCGACGATGATCACCTGCGATGCAGGCTGCGCAGGTCGAACCTTGGTCTTCGGATGCGCCGGTACTTCCAGCACGCCCAGGATTCGCGTGCGCGTGGTCTGCGCCTTGTGTGTCACGATCGCCAGCTTCTCGCCCAGCAGGGCGTTCAGCAGCGTGGATTTGCCGGCGTTTGGCCGGCCGATGATCGCGACAAAACCGGAGCGAAAGGACATCCTGCTAGTGTACCGGTCGATCTTCCGGGTGGTCGTCGTCGAAGACCGCGCGAACACGCACACGCGTCACCAGGCGAGAGGTTGCCGCGACCACCTCAAGGCGCAGGCCGTCGCTCTCAATAACCTCGCCGGGCAGTGGAATGTGTCCTGCCAGCTCTGAGACCAGGCCACCCACTGTCGTCGCTTCCAGGTTGGTGCGCAGGCGCAGCGGTTCGTGATCCTCGCTGTTGCCGGCGGTCGCGAGCAGATCGCGAAGACCGGACACGTCCATGCTTCCCGCCACCAGGAAGGAGCCGTCCTCCTCGCGTGTGACATCCGCAGTCGAAGCTTTATCGTGCTCGTCTTCGATGTTGCCAACGATGGCCTCGATGATGTCTTCGATGGTTACAAGCCCTGCAACGGCTCCGTACTCGTCGATTACGATCCGCATGTGTTGCTTCTCAAGCTGCATTTCGCGTAGCAGTTCGCTGACCTTTTTAGGCTCCGGCACAAAGGCCGCGGGCCGCTGGATCTCGCGTACGGTGCGCTTGTTGGCGTCAGCATCGGCGATCTGCAGCAGGTCATGCGCGAAGGCAATGCCGGTAATCTCGTCCAGCACGCCGCTGTACACAGGCACACGGGAGAAGCCACTTTCGTTCACCTTGCGCGTGAATTCAGCAATGGTGGTGGTGTCCGGCACGGCCAGCATCTCCGGGCGCGGCGTCATCACCGCACGCACGACGACGTCACCGAACTCGACCACAGAACGCACCAGCGCGCGGTCGCTTTCTTCCAGGATGCCCTCTTCCTCACCCGCCTCCAGCAGAGCATCCACGCCTTCGTCGGGATGATCGCGTACCTCGTCACTGGAGTGTTCCGCGAGCGAAGCGATAGAAAGCAGCAGGCCAAGCAGCAGCGTCACCGGCAAGACCAGGTAGAACAGCACCTGCAGCAGGAGCCGGATGCGACGCACCCACTCACCGGTCGTGCGCGCGAAGATCAACTGGGGAATCAAGCGGTCGCAGAGGATGATGATCAGGGCAAGCACTGTCAGTACCTCGACGTAGGCTGTCCAGCCGGTGCTGCGGCCACCGGCTAAGCGCTGCACGCCAAGCACCAGGGCAATGGCAGAAAGCGAAGTCTGCCGGAGAATCGATGCGGAAAGCGCGATGTTATCGCGCGACAGACCGAAGCGCGGCTCCATCCCGTCGACCCACGCATCCAGGTTGTCCTGGTACTCGCGCGCCAGGAACTTGCCCATCTCCGAGTACACCCGGTCCGCGTACGAGGCAAGCACAAGCACGCCCAGCAGCAGCAGGATCAAGATCGTAGAGAGCGGCGTCATCGAGCTCTCTTTCGCGCCGTGGACTTGATGGCTTGCCGCTTGGGCTGCATGACCAGCGGCGCGGTCGACCGCGGCTCTGCAACGGATTTCCTGCGTGCCGGGATCGTGCGCTCGATCAGACCGGCGGGCAGGTTCAGGAGGGCGCGCAGTTCGGTTTCACGCGCACGCATCTCGCCGGCATCCTGCTCATGGTCGTAACCGGCAAGGTGCAGCAGGCCGTGCAGCAGAAGGATGAGCAACTCCTCTTCTAAAGTGTGGCCATGTTCGGCAGCCTGCCGAGCAGCGGTCTCCACGGAGAGGGCAAGATCGCCAGCGATGCCCTCGCTGTTCTCGCCGGCGGGAAAGCTCAGCACGTCGGTCGGCTTGTTCTTGCCGCGAAAGGTGCGGTTCAGATCTTTTAGGCGGAGGTCGGTAGACAGCAGGGCAGTGACCTCTCCCTGCAGGTCCACCGCCTTTTTCGCGCGGATCAGGAAGCGTGCAAGGTGCGGCTTGCGAAGGTCCTGAAAAGGGCCCGCTGCGTCGTTGCCGCTACTCGGAGGTTCTATGACGATCAATGCGCCTCACAGAGAAACAGGAGAGGACCGAAGCCCTCTCCTGTCATGGTATCGCGCGGCGTTGCACTTACTGCGTTTTGCGTCTGGGAGGTGGCACAAGCAGCGGAGCGCCCGATCCATCCAGCGCCGGCTCTGCCAGGCCCAGCGAAAGCTGCTGTTCGCGCTGGTGCGTGTCGTAGGCACGTACGATCCGCTGCACCAGGTTGTGCCGGACCACGTCCACATCCTCGAAGTGGCAGAAGCGCACACCCTCGACACCGCTCAAGACGTTTAGCGCTTCCAGCAGGCCGCTGCGCTTTGGGTTCGGCAGGTCGATCTGGGTCAGATCGCCGGTGATGACTGCCTTCGAGTTCGCGCCGAGCCGCGTGACGAACATCTTCATCTGCTCGTTCGTCGTGTTCTGCGCCTCGTCCATGATGATGAACGCGTCTGACAGCGTACGCCCGCGCATGAACGCCAGGGGAGCCACTTCGATGATGCCCTTTTCCAGCATCTTGTCGACGCGATCCTTGTCCAGCAAGTCGTAAAGCGCGTCGTACAGCGGACGCAGATACGGGTCGACCTTCTCCTGCAATGAGCCGGGCAGGAAGCCGAGCCGCTCGCCCGCTTCCACTGCCGGTCGCACAAGGATGATGCGGCTGACCTTTTTGGCCATCAGCGCGGAAGCCGCCATGGCAACCGCGAGGTAGGTCTTGCCCGTGCCTGCCGGTCCGATGCCGAAGGTCATGTCCGACTGCTCAATCGCTTCAACGTATTTCTTCTGGTTGGGCGAACGCGGCGTGACCATGCGCTTCACGCCAGCAGCGGTGCGTTGCTTGCCGCTGTCGACGAGAGACTTCAGACTGGAAGTAGGGTCGGCGATGGCAAGCTTTAGTAGCGCGTGCAGCTCCGGTCCCGCCAGCAAGACGCCACCCCGGCGCAGACTGTCGAAATCGCGGAATACGCGCTCCACCATCTCCACCGATTCCTGAATGCCTTCTACCACCAGGCCCTGCGATCGAAGATCGATCGTTACACCCAGTTCCCGCTCCATCAACCGCAGGTTTTCATCGCGAAGACCGAACATGGCCTCTGTATTGGGCGTGATTTCGAGCGAGCTTTTGACCAAGTGGACTATGCCTCCAAGGGCGTGTGTAGGTTAGATTGCCTGTCGTTGGACGAAACGCGGAAGGGAACGGCTGGTCGGAACGCTGAGCCCTGTACAGCGCCTGGCGCTGTGCGGAGGTAGGACGAGTTGGCGAGGATCACCAAATCTGCTCAGAAGTTGGGTGAAGAATAGCGCCGAAGTACGCGTGCGTCAAGCCGGTAAATGCAAAAAGAAAACGGCCAAAGCCCGAAGGCTCTGGCCGTGCGAAAACGGTGCAGATTCATGGAGGAATTTCTTAGAAGGAAGCGCGCAGCGATAGCTGAAATTGGCGTTGTGCGCCAAGGCCCACCTGGTTGCCTACCGTGCTCGAGAGCGTGCCCAGGTTATTGCCGGCGCCGCCTGAGCCGGTGCCTGCGACGAACGGTGTGCCCGGCTGTGAACCGGCGCCGCCGCCTGCCGAGGGAATGCCCTGGGCGAAGCGCACGTTGCCGGGGCTGGCAAAGTTCGCATGATTGAAGACGTTATAGCCATCGGCCTGGAACTTGAACTTCAGACGCTCCGTGGCCGTGAACTCCTTGGAGAGGGTCAGGTCAAGCTGAGCCAGATTTGGCCCGCTCAGGTCGTTGCGGCGGCTGTTGCCAAACGTGCCTGCAGCCGGTGCGCTGAAGGCAGCCGGATTGAGGAACTGCAGACCGTTCTTCAGGTACGGGTTGACGCCCGCCACTCGGTTTGGACGGCGAATGTTGCGCGTATTGCCGCCGCCCGGCACATTCTGCACGGCGACCGTGCAGAGGCCCGGACCGTACAGGCTGCCGTTGTAGGTAAAGGCAGGGCAGGACGCGTTCGTTACCGGACTGGAAAACGTCTGCCCCGCGTATGGGCTGCCAGTGACGCCGAGGTAAGCCAGATCCGGCCGCGTGATCAAGACATCGATTGGCAGACCGCTGCGGAAGTTAAGGATGCCGCCCATCTGCCAGCCGCCGGCTACGGCGTTCATCGGTCCGGACAGGTTGAACATCTTGCCCCGGCCGACCGGCAGGTCATACAGCGTGGACACATTCAACGAGTTGCGGATGTCAAACGTTCCGCGCCCGTACTCCGGTGTCTGGCCGTAGATCTGCAGCGGCTCCTGCGACGTGGTGGCCTCGTTTGATCCCGAAGACGTGCCCAGTTCGTGAGCCCAGGTGTACTGCGCACCCAGCGAGAGGCCGTTTGCGAAACGGCGCTGCAAGGTGGTCTGCAGGCTGTGATACTGGTCCACACCGCCCGAGGTCTTGTAGTCGATTTCGGCAAAGCGGTTGCCGAACTGGCGTGTCGCCACGCCTGCGCCCGTCGCGTTGTTGGTGGCCACGCTCGTGATGAGGTTGGTGATGGAGCGCAGGAACAGGTTGCGACCCGTGGCACCGACATAACCCACCATGAACTGCATCCCGCCCGGCAGCTCCTGCTGGACGGAAGCGGTGTATGTCGTCACACGTTCGGGCACGCTGTAGTGCGAGGTGTAGGCGCGCGGCTGGTAGCCGAGCGTCGGGCTGTTGATGTCGTAGGTTGCATACACATCGGTAGCGGGATTGATGGGAAACACCTTGCCCGAAGATGCCGACGCGGCAAACGTCTTGCTGACGCGGTCGTTTGCCTCAGGCTGAATCTGGTCTTCCGTCTGGCCCGGCCCGTAGAACACGCCGCCGCCAAGCCGGAAGACGGTCTTGTTCTCCAGCGCGGCAGGTGCGAAGACCAGGGCAACACGCGGTCCATAGTTGTTCTTCGAGCTCTTGTTCCAGTCACCGGCGTAACCCGGCAGAATCGTTCCCTGGTCGATGGAGAACACCACGTCCTTGTTCCGGACCTCGTGCAGGGGCGAGTAGTACTCGTAACGCAGGCCGTAGCTCAGCGTCAGCGAGGGCGTGATCTTCCACTCGTCCTGCGCGTAGCCGATGTAGTAGTTCTGCTTGACCTGGGCATTGCCGGAGAGGCCGGTGAAGGGACTCTTGTCCGACAGATCGCCGTAGAACTGGATCTGATCCGGTGCGTTCTTTGCGAAATTCGCGATCGAGTTGTAGGTGTAGGTGGTGCCGCCGATCTGGTTGTTGTAGAGCGAGCGTGGCCGGATCTCAACGCCGAACTTCGTGTTGTGACGGCCGAGCACGTACGAGAAGTTATCGATGAACGAATACTCCTGCGCCGTATACGGCGCACCCACGCCGTTGAACGAACTGGACAAGCTGATCAGCGCACCCACGTTCGTCAGGCCCGCAATGGCGATTCGGCTACGGCTCAGGTCAACGTTTGGACTGGCGCCAGGGATGCCGAGCACGCGCATCTTCACGCTGTTGAAGCCGAACTTGTACTCGTTGAACATGCGCGGCGAGATGACATGGTTCAACACCAGTGCGCCGTTTTGCGGCACTTCCACCTGGCCGAACTGCGACAGCGAGGCGTCCTGCACCTGTGCAGAATTGCCCTGGTCGCGGTTATAGCGGGCGTACATGTTGAAGCGCTCGTTGAAGTGGTAGTCGAAACGGATGTCGCCGAAGTCTTCCTGGATTCGGTTCTGGCCGACTGCGATCACGCCGCTGGCACCATTGTTCGCCGTGGGAAAGGCGGAGAGCAGAGGGATCAGTGCGGGGCTGGTCGCGGCCACGTTGGCGCGGTCGGCAGCGCTCAGCGTGCTCGAACTGAAGGGCGAACTGTAGATCTGCCGCAGACCCTCGTAGGCTCCAAAGACAAACAGCTTGTCCTTGATGAGTGGTCCGCCCACCGATCCGCCAAACTGGTTCAAACGGAACTTCGGCGTGTTGCCCACCGTGTTGCGGCGATTGAAATAGTTACGCGCGTCGAAGAAATCGTTTCGCACGTATTCGAAGGCGGAGCCGTGCAGCTTGCTGCCACCCGACTTCGTGACAAAGCTGACCTGACCGCCGGTACCGGTGCCGAGTTCCGCGGGATAGCTGGACGAGTCAATGCGAAATTCCTGCACCGCTTCGAGCGACTGCTGCAGGCGGAAGGTCGAGGTCAACTCGCCGTTCAAATTACCCGGGGACGTGTCGATGATGGAGCCTGCGTCTATGCCGTCGATGCGAATGATGTTCTGCTCGACCGACCGGCCGGAGAAGTGAATGTTGTCGAACGTACCGCTGCCGGAGTTGGTAGCACCCGGAACCAGCAGGTAGAGCTGCGAAATCTGGCGGCCATTGATGGGCAACTCTTCAATCTCACGAGCCGGAATGTTGGCGCCGATCTTGGCGGAGGACGTATCCAGATCGACCACGCCGCCCGCGTTCACCGTGACGGACGTC